>CAKZQF010000042.1 GCA_937139475.1 uncultured Gammaproteobacteria bacterium | reverse complement strand
ATTGTTTATTCTGGGGACTGGCCTGACAGTATTACAAACGGCGGCGAATCCTTACTTGGTTATCTTAGGTCCGAAAGAAAGCGCAGCAATGCGTATTAGTATCATGGGAATCGTCAATAAGGGGGCTGGTGTTATTGTTCCTTTGGTATTTAGCGCTTTAATACTGTCTGACCTCGGTGATACCTCAGAACAGGCCTTGGCAGCACTTAATCAACAACAAATTCAGGCGTTGTCTGAGCGTTTGATCGTGCCATACCTATATATGGCTGGCGCATTAATATTTCTGATTGGTTTAGTTAGATTCTCCTCTTTACCAGAAATCGATCCTGAGCCACAACAAGAGAATGATGACCAATCTAGTATTTTAAAATTCCCGCAAGTGGTTCTTGGCGCAGTCGCATTATTTGCTTATGTCGGGGTTGAGGTTATTGCAGGTGACACCATAGGTTTGTTTGGCTCAGATTTGGGAGTGGATAATTTCGCTATTCTCACCTCTTATACGATGGTGTTCATGGTGCTAGGCTATATTATTGGTGCGACCTGTATTCCTAGGTATTTTAATCAACGCCATGCCTTAGTTGGATCGGGGATTGCGGGTGCGCTGTGCGTCGTTGGTATCTTAACGAGTTCAGTCGATTCATCGTCTATTTCGTCTTTATTATGGGGGTTTACTAATATTGCGACCATCCCGAATCCGGTATTCTTTGTCGCTTTAATGGGCTTATCTCACGCACTTGTTTGGCCATCAGTGTGGCCCCTTGCCCTTGACGGTCTTGGTAAATTTACCGCGCAGGGATCTGCATTATTAATAATGGGAATTTCAGGAGGTGCGTTATTACCGATGCTATATGGCGCGTTCGCCGAAGCAAATGATACACAAAGTGCTTACTGGATCGCCCTACCTTGTTATTTATTTATTCTGTTTTATGCGGTAAAAGGACATAAGATGCGCAAATGGCGTAGTTAGGCTTAGATAATACTAAAAGCAATTAAAAAACACTGGCAATATCTTGCCAGTGTTTTTATTTTCAACACACCGTTAATCAGCAATAATGACTCGTACTCCGTTGGCTTCTAATGATTGAATAAACTCATCTTGAATTCCTTCATCAGTTATCAATACATCGATCTCTTTTAAGCCAAGAATCTTGTGCACCCCTAAGGTATTAAACTTAGATGAATCAGTCACCACAATGACTTCCCTAGCAACCTCACACATCTTGCGATTTAAGACACATTCCGCCTCAAAATGAGTCGTAACTCCAACATTTAAATCAAAACCATCTACCCCTAAGAAAACTTTATTGAAATGATAACGGGATAGGCTATCTTCAGCTTGGCTGCCATAAAATGATAATGATTTTTTACGCAAGCTACCGCCAGTCATTAACACTTCCACGCCATCTGCATTTACTAAGTTTTGGGCAACGTTTAAACCATTAGTCATCACGATTAGCTGCTTAAACCTATCTAAACAGTTGGCGATTTCTGCTGTTGTTGTGCCTGAATCAAGAATAATCGCATCTTCTTCATCGATCAAATTACTCGCAACTAACGCTAGCTTTCGTTTAACTTCAGAATGCTCATTATACTTGTCATTGATAGACAGCTCTTGTGTGATTTTATTGCTGGCAACGGCGCCGCCACGAGTTCGAATTAGCAACCCTTTACTATGAAGGTTATTAAGATCGGAGCGAATCGTAACAGCAGAAACACCATATTTATCTACCAAATCAGGAATTAAAACTTTTCCTGAGTCGAGAGTGCATTGCACTATGTCATGACGTCTTTCAATTGTATTCATTATTGCTGTATCCATCGGTTCCTGCCGTTAATTAATTGCCATTTTACGAAACCTCGAATAGGTTTTATACACTTTTAAATTGATAATTTAGAATGTCTACATCAAAATTGGCACTATGGATATACAATATAGATTGTAAGTATCGGTGTAACTGACCTGATCCAATAGTTTTAGGTACGCTGATAAGTAAGTAAACTAACCAAAGCAAAATTTAACAAAGACCAAACAACCTAAATATTATCCATATAAAATCAAAGAATTAACTTTAACTTCGCTTTAAACATTACATTTAAGAGCCCCCTTTATTGATAGTAGGCTCGTGTTTTAGTAGCCGTATTGTAGGTAATCCGCATAAAATAACAGCCTGTTCTTGTGACATCTTGGCTTGCTGATAACGCAAAGCTAATATATGGCTATCACAAACTTTATATTTAATCTCCTTACATGTAACGAGATTTTTAAGTAAAGCTCTCTTATGCACATAAAAGTTTGCTTAGGGAAGTTACATTTTAAGCCTCATAACCTGAAGCTCGTTAGCTCCTTGCTTGTTTCAAAATAAGTAGCTCCCGCATCCAATCACTTAAACTATCTATTAATGGTAAAGCAATCGCCCCGAGCCATCAGGTGGGCGATTTTTTTATGCCTGAAATAAAGTAAGTCGACTCTGAGGTGTCGCCACTACTAATCTACTGATATTTATCCAGAGGTTGAAAACAAAAAAGCCGCTGATACAACGAGTGTATAGCGGCTAACCTTAAGCTCGGCCTTATATTAGGTTAAAAATCAAATCGATAGCCAATCAACACTTTATCTGCAGCTTCAAAGACTTGCTCTGCTTCGTCCCCCCAAGCGCTGTATTCAACATAGAATGCGCCAAACTTATGCTTATAAATAGCGTCTAACACCAGTTGTCCACTATCAACGGTCAGGTTGCTCGGAGAGTCCATTGACACACGACCATAAGTTGCCTGTAACTGAACCTTGTCAAACTTATAGCCGGCGTATACTTCATAAACTTTTTCTTCAACTATCTCGCCTGCTGGGTTTAATCCCGCATAAAAACGCATGTCACTTGAGTTTTGGTAGCGCGCAGCGACACTTAAGTTGTCATGGTTGTAGGCAACTTGCAATGAATCAACTTTGTTGTCGCCTGCCATTCCGGTTAGGTCATAACGAGAAGCAGATACAGTAATGTCACCTACAACGTACTTAGCCGCCAAATTATAGCCAACAATATCTTCACTCTTATCGCCTGCGGCATTTGCTTTTACATCACCATTATTAAGCACGATTAACATAGCAGCCTGAAAGCCAGCCATGTCGGGAGTAACATAACTAACCGCGCGATCAGGGCGTAAGTATTCAATGTAATGACCATTACCCGCTGCATCTAATGCATACAAACCATAACGGTGGGTGTGACAAATCACACCAGCTGATTCATTTGTACAACCGGCAGATTCATCAATATCAGAAAAAATATCAATCGCATTGTCGGTAAAATTCCAATGAGGTGAATATTGCTTACCAATTAATACGGAGCCAAAGTCCCCTTCTAGCCCAACATTAGCAAGACGCGCTCGAGAGTCGTTACCAGCAAAAGAACCGTCATCGGTAAACAAACGAAACTCAAAATTATAGTTAGCTTTAACGCCGTCAAGAATCTCGGTGCTGCCGTAGGCCCCTAGACGTGAATAGTTATCTTTGTATTCAATTTCGCCCTTATTTGTGTCTTGTAATTGGACACGAATACTCCCATACCAATTAAACAAATCGCTGTTAGCTTGCGCTAAAGTGGGTGTGATTAATGTTGCCACTAAGGCTAAACTTGTACTCAACTTCATTTTATTCCCCGGTAATTATTATTTTATTAACATCACATGAGCAACGCTTTAGCGGTGCTTGTGCGAAACGTCAAATTGGTTACTCTCGTGTTCAAAATTTGCATATTTGATATTAAAGAGGTGGGCCTGATTGTGAAGCCAATAAATTTAATCGATTAATAAGTGCTTCTTATTAACAATAGAAGAGAGAGATTAAGAAAGCGCTGATTATCCTGTGTACGCTAGGTTTCAGGCGATTTACCAGTTAACTAAATTAATCACTGAGGCATCATCGGCCGACGATGAGTTTGACTTATGGTCTAGTAAGTTAATCTAATTAGCTCCCATTTTGATGTTCACAGATAATTATCCTTTTAACGCAGACGAACCAGCAAAGAGCTCTCCTACACTATGCTAGATAATCCTATTCTTCTGATAATTGCGCTAATCGCTGTCACTATTGGCGCAGTGCTACAAAGTTTGGCGGGGGTTGGCATGGCGTTAATCGCGGCGCCCATACTAGTATTAATAGAACCAAACTTTTTACCAGCTCCCATTCTGGCATTGGGGTGCTTTCTCTCCTTGCTAAATACAGTGAACTATCGGCATAAATTACACTTGGGGAATACTCAAATCGCTTTAATTGGGCGGGTGCCAGGCTCTGTGCTGGGAGTGTACTTACTAACATTATTACCGCTAGAATTTTTCTACCTCGTTTTTTCCATTTTTGTTGTCTTATCGGTCTTGCTGACCTATCGTGACATTAGGGTGTCGCCCTCATCTTGTAACCTATTTATCGCTGGTTTTTTTTCTGGACTAATGGGCACGACGACATCAGTTGGTGGACCTCCGATAGCGTTAGCTTATCAAAATAGCAGCCCGGAAAAAGCCCGAGCAGAGCTTGGGCTGTTTTTCTTGGTAGGTACGATAATTTCACTTACCCTACTATGGATTGCAGATAATATTAGCTATCATCAAATCCAACTTACTTTGCCGCTGCTACCTGCCATATTACTTGGTTTTTTACTGTCCAGGAGGCTTGATAAACACTTTAAGCCATATTACCTCAAACCATTAATTGCTAGCTTATCCGTTATCTTGGGTCTTGTTATTTTTATAAAAGCTATGGCTACTTTTAATCCCGGTTAATCTTGCAAATCAGGGGTAGCAGTAGCCTCATTAGCCTCCTGTTCAGAGCCTCTGGTGTGGGGCGGGATCTCAATAGCGGCAGCAATCACAGCGCCCTGCATTACAAAGGTATCCTGCTTATCGTTTGGAAGTGCTCTTCGTACCATCATTCGGTACACAACAAAAGTCGCTAGTAACAACTGGATAACCGCCAGAAAATTAAATAACCAGGCACTGCCCAAATGTGCCATCACTATTGACGCTGCATAAGGTCCAATGATTCCGCCGAGTGAAAAAGACAAAATCATACTCCCCATCGCCGCAACCATTTGCTCTGGCAGGAGCTTATCAAAGGCCTCGGAAATGCTTAGCGGATAAGTACAGGCAATAATGCCACAGGTAATAGCCGTAGCGCTAAAGACTCCAGTGAGATTCGCCGACGAGGCAAACGAGGGGATCAAAAAATCAACCAACGCAGAAATAATAAGTACATTGAGCAGTACAGTACGTCGATCAAATCGATCAGATAAATACCCCACAGGAAACTGTAGTATAAAGGCTCCAATAATGGCTCCACCCACATAAAGAGATAGCTCAAAATCAATTATATTATAGTCACTGGCAAAAACCGGGAGCAGGTTAAAGGCAGCTGAATAAATTAAGCCGGATACTAGACAGCTAACGACACCAAGCGGAGATATGTTATATAGCGCGCGCAAGGACATTGCATTTACGTTTTCAATAGCGGGGCCAGAATGACGACTCAACACCAGCGGTATCATTGCCCCGCAGAGCAAAATGCCAGCAATAACAAATAGCGTGGAGTCTTGTGGATTAGCCAAATTCATAAAGAACTGGCCGCCAAATAATCCCGCAAGTGCCACAGCGTTGTATACTGCTAAGACTTTACCCCGGGTGTATTTGCTCGAACTGGCACTAAGCCAGCTTTCCATAGCAGTAAACGCACAAGCATTACAAAAGCCGATAACGACTCTCATTGCGCCCCACAACAGTGGCTCAAAAGAAAGAGTGCAAATGAGAATACTGATTGCACCAATAGCGACACAGCCGGCGAACATTCTGATGTGTCCTGCTCGTTGAATCAAATTAACGCTGTATAGTGCGCCCAGTAACAAACCAACAAAGTACAGTGACAGCACCATACCGATAGTTTCAGTGTCAACTCCATCAAGCCCCATACGAACCGGCAACAACACATTGATTAACCCATTGCCCAATAACAATATGAAGCAGCTAACAAACAGAGAAAAAAGCGAAATAAAGGTTTGGCGCATAAGAGGTACTCTTAGTTCGTTATAATATGGCCATTGTTTTAAATGACCCAATACAAAAAAATTCCCAGTCTTTTGCAAGATTGGGAATTTTAGTTAGCTACATTGCTTTTTCTCGCTATGGAACTGCCGCGTAAGCTACAACTTCACATAGCATTTCTTCGCGCGCTAGCCCCGCAACAATCATAGCTGCACGGTTTGGGTAAGGAGGCTGAAAATATTCAGCGTAAACTTTGTTAAAGACCGGCAGCTGCTCACGTGCAGTCACGTAGATAAGTACTTGTGTCACATCATCCATCGTCAACTCGGCCGCTTCAATGGTGTGTTTAAAGTTTTCCATGGTTTGTCGTGCCTGAGCTTCTATACCACCTGCAACCACGTTACCTTCGGTGTCGATAGGGATTTGTGCAGTAGACAAAGTACCGTTAGCAATAATTGCCCACTCTAGCGGGGCCTTTGAAGCGAATAGTTCAGTTTTTACAGCTTGTTTCATTTTCTTCTCAACTTTTTTAATGACAAAATCGTAGTTGGTTAAAGTGGAACCACGATTGTGGCCCCACAACTTTATTGTTTATGGTGTTAAAGCCCCTGCTCGTCTGCCATCTTTTTAGCAATTTGCGGCGCCGTCCATAATGATGGTAGCAACACCAGCGAAACAGGAACCGCCGTCACAACAATGAAAGACTGCAATGCTGATATACCGCCAGAACCGATTGAGATTAATAGCGCGGCAACAACCCCCATCATCACGCCCCAGAATATACGTACACCACTGTGGGGGTGATCTGTTCCGGTCATTACCATAGACACGGCATAGGTCATCGAATCACCTGTTGTCGCCACAAATATCGTGGTTAGGATTAAAAATAGCACCGAGATAACGTACCCCATAGGTAACTGTTCAGTAATTGCCAGTAATGCAGCTGGTAAATTAAACCCTGTAAACGGCTCTGAAATAACACCGGGGGTAGCAAGTTCGAAAGCTAAACCACTACCGCCTACAATGGTGAACCAGAAGCAGGTAATAACCGGGGCAACAATTGAGATAGTTAACACCATTTGACGAATCGTGCGTCCGCGAGAGATACGCGCTATAAACATTGCCATCAAAGGACCGTAGCCTAGGAACCAACCCCAGAAGAATACCGTCCACCAATCTAACCAGCCTGGATTTGCTCTAAAGGTCGCCATCGGAATAAATTCATCCAAGTAAATACCAAAAGAGTGCAAGTAAGCATCGAAAATAAAGGCCGTTGGTCCGAACAACAAGATAAATACCATCAGTAAAGCAGCCAGAATGATATTGAAACTACTGAGGATTTGAATGCCTCGGGTGACCCCACTAACAGCGGAAAGTGTATAGATACCAATTAAACCGCCTAAGATAGTAACTTGCGTTGCGTAGGTATCTGGAATACCGAATAGTTTTTCCAATCCGAAACTAACTTGTAGCCCTAGAAAACCTATCGGTCCAACGGTACCTGCAACCACCGCAATGACACAGCAAGAATCAACTATCGCACCAAATGGCCCAGTCATTACGCGATCGCCAAACACAGGGTAAAGCAATGTACGCGGTTTCAAAGGCAAGCCTTTTTCATAATGAAGATGCATCAACACAATACCGGTTAACGTCCCCAGAATTGCCCAAGCCAGGAATCCCCAATGCATGAAGCTTTGTGCCAGCGCATTATAAGCGGCATCGGCGCTTTTAGGCTCGGCCTCTAACAATGGCGGTGGTGAGATAAAATGCGCCATAGGCTCTGCGGCGGCCCAAAAGACACCGCCACCAGCAAGCAAGGTACACATGATCACCGAAATCCACTTAAACGTTGTCATTTCAGGCGTTTTAATCCCACCTAGAACAACAGAGCCGGTACGTCCAACCGCTAAGAACAACCCGATAATGAAGGTCAATAACAATAAAACTTGCCAGTAGGCACCAAACATTTTGGTGGACGCGGCAAAGGCTGAATTAACCCAATTCGATACCATTGTAATGTCATACAACGCCATGATAGCAAACAACACTAATGCACCACCGCTTATCAAAAACACTGGCAAATCAACATTTTTTAGCCACTCATTCTTCTTCATAATCACCTCGTTGCCCACTATGGGTTGGTCACTATCAATATTCATTATCGTCTCCTACTAATTAGAAATCTTATATTTATTTGGTTAGCAGCAATAGTTGGGGCCAAATTACCCCAACTTATTAACGTACTACCGTTTGCGGTTGCAACCCTTGGTCTAGAAAGTTAAGCCAGTTCAACCCCATGACTTTGGCAACATCCTGGTCATTAAACCCACGGGCTATTAATCCTTTGGTAATGTTTGGGAAATCGCGGCTGTCACGGAACCAGGACAATGGTTTTGGCCAATCAGCATTGGATTTAGATCCTTCGCCATAATCCATAGACTTTGACCAGCGCCCATTGCGCATCCATTCGAGTACCGACAGAGGCTGGTCTTGACATAAATCGGTACCGATACCGATATTATCGATTCCCATTAAGTCGGCAGTATTTGCGACCATGTCGCAAAAATCGTTCAAGCTACAATCAGAGCCATTTTTTAGGTGGAATGGATAGAGGCTAAATCCTAAAAGCCCTCCAGAATCACCTAATGCTTTCAATACAGTGTCTGATTTGTTGCGCTTGGCATCATGAAAACTCAGAGGATTAGCGTGAGAGATCACTATTGGTCGCTCTGAAATTTCGATTGCTTCTAGCGTGCTACGTTCGGCGCTGTGGCTCATATCAACCACCATACCGACGCGGTTCATTTCTTTGATCACCTGTTGGCCAAAGCGAGTTACTCCGCTATCGACTGCTTCATAGCAACCGGTAGCCAAAAGGCTCTGATTGTTATAAGTCAGCTGCATGATCATTAGGTTGAGTTCACGCATGATCTCAACCATGCCAATATCATCTTCAACCGGTGAACAATTTTGTGCACCAAACATGATGCCGACTTTACCCAGTTCTTTAGCGCGGCGAATATCGTCCGCACACTTCACTGGCATGATGAGGTCACTATGTACTTCGAATTTACGGTTCCATTCGCCAATGCGCAGCAATGTTTCACGAATTTGTTCATGATAAACAATGGTGACGTGAACCATGGTTACGCCGCCTTCGCGAAGCTGTTTAAAAATGGCCCGGTTCCAATTTGAATACTGCAGGCCGTCAATCACTATAAGATCGTTATGCATCATGCTATTCCTGTCTTAGGCGCGGATATAAGTTGTTTTAACTACGGTGTAAAATTCTTTAGCGTATGTCCCTTGTTCACGGGAGCCGAAACTAGAATCTTTGCGCCCACCAAACGGGACGTGGTAGTCAGTACCAGCAGTAGGTAAGTTGATCATCACGCAGCCAGTTTTAGCGCGGCGTTTAAAATCAGTGGCGTATTTAAGTGACTGTGTACAAATACCGCCAGTTAAGCCAAAGTTTGTATCGTTAAGTGTTTCCAGCGCTTCTTCAAAGTCTTTGACCTTAATGACACAAGCAATAGGAGCAAATGCTTCCTCACGATTAATCGTCATATCATTATTAGTTTCGGTGAACAGGGCTGGTTGCATGTAGTAACCATCAGTTTCTTCAGTTAACACCTCGCCGCCATAAACAAGCTTACCGCCTTCCTTTTTAGCCAGTTCAAGGTAGCTAAGGTTTTGCTCCATTTGACGTCCATCAGCAACAGCGCCAATATGTACCCCTTCTTTTAATGGGTGACCAACGACTAGTTTTTTCATGCGCTCTATAACCGCCTCAACAAAACGATCATGGATGCCTTCAGTGACAATCAAACGGGAAGACGCGGTACATTTTTGTCCTGTGCCACCGTACGCACCACCTACGGCACACTCAACGGCATTTTCTAAATCAGCATCGTCAAGTACTACCAATGCATTCTTACTACCCATTTCTAACTGGCACTTAACCAAGTTAACCGCTGTAGCAGCAGCGACTTTACGACCAGTTTCTAAAGAGCCAGTGAAAGTAAGCGCGTTGATTTTTTTAGAATGAATTAATACGTCCCCCACTTCAGCGCCTGGTCCCATTACAAGATTGAACGTACCGGCAGGAAGTCCTTGACGAGAAATAATTTCGGTAAGTGCCCATGCACTCGCTGGCACCTGATTAGCTGGCTTGAATACAATGGCGTTACCGAATGCTAATGCCGGCGCAATTTTCCAAGCACCAGTTGCAGTTGGGAAATTCCATGGTGTGATGATACCTACGACACCAACAGGTTCGCGGCGAGTTTCAATTTCAACACCAGGACGTACTGAATCTGCTGTTTCTCCCATCTGGCGTAATACTTCTGCCGCGTAATAATGGAAGAACTGACCTGAACGATATGTCTCACCAACGCCTTCGGCTAAGGTTTTTCCTTCTTCACGCGCTAGCAATTCACCTAATTCATCTTTGCGTGCAATCAATTCATCACCAATTGCCATTAGCACTGAATAACGCTGCTCGAGTCCACTTTCTTGCCACTCCAACTGGCCTTTGTTTGCTGCTTCGATAGCAGCTTGCGTTTGCGCTTTGTCTGCTTGAGCGTATTGACCGATGATATCGCTTTTATCAGCCGGGCTGATGTTAGCAATCGAACTTGCACCAGCAACCCATTCGCCGTTAATGTAGTTACTAAAAATTGAATCTGACATATAAACCTCCGTAAAGTAATTAGCCCTATCATATGAAACATGCTTTAATAATAAAAATTAATAAATAATATCTATCGATAAGGAATGCTTATCATGCTACCTGAATTTAAAATCGCCCAATTACGTCACTTTGTGTGGGTTGCTGAATTAAAAGGCTTTCACGCCGCGGCAGAAAAGGCTTGTCGAACCCAGCCAGCGATCTCTTTGTCAATCCGAGATTTAGAAAGTAAGTTAGGTGCGGCGTTATTTGAAAAGCGCAACGCAAAAACCACAATGACCCAATTAACCCCCTTTGGCTGTCAGTTTTTACCAAAGGCGAAAGATCTTATCGCTCATCATGATCGCGTATCTCTGGACATGGCGTTAATGCGTGAACACAAGTCAGGCCATCTAAGAATTGCCTCGGTGCCATCGATTGCGTGCCGGATGCTGCCAGAAGTGTTGGCAAGCTTTGTCGCCAATGTCCCAGACCTTCATATTAGTTTTTATGACGATAACTCCGAAGCAGTATTAAGAATGGTCGAAAACCAACAGGTTGACCTTGGTATCGCAAGTCTATGGCAAGAGGAAGAACATACTGATAAGTCCTTCATTCCAATCTGGGAAGATCGCATTGGGGTTGTTTGTCGACACGATCATCCACTTGCCGATGCTAAGGAGTTACATTGGAAGGAGTTACGCAAGCAACGGTTAATAAACAACGGGACTTCACGATTATTAGAAGATAGCGAAGCTGCCCCACTACTAGGCGATTCTCAATTTTATATATCAAATATGCTATCGCTAATTGCCATGCTTGAAGCAGGGATCGGCATCACCACACTGCCCTGGTTTGCCTTTCCGAAAGACAATACAAACTTGCGCTTTATTCCATTGCAAACACCAACAGTGGTGCGTCATATTGGCATTGTGCAGCTTAATGGAAAGTCCCTTTCACCTGCCGCACAGGCGTTGGCTGATTTTATTATTGAGAGTAATCCGGTCAAAAAATGACATTCATAGACATCGTTTTTTACAAAATTAAGCAGTATTCGATGTCTATTTCAATCTACACCCACATAATAAAAAATTGCCACAAACTCCACCAATAACAAAGTAAATCAACACCTTAAATCGCCAACATAAGTTTTACTTATCAGGCGATATACCGTTTTGACTTGTCTAAAAGTACTTTTCCAACCAAAAATAAGCCATTCATCGAGCCAAACAATTTTAGTATGTTGCCGGTGACTGATAACAGAATATAAGTTAAACACATGATAGTTTGTGCGGTAAGTATTGATATCGCGGATAGAAAGCTCTCACTATCAAGGTATTAGTTTAGCTAACGAAATTGGTCAGTTAAGTTAACGCAATTAGCACTTACCCCACGAGCTATACTTTGTATAGCCAAATTAAGGAACAGCACAATGACTACATATGCCGCTATTCAAGCATCAATGCGAGGCGATAATCCGATGCCCCTTCGACCACCGGGACAAGTAATGAGTATTGAGCGCTTAGGGGCCCTGCATCAGAGCCGTCTCAGCTTCATGCGCACGCTGGTTCGTCGCATTTTTCGTGAACGATGGAATATTGAGCCAACACGGTTTGACCTAGATAGTGATGGTTATGGCACAGTCATTTATGAAATCAATGCACCTCATGGCTTATTTAGCTTTGTGCTGTTTTCAGACCATTTGTCTAATGACGAACGCAACGATCGAGTTATCGCCACTAAGTGGGATCTTACAATGGCGTTAGTCGAAGACAAAGTCGACGATGAATACCTGGAAAAACTTCGCCAAAATGTACCAAAACAAGAGGCCGGACGCGTCGATTCGCGTGTATTTGTATTATCACGAGCCAACCGTAGCGCGCGCAACTTTGATTATGTTGTTAATCAGCTAGCAAATGGTGAGCAGCCGAGTGTCGATAAGATTGCCGAGGTCGGCTATTTATACCGTACGACGGCAGTTTACGGCAGTGGCAAATTAGGCATGGCTGACTGGGAGAAAGTGCGCAGCAAGCACAAAGACTTTTCACGCCCATTTTCTGGTGAGATGTTTGTTTGTCTGATGCTGCGCAACTTTAGCTTGTTGCAAGTGGAGCATATCGCTCGGCATAAAAAACCTGAGACGTTTTCGCCGATGAAACCAGAGTTAAAACGTTATTTCGGCATTGGCAATTCAACAGGTCTCGGCATGGCACCGTTTTTAGTTAATCACCCACAATTGATTAATCAATGGGTAGAAATGCGCGAATTAGCACTGGCTCGTGTTCGCGCACTCGGTAGTGTAGATACAAATATTAAAAACAAACTCAACGATCTAATTGATCGATGTTCACTACACACCGTGCAAACCATTACCGAAGACCAAAGACAAACCCAGCATAATAAAGATGTTGTTGAAGATTTGGCAGCAATAAAAATGCAAGCCAACACTGAGTTTAACTCTTGGAATGAC
Organism: uncultured Gammaproteobacteria bacterium; assembly: GCA_937139475.1. Lineage (GTDB taxonomy): Bacteria > Pseudomonadota > Gammaproteobacteria > Enterobacterales > Psychrobiaceae > Psychrobium. The sequence continues at coordinate 85,834 of CAKZQF010000042.1, read as the reverse complement.
CTTGTGCTATGGAGCGAACAACATTGTTCAATACAGGGACAGGAGATGCTGGTGTCAATCATGCTTGAATTGTATCCAGAGTTAGTTGATGAATTGGAAGATTTTCACGGTACCGATGAACATCTCGATCTTGACCCACTAATGCCACTACAACAACTAAAATCCTTAATTGAAGACCGCTATGGGTGGGCGATAAAAATTGATTTTGACGCCGATGGCGCTCGCGACACTTATTGGTATCGCTCTGAGGAGAAGATGGAGCCGCGGCTGGGTAGCATCGCTGATGTCGAAGGTAAAAAGAAACATATGGATTTAGCGGTGGGGTTTGCAGTGCATAGATGCTACAGCCTACTGTGTGAATACATAACCGAGCACCCTGAACACACAACAGCTCGTTTTATGGTACATCAGCCTAAATTACGCGGAACCGTACGCCGAATTCAAACCATGAGTCACTGTTTTTATGGCGATATTCAAGCCAATTTATTAGACCAAAATATTTTGCCAATGCACCTCTTACGCTGCAAGTTAGCATTTTTTGGGGTAAGCAAATTTGATCCACGCTCTCGCTTATGGGTAAGAAACACCATGTTTCAAGGTGCCCCACTATTAGAAGAGATTGGGCAAACATTTAATGACGACTGGTTTATGCCATTAGCGCCAAAACAACAAGGATCACAAAACTCATGAATATTTCAATGAATGAATTAAAAGCAGCATTACGTAGATGCTTTGAGGCAAGCGGTTATTTTGTCGGTAATTATGAAGATGCCGCCAACATGATTATGTGGCTGGAAAAACACGGGCTAAAAGGGTTAAATGAACTTGAACAAGCCCTACCCTATATCGGTGCTGACAGAGATAAGCCACTAAGTAAAGTGATTTACGAAGATGCCACCTCGGCGACTATCGATGCCCACGATCGAAGTTCATTGAACTGTATTGCCGCCGCTGTCGACCTGGCTCAAGCTAAGGCACTGGAGAATGGAATCGCTACGATTACGGTACATAACTGTCACAATCGAATGTTTATACTTAAAGCGCTAACCGACTGTGGACGCCGGGGTATTAGTGCCGCTGCCTACTGGCAAAATGGCAGCACCAAGATTACAGAACATACGGCCGCCATTAGGTCTGGGCAACGGTACCCAAGTTATAGCGAAGCGCTGACTAATTTAGAAACGTGCGGAGACGACAAGCAAGCCCTCACCATTATTTGTAGTTCACGGGTAGACCTGACATCGTCGCTGCAAAATACCAAAAAGGATTACATCAGCCCTAAACGCGTGGCCGAAAATAAGCAGCATTCCATCGAATTTGGAATAGAAATTGATGATAAGCTGTGGGCTGAGATTAACCAACTTGGTACAGGTATACTTGTGGAGAACAGTGAACGCTCTCGCTTAGATGCCGGTGGTCGCTAAATAGCGGCTAACATCGTCAATTGCAAAGGACGAGAGTCACAATAATGGGAAACTAACGCATTGAGTTTATTAAACAGACGAAACCATCAAGCTGAGACACCACCTGTAGAGGCATTAGCACAGGCACATCTGTCAGAAATAGCTTTGGCGGTCTGTATCAATGGCGTTAGTCAATCGGTGATGATGGTTTCCGATCGTGATTTGGAAGATTTTGCGCTTGGTTTTGCATTATCTGAAGGACTCATCGAATCGGTTAATGAAGTACTCGATATTGTTATAAAAGAGCTCCCCAATGGCAAGCAAGTCGATCTACACGTACTCGCCAGAACACAACATCGTTTAAAGCTACGACGCCGCACCATGGCTGGACCGAGTGGTTGTGGCCTTTGTGGGCTTGACTCAGTCAGCGATGCAATGGCATTACCGATTGCCCAACACTCATCAGTGCAGGCAATGATTGATTTTCCCGATGACAGTGTCATTCTGCAAGCAAGGGAATCACTACCGCAATTACAGCAAGCCTACAGCGGTATGCGCGGCAATCACTGCGCTGCTTATTTTGATTTATCAGGCAACGTAATTGGGTATCGTGAAGACGTAGGACGGCACTCTGCATTAGACAAACTCATCGGTCACCTAGCGCAAGAGCACGAGAAAACCGTTGCTGGCTTTGTTATGTTAACCAGCCGATGCAGTCATGATTTGGTTGCAAAAGCCGCTCGCAGCAACTTGCCCATACTTATTACGCTCGCTCAGCCAACCAGCTTGGCAGTCGATTCAGCCCGTAACACTGGCGTCATTCTTTTTTGTTTTCAACAACGTCAACTCAAGCGTTTCTCCTAACTACAGAGGATTTTATGTCTACATCATCAAATAACAAACCGCCCTATCCTCATCCCGCGGGCGGCTGGGGCGCTCTTAAAAGCTCCGCTAGACATATCATTAAATCTGAGCACGCCGCTCAGGGGGTCAAAACATTACTAAAGGCTAATCAACCGGGTGGATTTGATTGTCCTGGTTGTGCCTGGGGAGATGAAAAAACCGCTGGGAAAATAGACTTTTGCGAAAATGGAGTCAAAGCCATCGCTTGGGAAGCGACCGCTAAACGCACCACCAGCGAGTTTTTTGCCAAACATTCTTTGCAGGAATTGAGGCAATGGGACGACCATTCACTCGAAAAAAGTGGCCGCCTAACCGAGCCCATGCTGTATGACGGGACAAGTGACCATTATCAGCCGGTAAGTTGGCAACAGGCCGTTAAAATCATAAGCGAAAGCTTGCAACAATTAGCATCCCCTAATGAAGCACTGCTTTACACATCGGGCCGGGCAAGCAATGAGGCTGCTTATCTATATCAATTGTTTGGACGTGTGTATGGCACCAATAATTTCCCTGATTGTTCCAATATGTGCCACGAAGCATCAGGGGTGGGAGTAACCCGTAGCTTAGGTACCGGCAAAGGCACCGTAACAATGGAAGATTTTGATCAGGCAGATGCCATTTTTGTATTCGGTCAAAACCCCGGAACTAACCATCCCCGTATGTTAAGCACCTTGCGCAAAGCAAGTAAACGTGGTGCTCGCATAGTTGCAATCAATAATTTAAAAGAAAAAGGGCTACAGCATTTCGCCGATCCCCAAAGCCCGAAAGAAATGTTAATTTTTAGCAGTACCACTATCAGCCAACATTATTTTACACCACGCTTAGGCGGTGATATGGCGATTCTACGTGGTATTGCCAAAAGTTTATTAGAACGTGCAGCAACTGATCCTTCACTTTTAGATAACGACTTCATAGACAAACACTGCCATGGTTTTGATGACTATCGCCAAGCAATTATAGATTCTTCATGGGAAAAGATTCTTCAACAGAGCGCCTTATCTCGAGATGATATTGAGTTGATGACAGATATTTATGCCAACAGCGATAAAGTCATTTTTACTTGGGCAATGGGTATTACCCAACATCGCCACTCTGTTGCAACCGTGCGTGAACTCATTAATGTGCTGCTGTTACGCGGTAATATTGGTAAACCTGGTGCCGGTGCATGTCCGGTGCGTGGTCATTCTAACGTACAGGGTAATCGAACGGTTGGCATCAATGAACACCCGTCAGCTGAGTTCCTTGATGCCCTAGCGACACGCTATACTTTTACCCCGCCACGAGACGCTGGTTTTAATACCGTTGAATCAATTCAAGCGATGCTAGCAGGGAGGGCTAAAGTGTTCATCGGTCTAGGTGGCAACTTTGCTGCTGCAACGCCTGACACCGCGCGTACTTATCAAGCGTTACAGCGGTGTGACTTAACGGTGCATATCAGTACTAAGCTTAACCGTAGTCATCTAGTCACAGGAAAACGCGCATTGATCCTGCCCTGCTTGGGCCGCACCGAAATAGATCGTCAAGAGAGCGGAGAACAGAGCGTTACGGTGGAGGACTCGATGAGCATGGTCCACAGCTCTAGGGGGCAAAATGAGCCGGCATCTAGCCAACTAAAATCTGAAACAGCGATAGTCGCTGCTATTGCTTGTGCAACGGTAGGTGAGCAAGTGGTGGATTGGAGTAAACTGGCTAGTAATTATGATTTAATTCGCGATGAAATTACCGCGGTTATCCCCGGTTTTGTTGATTACAACGTGCGCGTAAAAGCCAGTCGTGGATTCTACCTTCAAAACCCAGCAGCATTGCATCAATGGAATACGCCCAATCAAAAAGCGACATTTAGTGATGCACGGCTACCACAACAATTGATCCACGAATCGGCGCAGTCTCTGACCGCAAATCCAGTGCTAACGTTACAAACCATGCGCTCTCACGATCAATACAACACAACCATCTATGGTATGGATGATCGTTATCGCGGCGTATATGGCGAACGTAAAGTGATCTTTATCTGTGAAGAAGACATGCTAAACCACAACTTGCAAGAAGGCGATGCAGTCATCATTAGAACAGTATCAAGTGATGGGGTTGAGCGCTCTATAGCAGACTTTAAGGTGATCCGTTACCAAATACCACGGGGCTGCATCGCTGCTTATTACCCCGAAACCAATCCGTTAGTGCCACTAGAAAGTATTGCCGAGGGTTGTGGAACGCCAACCTACAAGTCGATTGCTGTCACCATTGAAAAAATAAAACCATCCTAGCGATAGCCTAACTACTTCTCAGGTAATTTATCCCTGTGATCTGAGCAGCAGGGATAGGTTCTGTTAATTGGCTAAATATCTGGTTCACCGCTAATTTACCGACACTTGCGCATTGGGTAAGACCAAGTGACGGGTAGCGAGATAGGCAACAAAAACACATAATAGCCCCATTGTAATGAGCGTAAAGGAATAGCCAATAAACTCGGTGAGTACACCAAATAGTAAGCCGCCCAATGCGCCACCGCCAATATTTATCGAGCCCCATAGACTCATAACCCGACCTCTAAAACCACTGACTACTGAGACCTGAATCAGAGACTGTGTTCCTACACCACAAACGGTAGCACAAAAGCTTAAGCCGCCTACAATTAACAGGCCTAATTCAAAGCTACTGGAATAACTAAATATTATTAGCAACAGGCCAGAAGCAATTACCCCCAATCGAGTGGCTAACATTAAACGCTCTGAACTAGCGGATGTTAAGACTAACCCAGCGATAATAGCCCCTACTCCGGCTGCGGAATTTAACCAGGCCAAGCCCTCTACCCCGCGGCCGTAGAGCACATCGACCGCCGCCGGTAAAATCTCCAACAAACCACGACCTAATACGGCCGATACGGCAATTAGCATAAATAAACGCATGATAAGATCGGAGTTGATAGCGTAATCAAGCCCTGCTTTTATATCATCAAAGAACGTAAATTTTTGTGTTCCTGATGTTTTTTGGCAACGGTCAAGCTTTAAAAGCATCAAGACAATAATCAGTGGAACGTAACAGGCAGCTACCACTGCAAATGCAACGCTACTGCCCTGGTATTTAATCAGTAACCCGGCAATAACAGGTCCAATAAAACGCGATGTATTGTATAAGACAGCATTGATAGCAACGGCTTTGGGCATATTGCCAATACTGACTAACTCAGGTACAAAAGATAGACGTATCGATTGGTAAGCACTATTTCCCACACCGATTGCCAAGGCAAAAAATAACAACACCAGTTCATTTGCTAATTGCTGCCACACCAATAATGACAATAGTAGCGATGTTAAGCCAAGTATCGCACCGGTTATAACAGCAGCTCGGCGGCGATTGACACGATCGACCATCACACCAAATAAGGGGCCTACCAATATTGTTGGAAAGAACATAAAGAAAGCTAACATACCCAGCCAACTTTCAGAATGGGTTTGCTCCCACATCATCCAGCCTAGTGTCATACGCTGGATCCAAAGACCCTGAGTAGAAAATATGCTGCCACACAAATAGGTCAGGTAATTACTTTCAGTAAAAATAGAGCGTTGCACTGCCTGTTACCACCTTTATTAAAACCGTGGATCATACAATATAATGAAACCTGGCAGTATCAAATTAGTCGGATGATAAGAGCCCAGAAATGGCTGGACAGCACAGCCACACTGAAACACAGCCACCTTAACAAATAAACTTATCAACGCATAAAGAAAACTCATCACCAGCAATTGCAAAGACAAATTTGTTATCATTGCCCGCGCAACACCTCCGACCTCTAAGATTTCATGAATTAGGTAAAATCTCAGGTTCATGTGAGTAAATCGTTTCCGATAAATCTATCAATCGTTATTTTTCACGCGCATTAACACATACCAATAGTTTGTTTATTATGCTTTTCAAAGACATAATGTCTAAATTAGTTAGTATTAATTGAGAATATTTCATGTTTGATGACATTAGGCCGTTTCGTGATGAAGAGGCACCCGCTGTAATTCAGAATATCATTAATGAACCAGCACTTCAGGAGTCTATCGCGGCTTATTTTCTTCCTCGACTTAATAGCGTTCTCCCTACCTTTAGCCATTGGCTAGTTAAGATTTATTTAAAGTCCAAAGCGGCAAAACTACATTCAGTTGAAGAGTTTCAACAAGAAGTAGCGAAGTACTTACATAAACTCATTAGAAAAAGCACCGACGGTTTCACTTTTAATGGCCTAGATAGTTTGGACATGACTAAGCCAACACTATTTATTAGTAACCACCGTGATATTGCGCTCGATCCTGCCTTAATAAACTTAGCGTTATATAAAAGTGGCTATAGCACGGTTGAGATAGCCATTGGTGATAACTTACTTAGTAAGCCATGGGTATCTGATTTAATGCGTATTAATAAAAGTTTTATTGTTAAGCGTAGCGAAGAAACCAAACGTGCCATGCTAAAGGCATCAAAAAATTTATCTAGTTATATTCACCACACGCTAACTGAAAATGACCATCATGTTTGGATCGCACAGCGTGAAGGCCGTGCTAAGGACGGACTAGATAAAACAAATTCAGCGTTAATTTCGATGCTGCTACTCAACAAAGGCAAAGACAAATCGATTGAACAATATTTATCTGAGTTAAACATTGTTCCTGTCTCAATTAGCTATGAATTCGACCCGTGTGACAAAGACAAAGCAATTGAACTTGCGACCATTGAACAGACCGGCGAATATGAAAAAGCCGAAGGTGAAGACCTTCGGAGTATCACTCAAGGGTTAGTTGGCGACAAAGGCTGTGTGCACATCGAATTTGGACAACCTGTCGTTGGCGATTATCAAGATTCTAAATCCATCGCGGCGGAAATCGATAGACAGATAATCACAAACTATAAGCTGTATGATTCAAACCTACAGGCTAAAAAGCAGCTAGATGATAACCTGAATACTGGTGATAGTTCATCACTTACACAGCGGATGGGGGAATTAACCTCAGCCCAGCAGCACTGGTTATTGAAAATGTACGCCAATCCAGTAACGGCTAAAGAAAGCTTATCTGTTAGCAGCGAAGGCTAACTATTACTCCCCAGAAATAAGTAACTGGGGAGTAATCTCTATGATTTTCTCATCATGAGATATTGGGCAAGTGTAGTGCAAGTGATATGCGCACAACTGCAAATTTATACTACTATCTTGCGGCGTTTCTCCATACAACCTATCGCCAACAATCGCTAACCCAGCACCGCTGAGATGACGCCGTATCTGATGTTTTCTACCACTGCCAATCTCGATGTCTAAAAGACTCATATTGCTATTTGGGTTATACCTGATGCTTTGTGCCTTTGTATAAGCACGGCGCCCTTCTATATCAGCAGTAAATTCCATCACCTCTTTCAGCTCACCTGAAACCACCGCCTGATATTTCTTAACTATCTCGCGCTGTTCAAACAATTGAGTGAGAGCTCTCACCGCACTTTTAGTATGCGCAACCAAAATCACCCCTTGGGTTGCACGATCTAAGCGATGGACAATAAAAGCAGCACGTTGTGGGCTAAGCACCACTTCAGCGTAACGAGCAATGGTACTATGATCTCCCCATTTCGAGCCTTGGCTCATCATGCCGCTGGGTTTATTCCAAATACTATAATCACCACAGTCTTCAATGAGGGTAGGCTTAACAAAGTCATCACTCAGTGCTTGTTCGCTATAATACATGTGCAGCGTTTGGTTTGGCTTTAGCTGTTTCTTGGCTCGGCGCAGTCGCGTCGTTTTTTTACCTTGTGTTAACCAAACAGCGCCTTTGTGCATGACCGCTTTAATTTGGCTTTTAGATAATGAACAGTTCTGCTCAAGGATATCGACAGCACTTATCTCGCTGCTTATATCAAGGTGTAATTCGAATGACTGCAATGGCATAGCTCAGTTGAAAAAGACGCTCTTATTGTAACTTAATTTACAACAGGCAGAAAACCAGCATTTAGATTGCGTCGATAAATTAAATTCGATATTGTAGTTGCACTTTGAAACATCTGTTTAACCTAAGAGGCTGTATGACATCCCCCATTGTAGTAAATGATTTAAGTAAGCATGTGCGCCATGTTGTGATTAACCGTACAGAGGCAAAAAACGCCCTGACAGCGCAAATGTACCTGTCCCTTAGTGATGTGCTGATCGAAGCTGACAATGCACCAGATATTCGTGCAGTGGTTATTTCTGGTAACGACAAAGTATTTTGTGCCGGTAACGATTTAAACGACTTTCTAGAGCGACCGCCGCTCGATAGCAGCGCTCCTCCATTTACGTTCTTAATGGCATTAAATAATTTCTCTAAACCACTTATTGCAGCAACCGCAGGCCCTGCCGTTGGTATTGGCACAACCATGCTGTTACATTGCGATCATGTCATTAGTGCCGATAACACACTGTTCAAAATGCCATTTGTTTCGTTAGGTTTAACCCCTGAAGGTGGTTCGAGTTTATTGCTGCCTTATTTAATAGGCCAGCGCTTAGCCAGTGAGTTACTAATGCTAGGGAAGAGCTTTGATGCGCAGTATGCTCATAACATTGGTTTAATTAATCAGGTATGTGAGCCACAGGAGGTTATTGCATTGGCCATAGATAAGGCAAATCAATACGCTGCACAAGCACCAGAGGCTGTCCAACAAGCTAAAGCGTTACTTAAAGCGCCATTTAAGGAACATATAGAGCAAATAATTAAGAGCGAAGGTGAAATCTTCGCCCAGCGCGTAAAGTCAGCTGAGTGTAAAGAAGCAATTAGTGCTTTCTTTGAAAAGAGAGCACCTAACTTTTAGTTAGTATTTAAGGCCTCCAACGTTAACCCCGTTGGAGGTACAGCTCATGAAAGTGGCTGAGTCTTTAATACTTTTACTTTTTCTTCCTGCTCCAGTATTTGGCTCAGGTTATAATTTGAATCTCGACGCAAGTCAGAATTAAACCAACGATTCCAGCTAGCTAAGTTTTCCCATGTGGTGATAATAGTGCGTACACTTGGATGATTGATATCCACAAGTGATTCACCAGAAATAAATCCACTGGCCCCCATGACAGCTTTTAGCGCACGTTTCACTTCGATTTCGTAAGTAGACTCCATATCTTCCGCGATCTTTCTTTCTATAATTACTTTAATCATCTCAACTACTTCGTTTTCAATTAGTAACTTTATTTTTACTTCGTTTTGTTCAAAAAGTAAATATTATAATAATAACAAATTAGTCTTACACCGAGAAACACACTCGTTATGAGCTATACAAACTGCTTAGTTTTGGGTTTCCTTTGGCCAGGCGCTAAAATAACATTTTCAACCTCGTCACAGTCCGCTTTGGCGTGTGCTAACCTTGCTTTTTCCTTTAACGTAATATTATAGAGGGCCACGATACAAACGGCGATATGATAGGGCAAATCAAAATAAGATAAGCCGAGAAAGACACCGCCAGAACCATATGCTATCAGGCTAATTTGCAACATCCTTGCTAAGAGACTAGACCACGCCAGCTCATCGTTTCCCTTACTAATTTTTTGAATCTTATTGGCCATTAGCCAAGCACTAATCCATAAACTTAAAAACAAAAACAAGCCAATATAACCATGCTGCCCCAACACCTTAAAATAAATACTATGTGCATCATGTATTTGTTCTGGTTTAGGTGAGTATAGATAGAAATTTGCTGCCGTTATCGAGTCAAATCCCCCCCCCATCACGTTGTCATTAGCCAGATTGTAAGCCATACGCCATGCATTAAATCGTCCCTGGACGGACAGGTCATAATCTTCTTCTTTTTCGAGTACGATTGTTGCCATCCGATCATGCCAAGTTTGTGGCATAGAGTTATAACCAATTGGCGCGATAAACAGTAAAGCGATCAGCGTAATCACCTTACTATTACTTTTAAGCCAGAAAAAGAATCCGCAACAGGCTATTGCCACCAGCGCGCCTCGTGATTGCGTCCCCAACACTGAGGCTGTAGACAGTAATATGGCCCCTAGCAAGGCATACTTTATCCACTTATTCTTCGTTATCATCGCAAAGTAATAAACAATTGGAATGGCAACTAAAAGCGTTAACCCCAGTTCGTTATTTCCTTGAAAAAAACCAGCAGGCGGTCCCCAAATACGAGTGCTGCCACCAGAAATTATGGTCGCTATCCCCCCCTTCACTCCATAAAACATAATACTAAGTGAAATCACCAGTAAAAGTTGATGTAGCCGCTCTTTGTTATTCACCAATATATAGGTAAATATCGTGAACAGCTGCACCTTTACAAAACTACTTACCTGGGTAATGGCGTGCTCTGTAAAGGGGTGTACTAAAAAAGTTAACAGCAACCACAAGTCAAATATGACTAAAAATACGATAGGCGCATGCAATCGATTAAACTTAGGCTCTTTTGAAATCGCATAGGAAAACAAAAAAGTAAGTGCCACCAGCTGAGCTATGGGAAAGTTCACCATAAACCCCCAACTAAGCTTATGGGGTACCATATAACTAATCCAACACCACATTAAAATCCCAACAAAGGGTTTCTTTAGCATTACGCATAGCATGGCAATGAGAAAAATTAGTAATACGATGTCACGCATAGTTATCTAAGTCCCTGATAAATAGTTATGAGTTGGGGAATAACAACTTCAGGCGTAAATCGAGTGACCATGTTATGCCCATTTAAGGCAATTTCCTGCGCAGTTTTTTTATTTAGTAAGACTTCAATCAGTTTATCTGCCACCCTTTGGGGAGCGCTTGGCGGAATCAAAAAAGCATGCTTATTATCACTCACCAGACATGGAATCCCCCCGACATCGCTAGAAACAACCACTAAACCACAGGCAAGCGCTTCGATAATAGAGTTAGGCGTATTATCAACCAAGCTAGTATTTAGCAAAATATCAGCGCTCGAATACAGCTTAGCCATTTCATTACGCTCGAGTCGCCCAAGGAAGTGAATGCGCTCATTAAGCTCTAATGAGGCAACTTGATGTTCTAATTCACTTCGTTGTTCGCCGGTACCAGCAATAGACATCGTCGCGTTTGGGTATTGCTTTGAAAATAGAGCAAAGCCCTCTATCGCAGTCTTATTATCATAAATTAGCTCTAGGTTACGGGTCACTACAACATGAAGGCTATCGTCATTTAACGCTGGCTGGTGCACGTCAAAAATTGTCAGATCAACGATATTCGGTACAATGGTGGTAACAACGTCATATTTTTCAAAGATTTGCTTTAGAAAGTCACTAGGCACAATGACTTTCTTCACTCGCGTTATGGCACCTTTAATCCAGCGCCAGTCTTTTGCAAAAAATTCATCCGCTAATCCGCCCCGGTAATTCATTACCACAGGCACTTTATACCAGCTTGCTATATATATGACGGGCATTGCAAACAAATAAAATGACCACCCAGAATTTGCCATTAGGTGAATGACATCAAAGGATTTTAGGCTACGCAATAAGGTAAATAGATAAACACAAAGACGAAAGAGCGCCCGAACGACAGGAATATGACCAATAACGGCTGGGCGGTAAGCGCCATTAGTCGCAATATGGGTAACATCAAAACCGGCCTCATCCATTAAACGAATTAATTGCTTGGTTTGCATTGCCATACCACCATTGGGTGGAGGAATTGGGCCAACGATTGCTATTCTCATATAGTAAGCCTAAACAATTGACTGATAAACATCTTTAATCGGAGCAACACTACGCTGCCACGTCCGCTCTTGGTTAACGTAATGATTTCCAGCGCATTTTATCTCTAACCAGCGTTCTGGATGCCCTACTAAGTCGATAATCGATTGACTAATTGCATTTACATCATTGGCTTTAAACAAAATTCCTGTACTGTTGTGGGTGATCATTTCTCGATGTCCTCCAATATCAGAAGCAACAACTAACCCATGTTGAGCCATCGCCTCAAGTGGTTTGAGGGGGGTGACAATTTCGGTCAAACGGATAGACTCTCGTGGGTAAACAAATAGGTCAATCAACGAATAATATTGATTAACTTCCTGATGGGAAACACGGCCAGCGAACGTGACATACGCTTGTAATGACAGGTGTTGAATCTGTTGTTTGAGGTTACCTTCCTCTGGACCGCCGCCGACCAATAACAAATGCACGTTGGGCCGGTGTTTAACAATCTCTGGCATGGCAGCGATAAGTAAATGTAGTCCCTCATAACGATAGAATGAGCCAAGAAAGCCCAGGATAGTTTTACCTTCTAATGCAAGCTGCGATAGTAATGATTCATTTTTCACGCCTTGCGCCGTAAACTTATCTGGGTCTACCGCATTTGGAATAATCGTCACTTTATCTTGGCTGATCCCCCACTGTTGAATGTGCTCAGATAGCCCATGGCATATCGTCGTGACGTGACTGGCACGGTTTAAGGCATACTTTTCTAACCACTGACCAACTTTATAACGCAGCGAACCTTCTTTACAGGTACCGTGACTTACTGCCGCATCTTCCCACGAAGCACGCATCTCATAAACGACTGGGATTTTGTATTTTTTGCCAGCAATACTAGCGGCGATACCATTTAACGATGGGGAGTGAGCGTGCAGTACATCCGGGCGGCGCTGTTTAATAATTTCCTCAATACGCCTAACCAGGGTAAAAATCACATCCCATTGATTAAGAACAGGCAGCTTGGCCAACGCGGTGGGAAATGTACGATAGAAATCAAGTCCATCAACATTTTCTGTCGCTTTAGTCTGGTTTAGCTGCTTAGACGAACTGACATGCATGGTTTCAATGCCTAATCGATGTTGCTGGCGCAAAATTGCCAGGCTACGAAATGTATAGCCACTGTGAAGAGGTATCGTATGATCAAAAACATGTAGAACTAACATTAACTATCCTATGATTTTATTGCCGATGATTGCGCTGATTCAGTTTCAACAGTGGCATTAACCAATGCATCTAAACGTCGCAGCACATAGGACCAACTGTAATTATTTTCTATGCGTGCCCGCCCCTGTAGTGACAAATGGTGGCGTAGTGTGGCATCACTCATTAGCGCAAAGAGCTGTTCACAATATTGTTGTGGCGTATTGGCCACGATAAAATCTTTTCCCGGATCACCATCGATACCGCGTGCGCCTAGTTCACTAGTCACCACAGGTACACCAAGCGCCATTGCTTCTAATATCTTATTTTGGGTCCCTCGGGCGATACTCAATGGGGCAACCATCACTGCGCTATTGCGCACATAATCCCGCACATCATCAACAAAACCTGTAACAGTTACCCCCGGAAGTAGAGCGAGTTTTTTTACTTCATCGCTAGGGTAAGCACCAATAATGACAAATTCTGCATTGGCGATTTTTTGACGAAGTAATGGCAAGATCTCATGGCAAAAATAACTTACTGCTTGCTCATTAGGGTAGTAATCCATTCGCCCAATAAATGAAACCACATGGGCTTGATAGGCGTTCTTACCGGGAATGAAGTACTCACTATCGACACCGTTTGAAAACCAGTCATTAGTACTGCCTTTTCCAAAGCTTTCTAACGTGTCACATTCAGAGCGGGTAATGGTGGTACATAAGTCAAAGCGCTCACTTAATTGGCGTTCAGCCCGTTGTAACTTTACTCCCTCAAGCCAATACCCCCACTTAATAGGAAATGGCTTAAATTGGGTAAAGCTAAGCCACTTTTGAGAGTCCATATCAACAAAGTCTAAAATCTTGGGAATATGACTAACATGACTAACATAATGCGCCACCGACGAGCAGTGGACATAAATCAAGTCAAACCTTTGCTCGCTAAGCAATTGTTTAATCTGACTTTTCATTTCTGGAGAATAAAAGTAGCCCATACTCGAAGGTTCAGCGGTAAAGAGGCGCGATACCATCCGCGCTTTTTGAAACCACTCATAAGTTCTTGCCATGCGATAGTCATAACAATAGTCCTTTATTCCCTGACCTTGTTGAGCTTCTTGCTTATTTCGGGCAACAGAGCTCACCCATACTTTATGGCCCTGTTGCCGAAAATGATTGATAATATTAAATGATCTCACTCGACTGCCATCTTTCGCAGGAAAAGGGAACCGATGACAAATGTAAAGTATATTCATGAGCCGACCTCATTAGCCAAAAATCGCTCAAACATCAATAAAGTCCAAAGTGATGCGCTATTGTCTCGCGTGCCATCCATATGACTGTTAATCAGCCAGTGAAGAGTCTTTGAATTAAAGATGCCACTTTGACTCATGTGCGTTGAAAGCAACCCTTGGCTTACTTTTTCTTTTAACGGACCTCGAAACCACTGGGCCAACGGAATGCTAAATCCCATTTTCTTACGGTATAGCACATCATGGGGTAGGTGAGGCTCAAGCGACTTTTTAAACACACTCTTCCCCTCCCCCTTTTCAATACGCATTGTGGCCGGTAGCGTGGTGGCCCACTCCACAAAATGGTGGTCGAGTATGGGCACGCGAACCTCTAGGCTGTGCGCCATGCTTGCACGGTCTACTTTCGTTAAAATGTCCCCAACGAGGTAGGTTTTCATATCAAGATATTGCACCTTACCCAATTCATCAAAGTCCTGTGCTTTTTTTGCGTGCCCTTGGAATACTTCCACACTACTATAGCCATTTAGCTGCTGCTTAAACGCACGGCTAAACAGCTTACTACGCTCATCATTACGCAAAATAGACATACTGTTGTGATAACCATCAACCCAATCAAAAGCCATCGACTGAAAGGTAGTTTTAGCACGGAGGAATTTAGGCGCCCAATCTAACTTAGGGTAGAGTTTCCCTAAGGTGCCAAACACGGGTTTACGAAGTGCTAATGGTAATAGATTGCGGACCTTTTGTTCCTTTAGATGCCATTGGTATCGACGGTAGCCAGCAATGAGCTCATCAGCACCATCCCCCGACAGCGCCACGGTCACTTTTTCTTTAGCCATTTCGCAGAGGCGATAGGTAGGTAAGGCAGAACTGTCTGCGTAGGGCTCATCATAGAGCTTGGCTAACTCGTCAATCAGTGCAAAATCATCACTATCAACAATTTTCACATTATGATCAGCGTCATAACGCTGAGCGACTGATTTTGCATAATCCGTTTCATTAAAATCATCAATATCAAAGCCAATAGAACAGGCATTAACTGGTTTATCATTTAATTGCGACATCAGCGCAACAACGGCTGATGAGTCAACACCACCGGATAAAAAAGAGCCAAGCGGGACTTCAGATACTAAGCGCACATCAACCGCCTCTTTTAGTCGGTCAATTAATTGCTTTTGGCTTTGCTGGCCATGCTCAGTTTGCGGGGTGAAACTAACATCCCAATATTGAATGGGCTGTGCAAGCTCTTGGCCAAAGCGAACCGTCAGGGTATGGCCTGGTTCGAGCTTTTTGACTTGTTTAAAAATCGATTTCGGTTCTGGTATGTAACCAAAGGTGAAGTAATCTTCGACAGCTTTAGGGTCTATCTCACGCGAACATTGTGGATGCTGTTTTAAAACTTTGAGCTCGGAGCCAAAGATAAATTGTCCATCATCGAGCAATGAATAATAAAAGGGTTTGATACCTAACCTATCCCTGGCAATAAACAATAAGTCTTGCTCTTGGTCCCAAATAGCAAAGGCAAACATCCCTCGTAAGCGCTCAACACACGCCGGCCCCCACTGTGCCCATGCGTAGATGATAGTTTCCGTGTCTCCTATTGTTGAAAACTGGTGACCTAAGCCCTGAAGCTCTTTAGCCAACTCCTGGTAATTATAAATCTCACCGTTAAATACTATTCCAATGCTGCCCTGTTGATTAAACATCGGCTGATGACCGCCGGCAAGATCAATAATCGACAGTCGCCGATGAGCCAGCCCCACACCAGGCGCCAAAAACACACCATCATCGTCAGGACCACGGTGGCTCTGACTGTTATTCATTGATTTAAGTAGTTGAGGTGGTATTTGAACTTTGTTAGCGACATTAAAAATGCCAGCAATTCCGCACATATTACATCCTGTTAAATTGCAGTATTTATCCTAAAGTATAGCTGCTGATAGCAATCTACCATTTTATTTAAGCTAAAATTTTGCACCCCTCGCTGACGTGCATTGTTGCCATGAGATTGGCGTAAGCTTGGCCGCTCGAGATAAGGGAGCAACGCATTGACAAGCGAATCAACATTATCACTTTCAAAAAGAGCGCCAGTGAGGCCGTCAGCAACTAATTCAACATTGCCTCCAACACTTGATGCCACCACAGGAATACCACAAGCCATTGACTCTAATATTGTATTTGAGATTCCTTCCGCAAAACTTGGCAAAACAAAAAGGTCCGATTGCACCAGCAATGCAGAGACATCATCTCGCTCCCCCAGCAGGAAACAATGGGAGCTAAGCTTTAATTGGGTTATTTTTTCTTCTAAAACGTCTCGACACTCGCCTTCCCCAACTATTCGCAACTCGATATTATGTAGTTGTTTATGATGGACAAGCTTGGCCATTGCCTCAATCAGTAATTGCTGATTCTTAACACTTGCCAGGCGACCAACCGTTGTTATTATCAGTTTATCTGTAAGTCCTTTAGCTGTCGGTACAAACTTATCAGTATCAACACCATTACAAATTAGGTTTATTTTGTTTGGGTTAATGCCAATGCCATCACGAAGGTATTCATCCCCCTCTTTTGACAGCACAACAAAGCCATTTATCAAAGGGCTAAGCAACTTACGTAACAACTGATACTTTTTATTGTGTTTTGCCGATGCACTATCCCAACCATGTTCCCCATGAATACGCCTGATCGGCAAGAGTACACTGGCAAGTTGTGCCTCTAATGCCGCCAGTCCCCGGCTATGTACAATATGCGGCCTTTTATCCCTCATTAACTGGCGCAGTGCGATTAAGTATTTAAGACTGCGACCTGATGGCTTATGTAAACTAATAATATTTACGTCTGTGTTATTAAGCCGTTGTGCAAAGTCTGCGTCAAAATCGGTGAGACACACAATCGTATGACAAAACCTCTCATTCGGTAATCGATTAATAAGATTAACCAGCCCATTCTCTAACCCTCCCATGGCAAACCGATGGAGTATATGCATCACATGAAGGCGCTGATCATTCATTTAATACCCCGTTAAAAACTGACCAATTACTAATCATCCACTGATCAAGTTTCGCTTGAGCGGCCGCTTGTCCATCACCAAAATTAGTGAACTCAATAGAGAGCGCATTAATCGTACCGTAGCGCCCATTATTAAGAATCTGGGCCATCGCCTGAGCAATTTTAACCTGCCATTTTTTGGCGAAATATTGCTCATTAACTCGATACCAATAACGCACGATACGCTCTCTTCCATCCGTCCTTACTATCACATATTCGGCATAGTTTATGATTTGGTTGGACACTTTCTGACTGCCAATCTTGGCAGTTTTTACACTCCAAGCATCTTGATTAAACAATTGGTTTGTCGAAGTGATTAGCTTGCCCTTTGATTGCTTGTGGGCAAATTTAGCTTGAAATGCCTCAATGCCTTCAGGTGACAACCCGTGATATACGTTAAGTGCATGGTCAAACTTCACCCCCCAACTTTTTTCGTCATTCTCTCTATGCAAAGTAATCTGTTGTGGCGCTGCCATGGACGGTGCTTCAGGACTATTAATTTGTTCTAAGTTAAGCGACTGGAAAACAGCAAACATGACAAACAACACACCAATCCCTGTGACAACAAAACGTCGTTTGGAGATGCTCTCATCGCTTAGTGATGCCTTGGGACTATCCTGCTCTTTATCGCTGTCAGCCCAGATATTTCCTATCAAAAACATTAAATAAATCACAACTCCGAAAAACACCCAACCATAAACCAGATGGTCAACGCCGGTTGCATATTTCATATCGGATAAATAGGCGATTAAAATGATTAAATAAGCCCTGATACCATTTGCAATAATAGGGAAAACAATTGCAAAGGCAGTAAAAGCCAATTTTTTACCCCAGTGAGAATACGACAAGTGCGCATAGAGTGAGCCAATCGCAAAACTGGCGATAAGGTAACGAATTCCCGAGCAAGCCACCGCCACTTCAAATACACCTGTTGGCACGGTGATATAAAGCCCTTCGTAAAAAACAGGTATTTGTGAAAGCTCAAGGAAATAAACAGTGAATTTAGCTGTTATCACTTGCAGGTACGGGATAAGGCTATTACCAAAGGGAGCACAGAATAATATATAAGCGAGGGGAAATTTGAAGCGTTTTAGAAACTCATCCCCTAAAAATAACCACAACAAACATGAGAGCAACATAAAACTGGTTAAATGAGTTAAGGAATTAATTTCCATTAACTGAGCCATCAGCCAGACAAGTGTCACAACAACGGTCGTTAGTGCACCAAGATAACTAGGTTTTGCTTTGAGGGCGAAAAAAACCTCCTTACGCCGCCAGAACAACCAAGCACTAAGCGGTAAGATAAATAAGCCATGTGCATAAGTATCCGAATTCAGCCAAATCTCAGCGGCCCCAGAGACTTGGTTGAAAAAAAGCCCCAACCATAGTGCGATAACAGCCAACATGATGGCCATGTTAGGCCAGTATGGAAGCGTGTTGGTCTCTTGAGATTGAGGGATACTTTGTGTTTCTAATGTCATAAAATTATCCCAAGTATTTTGATAATTGTGGCCCAAGCAATTGACTAACTGGCAGTGGAAGCTTTTTCCATAACTTTATTGCTAAAGCATATTTAGGGTTATTGACGTTTAGAGTTGGGGTATCTTTTGCTAGGTTGAGATAGTAATGATTACCAGCAGGCGATGCTTGCATTCCCCAGTGCTTCTTATAATTATAGGCGCCACTATCAACTTTACTCCGTCCAAAATCAAAATAGTCACAGCCTTTTTGGGCACCATGGCACATCAGCTGATAATACATATAATCGTTGCTTTTAAGCGCTCTTGCATCATGCACGCCGCCGCCAAAATGAGGGAGCACCTTACCTTTATAATAGAAGCTCATCACGCTGGATACAGGCTTTTCCTCATGAAATACGGTTAAGATTTCGCATTGAGTTGGGAATACAGCCAGTAGCCGTTGAAATAATCGCTTCGAGAATACCGGAGTGCCTAAGTTTCTAACACTGTAAGAGTAGATTTTATAGAGGTTAGTTACATCATCTTCGATCTGATATCTAAGGTTATTGTTCAACGACTGACGAATTACGGCGCGCTGTTTCTTCTTTACATTTGCAAGAATTTTGGCGGGTTGTGACGCTAATTCGCAGCCAAAGACAACACTCAATTGTTCTTTTGGGCAGACCAAGCCAAGTGCCAATGATTTATCCGCTTCACTTCTAAATTCAACATAACTAACCTCAAGCTGCTTCGCCAAGCTTTTGGCATGCTCTACTAGCATTTGATAGGCCGATGAATGATCTGCCAGGATCCCACCTTGAATGCAAAATGGCGTTGAAATCAGGGTGTTTCCAAACAACTTGCTCTTAACTTGAACCAACGGCAGGACAGCGGTGATTTTGTCATCTTCAACAACATAGGAAAAATAGCAGGGATGAGCATAGGTACTATCAATAACCTCTTGCCAACCAGACAAATGATAAAAGGTCCCTTGCTCATGCCGATTGACATAATCATCCCAAGCGTCAAAAGATCCCGGCTGTAGGCGTCTAACTTCCATTGTCATATTTCACCCTATCAATCCAACTTTGGGTCGTTTAAATAAACGTCCTTCATTGTTGACCAATTAAAATCGCTCAATAAACGGCTCAAACGGGGCTCAACCTTATGCAAATTAACATAATGCCTAAACCTTGTTTTCAAGCCGATATCTTGTACCACTGGCTGATATTCGTCCAACTCCCAGGGGTGAACATAAAAGACACTACTACGCTGTTCTTTTTCATGAAAACTCCGCAATGCCCATCGACTAAGCGCATAAGGCAAAAGCCTAAAATAACCACCACCAGCAATAGGAAAGCTGCGACCAAATTTAACCATCGTTGTTAAAGGTATTTCGATTAGTCCATCTAGCACCTGATAAGGCCCCCTAGGCCAGTCCGGTACTCCATAATGGTCATGTTTAATCGGGTAAGTACTGGAACTATATTCAATACCTAACTCTTTCATCACATCAAATGCCCAGAGGTTAGTTTCATTGATTGAAAAGCTTGGCGCACGATAGCCAATAATACCTGCTCCAGAGAGTTGCTCCAGCGTTGACTTAGCCCGATATAGGTCCTCAGCAAACTGTTGCTTGTTTAAGTCAGTAACCCGCTGATGGAGGTTGCCATGACAGGCCAATTCATGACCACCATCAATTATCGCCTTGATTAAACCAGGGCACTTTTCTGCAATCCAGCCCAATGCAAAAAATGTCCCCTTAATGTTATGGTGCTCAAATAAATTTAGTAATTTATGAGTTCCTATTTCGACCCTTAACTGTTGAGAGCCCCAGGATTTTTGGGGGAATTTACTTGATAATGCTGATACTTGAAAATAATCTTCTACATCGACACTCATTGCATTAGTAATTATTTTTTTCACGCCCCCCCCTTGCTCAAAACATCCTTGATAAAATCCACAATTAGCGACTTCCTTTGGAAAAAATTACAACTTCAATGGTGCGCAATATAATCAGTAGATCAAATAGATAGCTTCTATTTTTTACATAGTAAAGATCAAACTGTAGCTTATCTAACGCGTCGGACTCACTAGCACCATAGGAATAACTCAACTGCGCCCACCCCGTTACCCCCGGCTTAACCTGATGTCTTTCATTATAAAAAGGAATAGAAACAGAGAGCTTATCTACAAACTCAGGGCGCTCTGGGCGCGGACCAACAAACCCCATATCTCCTTTTATTACATTGTAAAGTTGAGGGATCTCATCAATTCTGTATTTGCGTAAAATCCGCCCAACTTTGGTTGTGCGGTTATCATTAGCTGCAGCCCACACTGCACCGTGCTTTTCGGCATCAGTATTCATACTACGTAATTTATAGATCTCAAAAGGTTGAGAATTTAAGCCAACTCTACTTTGATGATAAAATACTGGTGCACTTATGCCATCCTCTAACTTAATCGCAATGGCTGCAATTAACACAGCAGGCCATGTAATTAAACCAATGAGTATTGCTAGGGCGCTATTAAACAATTGCAACATCACCGCTTCAAACGGAGAGGGAGCTTGAAATGGCTGAGAATATAAAACCCAACCGGGGTACATCAATTCGATCGCCAATTGATCAGTTTCGTTTTCAACAAACTCCAAAATATCAATGATTTTTACACCGTTTAATTTACACTTTGCAATCTCCTCAAAGGCAAGGTTATCTCGACGCTCATCGCAAGCTATAACAATTTGTTCTATTCTGTTTTTTGCAACATATTGATCAATAGGCAAATCGTTTTCAACAATTTTGCTGTCACAAATCTTGCCAGGCTCGTCTCCCTTCACCTTGATAAAACCAGTAATCTCAAAATGTAATTGGTCAACAGCTCTGCGCATGCGTTTCTCAATCACTGAAGCCCTTGTGCCTGCCCCTAATACCAACAAACGTTTTTTTGACAAATGACAGATAACAAAGTCAATTAACTGAAATCTTAAAGAAATGATTAAGGTACAGCTCATGGTAACGGCAAAAAATAACGAGCTCAGACTTATGGAATCAATACCAATCCAATTAATAAATATTAGCGGCAAAAGAAATGCAATTAAAAAGCTCACCACAACACGTTGCACAATACCAAAGAACCTTTCTCGTAATTGACGGCTATACAAGCCAAGGGACAGCCCCATAACCTGTGCAATACAAGTAACGGTCATAGCGGTATAAATCGTATTTAGCATGCCCTGCTGGGTAGCTAAAGAAACCCCAGTAATAAAAGAGTTAAGCGACATCATCATTACCATCGAGGTAAATATAATAATGCACTCTAATAGCATGAGTGCTTTGCCATTTTTATTCAGGTAGCCTGGGTCCAGTTTAGGCATTTAATTTCCTTTCAAGATAGAAACCCACTAATTAGTAGGCTTTGCAACATCCCTCATCCTGCCAAAGCAAGATAGCTCGTTTAACTATAGACGATATTTTTATTAATTCAGGTTGGATGTAATTTTTTATCTTAAACGTAAAAATAGCCCGCCAAGCTAAATGGCCCCAGCTCTTACCCCTGACAACATTCAAGCGATGTATAGGGATAATAAAGATTCAACCTTGCCACCATACGATGTCACAGCCCCTTGAAAACTTAGCGTTTGAAGTGGCTTTTTCATCATCTTCTCAAATAAATAAGCAACTTTTTTATGAGCAACTAGACTTAATAATATTCATCAACTAACTTTAATTTAATACTCTTTGATTGACGCTGGCTAAATTTGTATTCAAACCACTTGTTAACGCTGGATTGAAGAATTTCTATGTGAGTATTGTAGGTCTGGTTGCACTATAGGGATTATTCACAGCGCAATTTATTGCACTAATTTATAAAATGGAAAAGTAATCATGACTCTCAAACATTTTAGACCCCACCACTTCGCCATTGCTTTAGCACTTGTTAGCCTAGTCGGGTGTAATAACTTATCTACGCTGCCCGCCGCATCAACATATCCATCACTAACGACTGAAGTTAGTAACTACCAATACCTCATTGGGCCTGGTGATTCGGTTAATATTTTCGTTTGGAGAAACCCAGAAGTGTCAGGTAGTTTCATCGTTCGACCTGACGGAAAAATCACCACCTCATTGGTTGAAGATATTCCCGTATCAGGTAAGACACCAACAATGCTGGCGCGAGATATCGAGAAGGTGCTGAGCAAATACATTCGTGAGCCAATTGTAACGGTGACGGTGTCAGGTTTTGTAGGTCCTTACAGTGAACAAATACGAATTGTTGGTGAAGCGGCTAACCCGA
The DNA here is from genome assembly GCA_937139475.1 of uncultured Gammaproteobacteria bacterium. Taxonomy (GTDB): domain Bacteria; phylum Pseudomonadota; class Gammaproteobacteria; order Enterobacterales; family Psychrobiaceae; genus Psychrobium. The sequence goes on along the minus strand of CAKZQF010000042.1, from coordinate 62,641 downwards.
TGTCAATCAGTTATAGACAAAACATGACATTACTCGATGTTATGGTTGCTGTTGGGGGGCTAACTGAATTTGCAGATGGTAATAGCGCTAAACTAATTCGCGTAGAAAACAATCAAAAAAAGACCTATCAAATTTTACTTGAAGACCTAATAAAAGAAGGCGACATCAGTGCAAACGCCGACATGCTGCCTGGTGACATAATCATTATTCCTGAAGCTTGGTTTTAGCCAAACACAGATAACGACACGGTGAAATTTTCGAAGTTTACTAAATAAAGAGAGCAATAAATGCAAGAAATACTCGAACAAATACGGAGTGTAGTTCGTGGTATCTGGTTGAAAAAACGATATATTGTTATTTCATCTTGGTTAATCGCGTTAATTGGCTGGGCGGCAATTACCACCATGCCAGACAAGTATAGCGCTTCAGCAAGAGTTTATGTGGATACTCAATCCCTATTGAAGCCTCTGTTGCGCGGCATGACAATCAGTAATAACCCAGATGAGCAAGTGCAGCTAATGGTAAAAACCTTACTAAGCCGCCCTAATCTTGAAAAAATCTTACGAATGGTCGACCTCGACATATTGGCCAATAACCAAAGTGAATTTGATCAATTAATCAAGCGATTATCATCAAACATTGAATTAGAAAGAACAAACAAAGATAACTTGTACACCATTACTTACGCTGGAAATAATCCAGTAAAGTCGACTCAAATCGTCGAGGCGGTACTAAAAGTCTTCGTTGACAATACCGTAGGGCAATCTCGAGATGATACGCTTATTGCGAAACAATTCTTTACTGATCAAATTGCTGAATATGAAAGTCGATTGGCCAAAGCAGAACAACGCTTAACCGTATTTAGACAAAAAAACGGCGCCTTAATATCAAGCTCCGGTAGCGGGTACTATAACACCCTCACTTCCTTAGAGAACGCTCTGGACGCCACACAATTAGAGCAGCGGGAGATTGAATCCCAATTAGTAGCAGCGAAACAAAAGTTGGCTGGCGAACGCCCGAGTTTTGGACTATTAACTCATGCTCAAAAGCTAAAATACACGACATCATACGATGGTAGAATTAAGCTAATGCAAGATAGCTTGGATAAACTCACACTACGCTATACCGAGCAACACCCGGATGTTCGTGAAGCAACCAGTCGAATTAACCACCTTAAGAAACTACGTGACCAGGAAATTGCTGAGATTATTCAGGTAGCAGCCAATGGTGATGGCTCCTCTATTCAATCTCTTGATGTAAACCCTGTTTTCCAAGAGATGAAAATAAAGGTTTTGGATCTGGAGAATAAGCTAGTTGGAGTCAAAGTTAGGGTAAGTGACTTAATCGCCAAAGTGGATGCGCTGCGCAGTAAGATTCATCTAATTCCTGAAATTGAATCACAACTAACAGCACTTAATCGCGGCTATAACGTAACCAAGCAGAAATATGAAGAATTACTTAAGCGCCGTGAAACGGCTCGTCTTGGCGAACAAGCAGATCAAAGTGTTGATGATATTCAATTTAGAGTCATCGATCCCCCTAGAGCCAATGAAAAACCTACCGGTCCGCCTCGAGCATTATTTTATAGTCTGGTACTCATTGCAGGGCTTGGGATTGGCGTTGCGGTGGCGTTCTTAATGAGCCAATTAAAAACAGTCATTATGAGCCCCTATCAATTAACACAGCTCACGGGTCTGCCGGTGTTCGGTACTGTGTCTAATATTCATGAAGGTAGTTTTAGTCAAAATAACCGCACCAAAAACGCAGTTTTCTTCTCACTCATCGGTCTGTTAATAACTATCTATTTGATTATCATCGCATTAGAAGTATCAGATTCATTACTACCTCAAGTGCGTGAAATAGCCCAAGGACTCTTACAATGAGCACGATTGAAAAAGCTTTGAACAAAGGAGCCACTCCTAAGCCGTCACGTAATGAAGCCGTTGGTCATGGCAAAAGTATTGGTGGCTACATTGAAATAGATTTAGATATGCTAAGTGCTAAATCAATGGTAACTAACCGCAGTGAGCGAAGCCGAATTAATGAAGAATATCGTTTTATTAAACGAAAAGTGCTGACTAATGCTTTTGGTAAAACGTCACATTTATTAAACCACCCTAATATTATTTTAGTCTCTAGTACTCATGAGGACGAAGGAAAGACATTTACTTCTATTAACTTAGCTTTAAGCATCGCACTGGAACAGGACAAAAGAGTGCTGTTAGTTGACGCCGATGTAGTCAACCCAAGCATAGGTACCGAACTAGAATATGATGCAACCAATGGATTACTAGATTACTTGCTTAACAAAGTGGAAAATATTGGCGAAGTTATTTACAACACAAATATCGATAATCTAACGATCCTACCAGCCGGCAGCCAGCACCACTTAACCCATGAGCTACTATCGAGTGGACGAATGGAAGAACTAATGCGTGAACTAGCTAGTCGCTACCCCGATAGGGTCATTATCTTAGATTCACCGCCATTAATTGGCGTTAGTGAAACACAGGTTTTATCCAGTCTCAGTGGTCAGGCACTGATCGTTGTCGAAGAACAAAGAACACCAGCTGCAAGTGTCGTTAAGGCAATAAAGCTACTCGATAGTGAACTAGCCGTAGGGTTCGTATTAAATAAAACAAATAGTAAGCAAGCAGCTGGATATGGCTACGGCTATGGCTACGGGAACTATTATGGGCTATAAAGCGACCCCTACTCTTGTCTTTTTATATTGTGTGTTACAGCTCACCAATTCATTTGCTAGTGGCTTGAAAATAACCCCAGCCTTAGATTTAACTCATATTTATACTGATAACTTAAACGTAAGAAATGAAGCGCAACTTTCAGACCAAATTACCGAATTAAAAGCAAATTTAAACTTGAGAAATCAAGGGGCTATTGTTGAGAGTAATATCAACTATCAGCTAATCCGATTAGAGTACGCAGACAATTCAACCTTGAGTAAAACATTCGATAATTACCAAGGGCAAGTGTTATTTAAGCTGCTTGAGAACCGTCTTAATACAACGCTAAGCGCCAGCAAAAGAAGACAACAATCATCGCTAACCAACCCCTCTACCCTGTATTCCGGTACGGGGCAAACTGATGTCATCCAATATAATATTCATAATCAATTAAACTCAAAATTGGCTAACTATCTTGATTATAGCGTTAATTGGTACCTAGGACAGACGCAAACAGATACAGTCAATCACAGTGAACAAACAGACTTTAGAGACTCAGACAATCAACGGCTGGCATTAGGTATCAATAGTGGTGACTTTTTCACTGCCAGTTATTGGTTTTTGTACGCCAATAAAACACTCATCAAGCATAAAAGGCTACTTGAAAACAATATTTCAAAGCAGACCTTAACCGATTTTTACGCTGAATTGGGACGTGAGATTTTCCAGGATATTTCTATATTGGCGCAATATTATGATGAGGATTATGATGTTAGTAATATCCAGAGTCCAAGTTTAACATCGTCGAGTTATGGCCTTGGGCTTCGCTGGCAGCCTAGCTCTCGTTCATATATTAAGCTCGCCTATAATTGGAGTCTCGATGACTTAAATAGCAATTACGTTAGCGCTAAGCTGAACTGGCAACCAAGCCAACGAACCTCACTGATATTAAGCTCGAGCAAGCGTTTCTTTGGCAATGCCTATGAGGCGTCGTTTAATCATCGTCACCGTCGTATCAGCACCAGTATTGTCTATACTGAAAGCATTACCAATTTTCAGACATCTTCGTTGACACCAACGACTTTAGGCCACTTTATCTGCCCTAGCACACCCGACTTTACAATTGATCAATGTACTTTTGCTGCCGGTCAAACACCTACAATCGGTTCCGGTGAACAACTCATCCCAATAGACAGATTAACGCCGGAGTTAAGTAATAGGACTTACCTAAATAAGCAACTTTCAACTAACGTTAGTTATCAGTTTCGTAAGTTCAATCTACTCCTAAGTTACAGAAAGAATCGCAGGACTAATGTAGACACAAACAATAGAAGTATTCGTGAGTCTTTTCTGATGACTACAAGCTACCGCTTAAATCGTCACAATAGATTCAATTTAGGTGTTAACGTTGAGGACACATCGATGTTGAGCGCCAACAATTTTTTAGAGGATTATCAAGAGAAACAATACAACCTAAGCTATGCGCATGACTTTAATAGCACAATGTCAGCAACATTTTCTGTACTCCATCGTAACCGTGACTCAAACAATACAAACAATGACTTTAATGAAGATCGCGTAAGCCTTTCATTACGAAAAGAGTTTTAACAATATGTATCAAGCCTTTTATGGATTAAACAGCAAACCTTTTCAACTGAGCCCAGATCCGGATTTTTTCTATTCAAGCAAACAACACCAAAAGGCACTAAGCTATCTAGAGTACGGACTTTCCCAACAAGAGGGCTTTATCGTTATTACGGGTGCAATTGGCACCGGAAAAACAACAATCGCGCGCTCCCTAATCGACGCAGTCCAAGGCGGAGATGTTGTTGCTGCACAGTTAGTCACCACTCTATTATCGCCTATTGAATTACTAGAAATGATTGCTATCTCTTTTGGCATACAGGTTAAAGAAGTTAATAAAACAACCATCTTAAAGGGGATTGAAAACTTTTTAATCACACTAAAACAACAAGGCAAGCGAGCCGTATTGTTAGTTGATGAAGCGCAAAACCTCCCAGCCGAGTCGGTCGAAGAGTTGCGAATGCTTTCTAATTTTCAGATAGGTAATATGCCGTTATTTCAAAGTTTTCTCTTAGGGCAATCGGAGTTGAAGTTAATTATCCAATCGCAAGGAATGGAACAATTTCGCCAGCGTATTATCGCATCCTGTCATCTGGAGCCACTCACTCAGGAAGAAACGCGCTCTTACATTAATCATCGACTGGAAAAAGCCGGATGGGCGGGTGATTCTTTAATCTCGTTTACCGCCTACTCAGTTATCCATCAAAGCACACAGGGCATACCTCGCTTAATCAACCTTTTTATGGATCGGCTCATGTTATTTGGGTTTATCGAGGAACTTAAGTATTTCAATGTGCAAGCAATAGATACCGTGTTGCAAGAAATGTCCAATGAGCTCAGCCTGCAACATCATGGCGATTTACCAGTGCCAAGGGTACAAACAACGGTACAACCAGCATTGGCTAAAGCGAGTATGCAAACACCAACAGAAACGGCTAGTTTATTGACAGATTTAATTGAAAAAGTGAATAAGTTAGACACTAAGATATCCTCCTTAATAAACCAAATTAACCGGTAGGGATTTTCAGTGTTAGAGATTGGTTATTATAGTTATATCTTGGCTAGTTTAGGCTTTGCCGGATTGCTACTTTTACTACTCACAACGAAGACTTCGACACTCAGTTCTAAATTGCTGTTTTTTGCTGTTTTGGCAACTGCTTTGTGGTGTTTTTTTGTTGGTATGAGCGCTATTTATAAGCGACCAATAATTTTCACTTTCATCCCCGAGATAATCAAGAGCTTTGCCTGGGGACTCCTGTGTGTAAATTTATTAATCAAAGAAAGCAAACTCCTGCCCTTATTCTCTTTTAAGCACCAATTTGGTTGGTTTTTCCCAACCGTTGCACTTAGCGTGCTCATCCTGGCACTTGCAATCACTGGCTCACTTGGTGATATATACTGGTTATTTTTAAGCTTATTGATCCTGTCAATCTCTCATTTGATCATGATTGAATTCTTATATAGACAAGGGAGTTCGGAGTTTAAATGGGGGTTTAAGCCACTCGCTATTGCCATCGCCGCTTATGCCGTTGTTGATTTAACAATTTACTCCACTTCAATATTGACCACGCAATTAAACCATGAATTGTTCTGGACTCGTGGAGCCATCTATTTATGCCTGGTTCCCCTACTAATAATTGGAATAAGACGGCATAAGTCACTAGGGATGAGACTGTTTATTTCAAGAGAAGTTGTTTTTCATTCAACGTTACTGCTCGGCATTTCAATTTATTTAATCATTGTTTCCATAGCCGCATTCTACTTACAAACGATTGGTGGACAATGGGGGATGTATAGCCAACTAATCTTTATTGTGTTGGCTTTGTCTATCTTGATTTTTCTATTTTTGAACGAGGCACTTCGTAATAAAATCAAAGTATTCATCAGCAAGCATTTTTTCGCTAACCGTTATGATTACAGACAGCAATGGTTAAAATTAAATACGAACTTAGCGGCTACTGAGCATAATGACTATAAGGAAACAGCCCTCAACGCGCTAATGGATTTATTTGATATAGAGCAAGGGGCACTATATTTAATCGGCACAAATAATAAACTTGAACTTGCAGCGACTATTGGCATTAACAACCAACTTTCCGAATGGCAGATATTCTTAAGCAAATATAAAGATTTACCCCAGCAATGGATTATTGACTTAGATGAGTACGAACGTTTTCCTGAGGTTTATCCCAAATCAATTGCTGGCTTAACAGCAATGATCAATGATTCAATGCGCTTAATCATCCCGATGCAGGGGCAGCATCACTTATCGGGCTACTTTATTCTTTCTCGCCCGGGGCATAATCAAATCGTTAACTATGAGGACCGTGACCTATTTTTTGCAGCAGCACAGCAATTAGCAAATTTTTTGGCCTTAAATAGAGCAAATCAAGAAATTCTTGAAGCGAGTCAATTTGCAGCCTTCAATCGCATGTCAGCCTTTTTGGTCCATGACCTTAAAAACATAGTGGCGCAGTTATCGTTAATTTCCAGCAATGCGGTTCATCATAAAGACAATCCTGAATTTATTGAAGATTCTTTTGAAACGGTCGAGAACGCTGTAACAAAAATGAACCAAATGCTAGCGCAATTACGACGCGAACAAAGTGAAAAGAGTCAAAGCCGTTCCATCTCTTTATATGATTTATTTTGTGACGTAGCCAGCCAGAGTAATAGGCTTTCCCCCGCAGTCGCGATTGATTGCGAAAAGCATGTAATTTTATACCTAAATCCTGAAAAGTTGACTAATATTATAATGCACTTGGTACAAAACGCCCAACAAGCCTGCGCTGTAGAGGATAGCATAACGTTATCCCATACTCGCCAACACGGTACAGATATAATAACAGTCGAAGATACCGGCTGTGGCATGAGCGAAATTTTTCTCAACACTAGATTATTTAAGCCATTTGATACAACTAAAGGCAACGCAGGGATGGGAATAGGAGCTTATGAGGCAAAACAGTATATAGAAAGTATTGGTGGTAGGATCGCCGTTGAAAGTATTGAACAAAAAGGAACCCGCATTAGTCTTCATTTACCTGACAACGCTAATGCAAGCAAAGGATGTAGAAGTAATGAGTGATGAAAAATCAAAAGTTCTAGTCGTTGATGATGACCCTGGAATATTAAAACAGCTAAAGTGGAGTCTAATCGACTTTGATGTTGTTACCGCTAATAGCCGAGAATCGGCACTTACCCAAATGCGCTTGCATGCACCAGCCGTTGTAACACTAGATTTAGGACTACCGCCAGATCCCGCTAACGCCACCGAAGGGCTAGAAACACTCTGTGGTATTTTAGCTTTATTTCCACATACTAAAGTTATCGTTCTGACAGGTAATGATGATCGCACTAACGCCTTAAAGGCGATTGATTTAGGCGCAACAGATTTTTTTCAAAAACCCGTAATGCCCGAAATGTTAACCCATTTTATTCATCGCGCTTTAAAAATTCACCGCCTTGAGGACGAAAACAGACGGCTTAATCTCTTAACCCCCTCGGTGAATAATATCATCGGCTCAAGTGAAGCAATGCAAAGAGTCATTAAGATGGTAGACCGTATCGCTAAAAATAACATCGCCACCTTACTGCTTGGCGAGAGTGGCACCGGCAAAGAGGTTTTAGCCAAAGCAATCCATACTAAAAGCGCTCGGAGCGATAAGCCATTTGTCGCAATAAACTGTGCTTCCATTCCCGAGAACCTTCTTGAAAGTGAATTATTTGGTTATGAAAAAGGAGCATTCACCGGGGCCAATAAACAAACAATCGGTAAGATTGAGTGCGCTAATGAAGGAACCTTGTTTCTTGATGAAATTGGCGACATGCCACTTGCCCTACAAGCTAAGATGCTTCGTTTTTTGCAAGAAAGAAAAATTGAACGGGTTGGCGGACGCACTGAGATAGCCGTTGATATTCGTGTTATCTGTGCAACTCACCGCAATTTAAACCAAATGATTTCACAAGAACAATTCCGTGAGGATCTTTATTACCGAATTAATGAAATCTGCATAAATATACCCGCCTTGCGAGAGCGTGATAGCGACGTTATCTTATTAGCCAAAACACTATTAGTGCAATTCAACAAAGAGCTTAAAACAAGAATTAAAGGCTTTACCCCTAAGGCGCTTCACGCGCTTACCAGCTATGAATGGCCCGGGAATATAAGGGAGTTGCAGAATAAAATAAAATCTGCCGTAATCATGAGTGACAACAATTATATCGACGCAATTGACCTTGGTATCGATGAGGGAACTAGTGATGATGAAATCGAATTGTTGCGAGATATTAGGTTACAAGCAGAAAGCAAAGCAATAATAAGAGCTTATGAAATTTGTGGTTGCAACATGTCCAAGACGGCAGAGCAACTTGGTGTGACTAGGCCGACACTTTACTCACTCATCGACAAATATCAGATTGCTGAATTATTGCCGGACCGTTCGGCGTCATAATCATTTCAATTAAATCAAAAGTTGTTCCTATAAATGACTATCTTTGGTTATTGCTATTTAACGGACACACTATGCAATATGGCTAACCACATAGCGAAACTTCCCTGATTTTTCACTAGCAATAGTCTCAACATGTCGAACATCAACGCTAACACCGCGACCTAAGCGGGCTTTGAATCCTTTTTCAATATCAGTTATTAACCCACTATCAAAAGAGGAAGAGACAATATCAACTTGTATTGTCTCGATAGAGTGTTGGACAATTTTAAACTCTTCTACCGCAGCTAGCTCCCTTAGGATATAAATCAATGCCAGGCCGTGCATTTTTGTTCCGTCTTGCGCCATGACAAAGTCAGTGCTTCTACCATCAATTGCTTCAAGTATCGGTAGTCCTCTACCGCAGGCACAATGCTGAGTGGCAATGGTGGCGATATCACCAGTACGATAGCGAATAAACGGAAAATCGCCAGAAGCTAAATGGGTTACGACTATCTCTCCTCGCTGTCCATCAGGCAACACGTTTCCTTGCTCATCAATTATTTCTACCACGATATCTTCAGCGCTTAGGTGCATACTCCCTTTTGGGCATTGATGAGCAATAAACCCTGCATCTCGGCCGCCGTAGCCATTGGCAACAGGGCAACCAAATACTTGCTCAATAATGTCGCGCTGATGGTCATAAAGCCGCTCTGAAGTCACGAAGATGACCTTGATACCGAGCCCTGCAAGTTGTAACTGGTGCGCTTGTGCTTGCTTGGCGATCATCGCATATACCGATGGGTAACCAAATAACATCATAGGTTTACGTGAGATAATTTGCTTAATAAAGCCGTCAATTGTCCGGGGAGTTAAATCAAAAGCTGGTATTAAGTGGCTGCGAAATAGGCTATCTCTCACTTGCCGCACTCTGTCTTGAGAGCCTAGTTCAATAGGTGAGCCCCAAGCAACAATCTCCTTATCACCAATATCAACATCCCACCAACGGGTCGCGCGCCACTTTTGCGCAACGTCATGGCTAACCCTATCTTTACCCAATAAAAATATAAGCGGCGCTCCAGAAGAGCCGCCGGTATTCCCCTTTGTTAGTGGTCCGGCATTAATTGATTTTAGCTGTTCAAAATTTGTCTTAATCGTTTCTTTAGTGAAAAACGGGAGTTTTGTTAGGTCATCGCTAGTTTGAATCGCATTAGGGGTTAAACCTAAGTCATCAAAAACTGACTTAATATAGGGAACGTCACGATAGGCCTTAGCAATAAATTTTGTCAAACGAATATCACGCTGACTGATAATTTGCTCTCGGGATTGCCATTGCGATTGCTCTAACGATTTTCTAATTTCAACCGAGCGGTGAGACTTAAGCCGTTCATGTAAAGGAAAGGCAACCTTGCTAACAAATGAAGTATATATCGAGCCCATAACATCCCTTTAAGTTTTCTTACTCTATTTAGCATAGAACTTTTTCACAAAAAAACCGCCTAAAAGGCGGTTTTTATTAAATATTCTAATCATACCAAGGCGGTTAAGTCATTTGCCCAATTTGCGGGAACAAACATAGTCTAATTGGTATTAGCAACGTATTACGGCTTCAAATGCTGATTAAAATAATTAGTCATTAGCGTTTTCAAGTGCAACGTCGTTCCTTTACCTTCGCGTAGAGAGTGGCTACGATTTGGATAAGCCATAAACTCGAATTGCTTGTTATGCTTTACTAACTCATTAATCAAACGCTCACTTGCCTGATAGTGAACGTTATCATCACCAGTACCATGAATTAGCAGCAGCTTACCTTGAAGATTTTTAGCATGAGTGATTGGTGCACTTTGCTCATAAGCCTCAACATTATCTGGTAATAAACCAGAATAGCGCTCCTGATAAATGGTGTCATAAAGGCGGATGTCCGCAACCGGGGCATTCGCAATACCTACGTGGAACTGCTCAGGGTATCTAAATAGCATATTTAAGGTTGTTGAACCGCCCCCTGAATGTCCCCAAATACCCACACGTTTGGTGTCAATAAATGGATAGCGCTTGGCCATTGCTTTTAACGCATCTGAATTATCACGTGAGGTTATCACGCCAGCTTTTGCATAAATGGATTTGCGCCAAGCGCGGCCTTTTGGAGCCTTGGTACCACGAGGATCAATAGAGGCTACAATAAAGCCCTGCTGCGCTAGCATTTGATCCCACAAGAAAGAATTACCACGCCAACTATCCTTTACCGTCTGCCCGGCGGGTTCACCATAGACATAGAAAACAATTGGATACTGTTTATTGGCATCAAAGTTGGCCGGTTTAGTGAGGTAGCCGTCAATGATAAAACCATCTTGCGCTTTTACTTGGAAAAACTCTGTATCAGTTAATGAAAGCTTAGCAAGCTGTGCCTTTAACTTTTTATTTTCCAACATCACTCGCTTAGTGCTATGGTCAGCCAATTTAACTAAGCGTTTGGTCCTTGGAGTAGTAAAATCAGAATGCGTATGGATAGCCCATCGCCCTTTCTTATCCATGTAATAGCTATTACTGCCAGAAAACTCAACAGGGGTAACGCGTTCTTTGCTACCAGTTCCATTTAGGTTAGCACGATAAAGATAACGCTGAGTTATATCATCAGGTGAAGCAATAAAGTACACCCAACCATTTTTCTCATCGATAGACTGAATACGCGTGATATCAAAAGCACCAGGCGTTAGGTCAGTTACCGTTTTACCATCACGAGATATCTTATAAATATGGCGCCAATCATCTTGCTCGCTTATCCATAAAAATGATTTACCATCGTCAATCCACGTTACATCGTAAACCCACTCAATAAATGTTTTCTCTTTCTCGGTATAGATATGATTAAGTGAGCCATTTTTTGCATTGACTAAGTAAACCTTGTTGGTATCTTGCTTGCGATTCATACGCTGTACAATCACTTCATCACTGTTTGCCGCCCAACTCATTCGAGGGATATACATGTTGTGAGCATCCCCTGTAAAGTCAGCCCAAACTGTTTTTTGATCAGACAACGAAACAACGCCTATTTTAGCAGCTGGATTTTTTTCACCAACTTTAGGGTATGGAAACTGAGTGATGGTTGGGTAAAGTTCATCGGTATTGTTAATCATGGTGAAGTTCTTTGAACCACTGGTATCCAGTTGCCAATAGGCAATCTTCGTACCATCGGGACTCCAGCGGAATCCATCGCGAATTGAAAACTCTTCCTCATAAACCCAATCGAATAAGCCATTTATGGTGGTCTTATTAGCATCAAATGTTAGCTGAACTATCGACTTATCTGACAAATCCTGGACAAAAATATTATCGAGATAAACATAAGCCACTTTACGGCCATCATCAGAGAACTTCGCAAACATTAAACGGCTTGCCTGATAATCATCGCCACCAATTTTTTCAAGTGATGAGTCTTTTAAATTAAGTACATAATAGTCACCACGTGAATTGGAGCGCCATACTTTCTTTGAGTTGGTATAGATAAGTACTTGCGAACGATCTTTAGACCACACGTAGTCGTCAATCTTAAGCGGCTTAGTTTGCCCTTGAACAATCAACTGCTTGGCAGAAATTAGTACGGTGCGCTCGTTTGTTTTCGGGTCATAAACAACAATATCGCGGCCAATACTAACCATCTCGCCTTTATCATTCTTAACCTTCTGCGATGATTTTTCCACGGCAGTGTAACCAGAACCATCACTTAACCAGCGAATCCGTCCCATCCACTGAGATTTAAACTCTTTATCTTTATAAATCCGCTCAAGGGTCAAGTCATTTGTTCCTTGTGTTTGAGCGATTGCAGGAGCTGATGTTGACTCGGTGGTTTGACACCCAGCTAGACCCAAACCTAGGCCAAATGTTAAGGCGATTCCCTTAACTAAACGATTAGAATTCAAAAGAATCCCCTTCTGTTATGATTTAATTGTATACAATATAGCGAAAAGTGTTTTCTATTGCATAAATATTTTGTAACAAAGCTTGATTTGGCTTGGTAAGCACCAAATATTACTTATAATGGAAAAAATTATTTAATGGCACACAAGCAATGAGAGTCCCCCGCATATATCACAGCGGCGATTTAGTCCCTGATCAAACCGTCTTGCTAGAAGACGATGCTGCCAACCATGTTGGTCGCGTATTACGACTAGCTGTTGATGCACAAATTATTTTGTTTAATGGACAAGGTGGCCAATACCCTGCGGTATTAGTTGAATCAGGCAAGAAGAAAGTCGTTGCCAAAATTACTGAATTTGATGATAAGAATATTGAATCGCCACTATCAATCCACTTAGGGCAAGGTATTTCCCGTGGCGATAAAATGGAAATGACCATTCAAAAAGCAGTTGAACTTGGGGTAAATCAAATCACCCCGCTGTTCACCGAGCGTTGTGGCGTCAAGTTGAGCGGTGAGCGATTGGCTAAAAAAGTTAATCAATGGCAAAAAATTGTAATATCTGCCTGTGAGCAATGTGGCCGCAACACGATACCGACGATCCACCCGCCTATCCCGCTAGAGCAGTGGTTAGCGCAACCTAGTGATGAGCTAAAATTAAACCTTCATCCAAGAGCAAGCTATTCCATCAATAGTTTACCTCAACCAACCAATGGTATCCGTTTGGTTATTGGCCCTGAAGGTGGCTTATCAGATATTGAAATTGAACAAGCAAGCCACAGCGGCTTTGATGAAGTATTAATTGGCCCGCGCGTACTACGCACAGAAACAGCAGGTCTCACCGTAATTAGCGCACTCCAAACTCGCTTTGGCGATCTTGGCTAATAGTAAGAAGGATTAAAGCATGACAATAAAACTCGGCATATTGATGGATCCAATCACAGACATTAATATCAAAAAAGATAGTAGTTTTGCTATGTTAATGGCAGCGCAAGCGCGCGGTTATGAACTTTATTATCTTGAAATGAACGATATCTACCTAGATCAAGGACACACATTCGCTAGAGTGAGAACACTCAGCGTGCAAAAGGATCCAAATAGCTGGTTTAACTTAAGCAATGAACAGGAGATTCGTTTAAGCGATCTTGATGTCTTGTTGATGCGTAAAGATCCACCATTTGATACCGAATTTGTTTACGCAACTTACTTGCTCGAACGCGCCGAAGACGAAGGGCTTTTAGTCGTTAACAAACCACAAAGTCTGCGCGACTGTAACGAGAAACTCTACACCGCGTGGTTTGCCGACTTAACGCCACCAACGTTGGTTACTCGCCGTGAAGACAAAATTCGTGAGTTTTATGCCACGCACAAAGACATGATCTTAAAACCACTAGATGGCATGGGCGGCGCATCAATCTTCCGTGTTAAAGAGGGAGATGCCAATGTTGGCGTTATTATCGAAACATTAACCCAGCATCAAAGCATGTATGCCATGGCGCAGGCTTTTGTTCCTGATATTAGTAATGGCGACAAGCGCATTTTAATTGTCGATGGTGAGCCGATGCCTTATTGTCTTGCACGTATCCCAGCCAAAGGGGAAACTCGCGGTAACTTAGCAGCAGGCGGCCGAGGAGAAGCACGACCACTGTCTGAAACCGATTGGGAAATTGCTCGCACTATTGGCCCAAAGTTAAAAGAAAAAGGTCTGATTTTTGTCGGTCTTGATGTGATCGGCGACAAAGTAACTGAAATCAACGTGACTAGCCCAACCTGTATTGTTGAAATCGAAGCCGCATTTGATGTTGATATCACAGGGGCACTAATGGACTCAATTGAACGCCGTTTAACTGAGAAAGGGAATAAATAATGAGTGACTACCATCAGGTTCAGCGTGCCATTGAGCAAAAGCTAACCGAGCAGTTAAAACCTGTCATGCTAACAGTTGAAAACGAATCGCATATGCATTCGGTACCACCAAACTCTGAAACACACTTTAAAGTAGTTGTTGTTAGTGAGGTATTTGAAGGATTATCTCGAGTCAAACGCCAGCAACTGGTCTATAAAGTGTTAAGTGAAGAAATTGCGGGGCCTATTCACGCTTTAGCTCAGCATACCTATTCGCCAGCACAATGGGCCGAAAAAAATGGGGACACACCAAACTCACCAAACTGCATGGGCGGCGGCGCATAAATAACCCCAAATGGTATAAATCTTAGTTTAGTAAGCGAGCGCTTTAACTTGTTGCTCGCTTCTTACATCAAAGGCCAGGTATGAAAATAACCAAGTTAATGAGCCCCAATGTGGTAACGATTGACATAGACGATAAGTTATCTGTGATCAAATCAATATTTGATAATACCAATTTTCATCACCTGTTAGTTATCAATGGCACTCAGCTAGTTGGCGTAATCTCTGACCGTGATTTACTCAAAGCGCTTAGTCCACGTATTGATACTGCTGCTGAAACCCTCAGGGACTTGAATTGCTTAAACCAAAAAGCTCATCAGATAATGAGCCGTGAGGTAATTTATCGAGAAACTGACACAACCATCAAACAAGCGGTCGAAATTTTCAATACTCATAAAGTGTCCTGTATCCCTGTTGTAGATTCCAATAAGCAGCCTATTGGCATTCTCACTTGGCGAGATATTATGAAAGCATTAGGCAACAACTTAAAAAAGAATCAAGCAGCAAAGTGATCCCTCCCGCCACAGAACAATTAAAAGAACGATCTTAGTTACATTTTGTCACTCTTTTTAAAGTGTAAGTCTTTATTTCTGCAGTAAAGCATTGATATGATTACTGCGTAAAAATTTATATAATAATAACCTTAGGGAATAAAGAGATGAAAAGATTAACCAGCGTAGCGCTAGCCGTTGCTCTTTCTATGGGAGTCGCAAGCTGTAGTACCAGCAACGATGCTCCACAAGTCACTCAACAGCAAGCAGTAAAAAGTTCAGGCATCGATATGTCTAACTTTGACAAAAACACGCGTTTGCAAGACGACCTTTACCAAGGTGTAAATGGTAAATGGCTAGAAAACACGGTGATTCCAGCTGACAAATCAAACTATGGTGCGTTCACCAAATTACGTGATGATAGCCAAACTGCACTTAAGGCAATCATTGAACAAGCCGCAGCGACAAGCTCTGCCAAAGGCACTGATAATCAAAAAATTGGTGACTTCTACAATAGCTTTATGGATATCGACAAAATTAATAGCTTAGGCGTTAAACCATTAAATGAGCAACTGGCGCAAATCGATGCCGCCCAAGATCATGGTGATATTATTCGTCTATTCGCCTCACTCGGCCGCCAAGGTGTTACCGCACCATTTGGCTTTTACGCTAATGCTGATGCCAAAAGTTCAAACGAAATGGCCCTGTACCTTTATCAATCAGGCCTAACTTTACCGGATCGTGATTACTACTTAAAAGATGAAGAAAAATTTAGCACAATTCGCGCGAAATACACTAACTACATTGAAACGCTGCTAGGCAAAGCCGGTATTGAGGATGTAAGCAGTGCAGCAAAAAACATCGTTGCTATCGAAAATGCTATCGCTAAAGCACAATGGTCTCGCACAGAATCTCGTAATGCCACCAAGCGTTACAACAAAATGAGCCGCATTGAGCTTAACCAATTAATGGGCAGCTTTGACTGGGGTCTATACTCACAAGAAGCTAACTTATTTGATGTTGAGCAGATGATCGTTAGCCAGCCAAGCTACATGAAAGCATTTGGCGAAAACTTCAAAACCGCATCACTACAGGCTTGGAAAGACTATTTAACATTCCAGTTAGTCGATGGCTATGCAGAACTACTGAGTGAAGAATTCGTTAATCTGCATTTTGATTTCCACAGCAAGACCCTACACGGCATTCAAGAACAACGCCCTCGTTGGAAAGAGGCGGTTGATACGACGGAGAGCGTATTGGGTGAAGTCGTTGGCAAAGTCTACGTAAAAGAGCATTTCAAACCAGAAGCTAAAGAGCGTATGGAAGGTATGATCAAAATGTTGATCAAAGGCTTTGAAGTCAGCATTAACGAACTAGAGTGGATGAGTGATACCACCAAAACAGCGGCATTAGAAAAGCTGGGGAAATTCACCTACAAAATTGGCTATCCAAACAAATGGCGTGATTACTCAGCGCTAAACATCGAAGCGGGTGAATTGGTTAAAAATTACCAAAACTACGTGGCTTTTGAGTTTGATGACATGATTTCATCACTTAGCAAGCCAGTAAATAAAGCGAAATGGCACATGACGCCACAAACGGTCAACGCTTACTTCAACCCCGTAGGCAATGAAATCGTATTCCCAGCGGCGATTCTTCAACCACCATTCTTTAATATGGAAGCAGATGACGCGGTTAACTACGGCGGCATTGGCGCGGTTATCGGTCATGAATTAAGCCATGGTTTTGATGATCAAGGCGCTAAGTACGACGGTGACGGTAACTTACGTAACTGGTGGACAGATAACGACAAAGCAGAATTTGAAAAGCGCTCTAAGCAATTATCAACACAATACTCTGCCTTTGCACCGTTTGAAGATGCAAGCGTAAATGGCGATCTCACCTTAGGTGAAAATATTGGCGATTTAGGTGGCTTAACCGTTGCCTTCCGTTCTTACCTACTTTCATTAAACGGTCAAGAATCACAAGTAATTGATGGTTTCACTGGTGAGCAACGTGTCTTTATTGGTTGGTCGCAAGTTTGGCGTCGTAAATATCGCGACGAAGCACTACGTAACCGCTTGATGACAGACCCACATTCACCAGGCCAATATCGTGCCTTTGGTACACCGCGTAACATCGAAGCATTCTATAAAGCTTTTGACGTTAAAGAAGGTGACAAAATGTACCTTAAGCCAGAAGATCGTGTGAAGATCTGGTAGTCAAATACCGAGAACCAAAACGCCCAGCTTACTCATCATAAGCTGGGCGTTTTTGTTTTATCTAGATTGCTACACTAATACTTGATTCAGTACACGCTGCCAGTTTTTTCCCATAATTTTATCTCTCTCGCTGGAGGAAAACCCAGAGTTTGCCAGGGCATTGTCAATGCGCTCCATACGCTCAATGTGATTTAGTTCTGGTACAACAACGTGCAGTGGTTCAGCCTCAAACCCCAACACGCCTCTAGCACGTAAACTGTGCCACCAAGCCACATATTGCTCAACGCCTTTACTATTATCATTGCCCAGCGCTAATAGCTTCTCATGACCGCGCAGCGGATAATCATTGGCTATCGCGACGGCATCAATGCCACCTACATTTGCAACATGCTTTAAATGATTTATATAATGCGCCGTTGTCGGTACTCTTTCGTTAGTTAACCAGAAAGTCATCATAAACACGCCAAATAAGCCACCAGTATCAGCAATGGCCTTAATGACGTTATCTGGAGAACAGCGTGCGTGATTAACTATCTCCCTTACCGCCCCATGGCTCTGTACGATTGGCGCACTGGTGCGCTTTGCCACCTCTAACGCACCTTTTACGCTGGAGTGGCTAACATCAATCAACATGTTTTTATGATTAAGTCGCTCAATGAGGTCTTTGCCCGCATGACTTAATCCAATATCAAGCCCTTGGCTACCATCATTATCGAGCGCACCGCCACAGAATTTATTGCCATAATGGTGAGTGAGCTGTAACACCCGTAATCCCTTATCATGAAACAAATCTAACTGGTTAAGATTATTGCCAATACTCTCTTCGACACAATCAGCGCCCTGAATTTGAAAGAAAACGGCTGTTTTGTTGCGCTCATTTGCCAATGAAATATCAGTGCCTGAACGTCCTAAGATTAAGTGATTGGGGTTGGAAATAACACGCGCCGATGCTTCACTGATACTCTTGATACAAGCCTTGAATGTTCGTTTATAGTTGGTGGTACCATCTGGCTGCTTGATTGCTTCGATTTCTGAAATATCGCATAAATAAGCATCAAGTTTTGATGCGCTTAAATCGTTAAGATCATCAGGCAAAAATGACAGGCCATCAACGAAAACACGTAAATTGTTAGCCTGCGGTTGTGCGCCAATTTGCAGTGTTTGGCTTAGCAAGCCAAGTGCAGCCGCCCCTTGAAGTAACCGTCGTCGTGAGAGTTCAACTGTCATTATTTATACCTTAAAATGGTGATGGATATTGCTTTAGCAAACTATTAATATCATTAATTATTTGTGCTGATAATGGCTGACTAAAGGCATTAATATCTTCCTTTAGTTGCGTTGTACTTGTTGCACCAATAATTGTTGAGGTCACGCCACTGACTTGGTTGACCCAACCAAGTGCTAACTGCACTGGCGAAATACCATGAGACTTCGCTAAATCAACATAGGCAGCAATTGCCTTACCTGACATGGGTGTATCGCGAAATAAACCATTACGCTGCATCAACGTCCAACGTGTTCCAGCAGGCCTTGCTCCTCCCAAATACTTACCTGAAAGAGCACCACAAGCTAGTGGTGACCAAGGAAGGTATGCGATATCTTCATGTACACATTGCTCAATGAGATAGGGCCAATCTTTGGTGTGGAGTAAACTAAACTCATTTTGAATTGACACGATTTTCGGTAAATCATATTTCTCGCTTAAACGCAGGTACTGGCTAATCCCCCACGGCGTGTCATCTGACAGGCCACAATAGCGGATTTTCCCAGCCTTAACGCAGTGAGCCAAACCATTAAGAATATCGAGCATATTCTCTGTTTGCGCCGCACTATCTACCACTTCAAAATCTAGAACTCCCGGCCAATGATTGGCAAAGTGTGGGGAATTTCGATTAGGCCAATGTAGTTGATACAAATCTAAATAGTCTGTTTTTAAACGCCTTAATGATCCCTCAACCGCCTCAATAACACTGGCGCCAGTAATTGGGCCGCCATCGCGGATATAGGATAAACCGGGACCAGCGATTTTAGAAGCGAGTACAATATCTTGGCGCTTTGCAGGGTTGTCCGCAAGCCAATTGCCAATAATGGACTCAGTTGCGCCGTAAGTTTCTTCCTTAGGCGGTATCGCATACATCTCAGCCGTATCAACAAAATTTATCCCTTGGGCCAATGCATAATCAAGCTGCTTGCTGGCATCTGCTTGATTATTTTGCACTCCCCACGTCATGCTGCCTAAGCAAACACGTGACACCTGCAATGAGCTACTACCTAACTGAACTTTTTTCATACTTTCCCCTCAGAGTTATAACCTCACCATAATAAATTTAAGCATCAAGCAACAGCAATATTCGAGAAATAACCAACTAACTGATAGTCTTATTGAAAAATAAAATCCAAAGGCGATTTAAAATGTTAAAGAAATTCCCCCCATTATTAGCGCTTATCTTTAGCGTATTCTTTATTATTTTGGCAATAAACCCAGCATCACGAGCGGTGTGGTTGGCCGAAGTTATTCCGGTAGTCATTATATTTGGATTACTTGTCTTTACCTATAAAGGATTCCAATTTAGTAACCTTGCTTATGCCATGGTCGCTTTTTGGCTGTTCTGGCACACCATTGGTGGTCATTACACCTTCGCCAATGTTCCCTTTGGGTTTGTTACCGACTTACTCGGCTCAGAGCGTAATCACTTCGATCGTATCGGTCATTTTTCTGTCGGCTTTTATGCTTATGCGATGATGGAGTGGCTACTGCGCCGCCAGCACTGTGACTACAAACTTGCCGCGTTTTTTAGTGTATTCTTCATTATGAGTATTGCAGCAGGTTATGAAATTATTGAGTGGTGGTATGCGGTAGCAGAAGGCGGTGACGCCGGCATTGAGTTTTTGGGTTCTCAAGGTGATATTTGGGATGCACAAAAAGATATGCTTAGCGATACATTGGGTGCATTGTTTGCCATCACTTTATACTATTTTGTTCGCCCAGATAAAGCGACAACAAACAAAGCGCTCAGCCAAAGCTAACGCCTTAACTTGGGTAACAATGGACTAATCGGCAGCTTGTTTAATCCAACCGCTGCCACTTTATGCGCCGAGGAACGTTAAACCAACCATGTGCCCGAGGCATAAATGCGGATATTTAGCGCCACCAGCCATTACTCAGTTTTGTCGATTGTTGTCATCGTCGGCAACGCAACCAACAGCGAATATCATGGCTGCCGCGCACAAATTTACCGTTATTGCTTTTGTTAGGTTAGCTATAAATGATTATCCAAATTGGCTTTAAACTGTTTACCAATGGCATGTTCGGTACCATCACGTAGCTTGGCAACATCAGCACTAATGTAGTCAATATGCGCAAGGTTAATGATGGTTGATTTATGAATGCGGACAAATTGTTTTGCGGGGAGACTATTCTCAAAACTCGATAACGTTGCAGGGGTTAGTACCATGGCGCCATTGCGCCACACTTTAACGTAATTACCATATGCTTCCAGGCGACTCACCTGCGCTAACTCAACCTTGACTTGCTTGCGGTCAACCTTGATAAAAATGTCTTTTACAGCTTCATCTAAATCGACTGAGGGCTTCATACGCTGTTGTACCTTTTCAATAGCTTGTAGAAATCGATCAAAACGAAAAGGCTTTAGTAAGTAATCAGTGACATCCATATTAAAACCATCAAGGGCATACTCTTGATAGGCTGAGGCAATAATAACCTGTGGTTTGTTTTTCATAACGCTCAAGACATCTAAGCCGGTGAGTCCCGGCATCTGAATATCTAAAAAGATCAAATCCACTTCATTTTCTTCAAGAAAACTGAGCGCTTGTGCGCCAGAGTAACATTGCCCAATGATTGCCAATTCTCTTACTTCTTTGGCGTAAGTTAAAACAACTTGATGGGCCAGAGGCTCATCATCAACAATTAGGGTACGTAGCATTAAGTTAGATCCAATGTTAGTTCAACACGGTAAAGCTCATCAGTTGAACTGATATTTAACTGATGTTTGTCAGGATAAATTAGCGCAAGGCGGCGTTCAACATTATTCAAACCAATACCACGCTCCCTTTCGCTATCATTTTCAGGTACGGAATTTTCACAACAAAAATGCAATTTTGTTCCTTCGACATTTAGCGATAGATTAAGCGTTGAACGTTGATCACTTAACTCGACACCATGCTTAAATGCGTTTTCCACAAATACAACCAGTAACAATGGACTAATCGACAATGGTGGTAACGAAGTCGGTAAATCAATAGTGAAATCACACTTATTTTCTACCCGCAGGCGCTGCAGCTCAAGATAATCATTAAGGTAATTAATTTCATCATTTAAAGACACTCGGTCATTGCCCCCCTTGTACACTACAAAGCGCAACAAGCTAGCGAGCTGAAGAATAAGTTCCGGTGTTTTTTCTGACTTAGATAAGCACAATGCATACAAATTATTTAGCGTATTAAACAGAAAATGTGGATTAATTTGTTGTTGTAACCACTTTAATTCCGTTGCGAGTTTTTCCTGCTCAAGCTCTGCAAGCTTTCGGTTATCATTTTGGAGCTTGACCGCCAAAATAAGTGGAAAACTTAATACAATAATAAGTAACCCTAGATGAATATTAAGTAAACTAAACGGGTTATAGTCAGTACTACCAGTTACCGTATAGTCAGCAACATTCATCGGTAACCACATTATAATTTGTGTTACAACGGGGCCAAAGACAAGTAGAAACAACGCCGTAACCCAAAGGTAACTATACACACCATGGTGCTGTAACACCTTGTTTATTAGCACATGATGATTAACATAATAAACGAAATACAGTGCCCCATACAAAGTTGCAAACTGTAAAAAATATCCAATAAAACTACCAAATTGCAGTAGATTTCGCTTTAAGTCTATTACCAAATGAATTGGCTGGTTTTCTAACGGTGCATCAATAGAATTAAACACAGCGGCCATAAACAGGCTGACACCAATCCACAATATAAAAAACACATTATCAAGGCTTGGCTTAAAGCGTAACAATTTAAGCCGACTACCTAACCACAGCCGGATAAACGCGCCGAGCTCGACGGCCCAAAGCGCAAATAGACCGGCCTCGCCAACGATCATTACATCAGCAGGAATGACGCCGTTATTTAGCGATATAAAAGCAACAGCAGGCAAAACAATAAAACCTAGGATCCACCACAGTGCTTTACGGATCCCCACCGTGCGAACACTAAAATATTTACACAGCAAGATCGGACTTATCTCTAAAAGCCCTTGCCCCCATATTATTAAGTACTCTGCCCAGCTCACATATGGCGCGCGAGACACCTTAATAACAGAAGCAATAAATACAGCGATAAGCATCGGCGCCAACCAACTATTCACTAATCCATCGATTAGCTTATTAAACCTGTCGTCCTTCCCTTGCTTAAATGCTTGCCATGTATGCATGTGTTTGACCATAAAATTGCGATAAGGCCATACATTACCTGAATAATCAACGAAATCATCAGTTTTATGACCAACGACAGTTTTTCGATGATAAACGTTCTGCTCCCCTGTTGGTCACTAAAAATTATTGGTTGGTCATTCCGCGCTGGGGTAGCAGGGAAAGTTCTGCTTCAATACGCTCAACAAAACTATCGAGACCGACTCAATGCTAATAATAAAAAAACTATCAAAAACTTATGGCAATGGTGTGCAAGCACTTAACAACATTAACCTAACTATTGAACCTGGAATGTTTGGCTTGCTTGGCCCCAATGGTGCAGGAAAATCCACCCTGATGCGTACCATCGCCACATTGCAAATGCCAAGCAGTGGAGCAATTGAATTTAACGGTAAAAATGTGTTGAGCAACCCACAATCATTGCGTCCGGCACTAGGGTATTTGCCACAAGAATTTGGCGTATACCCTAATGTTAGTGCGCTTGACCTATTAAACCATCTAGGTTTGTTAAAAGGCCTTAGCGATAGCAAAGCTAGAAAAGCACAAATAGATATGCTGCTGGACCTAACCAACCTTAGCGCCCACAGTAAAAAAGCAGTGAGCACCTACTCAGGCGGCATGAAACAGCGTTTTGGTATTGCCCAAGCACTTTTGGGGGCGCCCAAATTGCTTATAGTTGATGAACCAACCGCAGGGCTTGATCCACAAGAGCGCAATCGCTTTCATAACTTACTCAATGATGTTAGTGAAAATACCGCGGTTATTCTATCAACCCATATAGTCGAAGATGTCAGCAACCTATGCCCCCAGATGGCGATAATGAATAACGGGCAGGTGATCAAACAAGGCTCACCAAGTGAGTTACTCAATGAGTTTAATGGCAAGTTATGGCGTAAAGAGGTAGCGAAAAGTGAAATCAGCGATCATCGCCAGAAATTTGAAGTGATTAGCCAGCGTTTGGTAAATGGTATTAGTGAAATTCACGTCCTATCAGAACAACTCCCAGACTCAGGCTTTCTGCCATTAACGCCGGAGCTAGAAGCAACTTATTTCGCTAATCTTCACCTAGCAAGCAATCAAACCATTGGAGCCTAACATGTCTACTCGTCAGTCAATCTTGTGGCCTTTGATTGGTCACGAGCTTAAGTTGCAATTGAGCCAACCAAGCTTTGCTATCTTTTTTGTCCTTGCAGCTCTTTTGGGCTCATTTATCATGCAAAACCAACCAATAAGCGTTGGTGTTGAAGTATGGGGCCCGTACTATATTGCGTCCAGCATAGTAAAGCTTGGCTTTGGCCTGCCCTGCCTGATTGCTTTTTTCACCATTAAAGCCAGCATGCGTGACTTTCAGCATAATATGGTGGAGCTCACCTTCTGTACTTCCATAACAAAATCACATTTCCTAGCCACCCGTTGGTTGGGATTATTTAGTGCGACCTGTAGTATTTTCTTTGCCTTTATTGGCGGCATGATTACTGGTTTGCATATGATGGATATTGGGGCTATTGACTATTCGATTATGCTAACCGCATTTGTTTGGCCCAGTGTGCTTCTGGTATTACCCGCACTATTTTTAGGCGTAAGTCTGTTCTTCGCGGTTGGCTTATTTAGTCGCACGCCGATGGTTGTTTATATTACTGCAGGCTTTTGCTTTATTGGTTATCAAACATTATTGATGTTAACCGGATCGCCAATCATGGCGCAGCCAATACTGCTTAGTGAAACGCTAAATGAAGCGTTTAGGCTCATAGACCCAGTGGGTGCCAGCGCATTCTTTGAGCAAGTAAAGCATTGGACTGTTGAGCAACGAAATAGTCAACATATTATGCTTGATGCTACGCTGATTGCTAATCGCACCTTCGTTCTGGTGGCAGGCCTGGCCATCCTAGGTATTACCTATTTTCGATTCTCATTGACTTTACCCAACAAGAGGCTTAAACCATCATCAAAATCAAACGTCTTGGTCTCCCACACTACCTATGAGAATCGCCAGGTACACTTTGGTACAAGCGATAAACTAAAAAGTCTATTAAGCCTTTGCAAACAAGAATATTTACTAACAATCAAGACCAAGAGTTTTGCCTTGGTCTGCGCCTTTCTTGCCGTTGTCGTTGGCAGTGAAGTGGTTGCTGGCTTATCCTACCTCGAGACTATGGGAGTCACCCCATTACCAACCACCTCTGTCGTTGTTAATCGCTATATGCATGATGTGATACCCAATTTTGGTTCCTTGTTTATTGCATTTTTTGTGGCTCAGATAATGTGGCGCGACCAAGAATATAATGTCTCTGGGCTCATTGAAACGACGCCAGCAACTAACAGCCAATTCTTTATTGCAAAATGGCTAACCTTACTCGCCATTCCTGTCACTTTTATCGCATTATCAATTACTGTGGCCAGCGCCCTTCAGATACTTTTTGGCGGTGCGCCTGACCTCATTCTAAACTTAAGTATTTTTTACTACGCTGGCGCACCGCTGGTTTGTTTAGCTAGCTTATTCTTATTGATACACAGCCTAGTAAAATCCAAAGTACTCGGCATGATTTTATCCTTTGTCATTGCAATACTAGCCCAGTCAAATCTGGGGTATTACATTGGAATCGAGCATGGCATGCTGCGTTTTTCACATACACCAATATTGATCCACTCACAAATGCTAGGTTTTGATGCTAGCTCGCAAGCATTTAATGATTATATGATGCTGTGGTCGTCACTATCGCTGCTGTTTATTCTGCTTGGCTTTAGCCTGTATCGTCGCGGCTTGGATATAAGCTTGCTGCAACGAATAAAAGTTGCCTTAGCCAACAATAGGCGTGGCGTATCAGGCTTTGCATTGGCAGGAGCACTCAGCGTGGTAGCTTCAATCGGCAGTGCGAGCTACTTATATTATCAAATCAACATTGTTGGCCAATATAAAAGCCAGTCTGCCATGTTGCAGTGGCGAGCTGACTATGAGCGAAAGTACATTAAATATCAGGGTTTGGCTCAGCCAACTGTCACTGATGTAAAAAATGAGTTAGCTTTCTTCCCCGATGAGCGCCGTTTAGCACTATCATCCACTTATAAACTAACTAACCGCACCAAAAAACCAATTAATCAGGTACTTATTAGCACAAATCAGTTACTTGAATATTCGAATGTTGATTTATCAAATGCCACACTTGAGTCGTTTGACAGTCATTTTAAGCAGTATCTATGGCAGCTAAATAGCCCACTGCTACCGGGACAATCTTTGACCCTAAAGTTTAATGCCAAGTATCAACAAAACGGCCACAATAATATACTTCAGGATAACTTCCTTAGCTCGAACTTTAGCTACTTTAGGGAAGTGCGTTACCTGCCTTTCTTTGGGTTTGTTAAGCACTATCTACTTAAATCAGACCATTTGCGCAAAGAGTATGGACTAGCGCCATTGCCAGATTCGCTAACGCTAGAGCAAGACATCGCGCATCATCAAGGGGATTTTTCTGACGATTACAAATGGGTAACAGCCGATATTATTGTCTCAACAGTTAAAGGACAAACAGCGATAGCGCCCGGCGAACTAGTCAAGCAATGGAGTGAAGGCAATCGTGATTATTTTCAATATAAAAATGCCAATCCGATGCGTCATGCGTTGGCCTACTTCTCTTTCGATTTAAAAAAATCTGCCGCAAAAGTCGACGGTATCGAACTTGAAGTTTATCACCAGAAAGAGGTTAGTGAGTTGGCCCAGGAACACCTAAGCGCAATGCGGGACACAGTGCACTATGCCAACAAACATTTTTCACCCTACAACGCCAAGCAGCTACGATTAATTCAGATGCCTAACATACTTGGCTATAGCGGTTACGCGCTGCCGCAAATTATGCTGCTGGATGAGCGACTTGGCTTTGGCGTAAAACGCGATAATCTTGATAGTAGTTTTGACCACCTGTACCGTCGAACACTGCATGAGACTGCGCATCAATGGTGGGGACATACCTTAGATAGCGCATTAACCGAAGGCAGTTCGGTGCTTGTTGAAAGTTTAGCTAAGCTCACTGAAGTGTTAGTGCTGGAGCAAAAGTACTCGAAAGAATATGTGCTTACCTTGGTTCAATATGAACATGACCGCTATTTTAATGGCCGCGGAACAAGCAGAGTGCAGGAAAAACCGCTCTATCGAGCAGATGAAAAACACCTATTGTACTCAAAAGGTGCAGTAACTATGCATGCACTGGTCAACAAATTTGGCGCTAACACAATGGCAGAAACGGTGAGTGGCTTGTTAGCTGCTCATCATTACCCTAAAGCACCAGCGACTACGCTAGATTTTATTAGCCAATTAAAAAAACGTGTCGATAGCAATGATTACCCATTTATTGATAGCTGGTTAAAACAAGTCACGCTTGATGACTGGCAAATCACCAAGCAATCAATTGTCGAAACCAGCGATGGCAGCTACTTGGCCAACATCTGCTATCGTAATCAAGCGATAAAGTTCAACGAGCAAGGGGAAAAACTCAGCGCAATCCCAATGGATTCCGTTCAGCTGGTTTTCTTTAGTCAACACCCGCAGCACCTATTTAACAAACCTAATAACAGTCATACATTGGCCAGTGTTTCGGTGCTCGGCAAACAACAGGAACAATGTGTTGAACACCAGCTCGCTGCGCGTCCCACCCACATCGCGCTGGATCCCTATTACCTGACATTGGACCGCAACCGTGAGGATAACTTAGTCATCGTAAATTAGCAGCAGTATTTCTTCGGCTGTAGAATACAAAAAGCCCCCAATTATTGATAATAATTAGGGGCTTTTTCTATCTTACTCTACAACTAACAGTAGAGATTCTATTGCGAACTATACACGTTTAACAGGAACAGCCGCAGTGTACTTAGTTGTCATCTCTTCGGTAGGAGGAGCGAATCGAGTTAGATCAATACCTTCTACTGCTGATTTGTACTCTTCGATTGAAGGGAAACGGCCAAGTATCGTTGACAGTACAACTAACGGTGTAGAGCCAAGTAGTGATTCACCTTTCTTCTCAGCAGTGTCAGCTACAACACGACCTTGGAATAAACGTGTCGAAGTTGCAATCACCGTGTCACCTGGTTCAGCTTTCTCTTGGTTACCCATACATAAGTTACAACCAGGGCGTTCAAGATACAGGATGTTGTCGTACTTAGTACGTGCAGCGCCTTTTGGATGCTCATCATCAAATACGAAACCTGAGTACTTTTGTAAAATATCCCAGTCACCTTCAGCTTTAAGCTCATCAACAATGTTATATGTTGGTGGCGCAACAACCAATGGCGCTTTGAACGAGATGCTACCATTTTGTTTTTCAATATTACGGAACATTTGTGCAATGATTTGCATGTCACCTTTGTGAACCATACAAGAACCGACAAATCCTAAATCTACAGATTTACCATCGTAGTATGAAACAGGGCGAATAACATCATGCGTGTAACGCTTAGATACGTCTTCGTTGTTTACATCTGGATCGGCAATCATTGGCTCAGCGATAGTATCTAAATCGATTAGAACTTCGGCGTAGTATTTCGCGTTGTCATCAGGGGCTAATGCAGGTTGCTCACCTGATTTAACTTCTTCAATACGTTTGTCAGCTAAAGCGATTAAGCCCTTAAGTGTACCCGCTTCGTTTTCCATACCCTTGTCGATCATGATTTGGATACGGCTCTTAGCTAGTTCAATTGATTTAACTAAGGTTTCATCGTTTGAAATACAGATTGACGCTTTCGCTTTCATTTCTGCAGACCAATCAGTGAATGTAAACGCTTGGTCAGCTAGTAGCGTACCAATGTGTACTTCAATGATACGACCTTGGAAAACATTTTCGCCGCCAAATTGCTTAAGCATTTGTGCTTGAGTAGCATGTACTACATCACGGAAATCCATGTGGCCTTTCATGTTACCTTTAAACGTAACTTTTACAGACTCAGGGATTGGCATTGCACATTCGCCAGTAGCCAGCGCGATTGCAACCGTACCTGAATCGGCACCGAAAGCTACGCCCTTAGACATACGAGTATGCGAGTCACCACCAATGATAATTGCGCGATCATCAACTGTAATATCATTCAACACTTTATGAATAACATCAGTCATTGAGTGGTAAACGCCTTTCGGATCACGTGCAGTGATTACGCCGAATGCGTTCATGAATGCCATAAGCTTAGGCGTGTTAGCCTTAGCTTTATTGTCCCATACAGAAGCTGTGTGACAACCCGATTGGAAAGCACCATCAACACTTGGAGAGATAGTAGAAGCAGCCATTGCTTCCAGTTCCTGACAAGTCATAGGACCGGTAGTATCTTGAGAACCAACGATATTCACTTTAACACGAACGTCAGAACCAGTGTGTAGTGGCGTTGGCGAAGCAACACCTACCGCGTTACGGTTGAAGATCTTTTCAACAGCCGTTAGACCTTGACCTTCGTTTGAGATTTCTTTAGAGGCAGCGTAAACAACAGGAGCAGCAACACCTAGAGTTTGTGCAGCAAATGTTTGTAGCTTCTTACCGAAAGTCACAGCGTAAGAACCACCAGCTTTCATGAATTCCATTTTTTGCGGTGTAAACGCAGAAGAGATGTCAGCTAACTCTTCTTCACCGTTAAATAGTTTCTTCGCTTTCGTATCGATAGTTAGCAAAGTACCAGTGGCTACTGAGTAAGCTTCTTCTAGCACCGTGTCGCCATTTTCGTCTACTACGGCGTTGCCATTTGCATCGACTTTCTTAACCCAGTTTTTAAGATCAAGACCAATACCACCAGTTACATCAACGGTTGTTAGGAAGATTGGCGCGATACCATTAGTACCAGCAACAACGGGTGCGATGTTAATAAATGGTACGTAAGGGCTTGCTTGCTTGCCTGCCCAAAGTGCTACGTTATTCACACCAGACATACGAGAAGAACCAACACCCATGGTGCCTTTCTCAGCAATTAACATAACTTTAGCTTCAGGGTGCTTAGCTTGCAGTGCTTTGATCTCTTCTTGAGCTTCTGGGGTTATCATGCATTTACCGTGTAATTCACGGTCTGCACGAGAGTGCGCTTGATGACCTGGAGATAATAAGTCAGTTGAAATATCACCCTCACCGGCGATATAAGTCACAACTTCAATTTTCTCTTCAACATCAGGTAGTTTAGTGAAGAACTCAGCGTTAGCGTAGCTTTCTAGAAGATCTTTAGCAACGCTGTTGCCAGCTTTAAAAGCGGCTTCAAGGCGTGCCGTATCAGCATCGTATAAGAATACTTGCGTTTTTAGTACATCGGCAGCTGGCGCTGAAAGTGATGCATCATCGCCTAAGGCTAAATCAATTAGCACTTCAATCGAAGGACCACCTTTCATGTGAGATAACAATTCAAAAGCAAATTCAACTGAAATTTCAGCAATCGTTTCTTGACCTAAGATGATTTCTTTTAAGAAAGCAGCTTTAACGCCGGCTGCACTTGTTGTGCCTGGTAGCGTGTTATAAATGAAAAAATTTAAAGAATCTTCACGATGCTCGTTATCAGTATCTTTGATTTGAGCGATGATTTCAGATAACAGCTCTGCGCTGTCGATTGGCTTTGGCGCAAGACCTTGTTCGTTCTTGCGGCTTTCTATTTCTGCTAAATATTCTAAATACAGACTCATTGGACACACTCTCTCGCTATCGTTTGCTAATGCTCATCGTCATTAGTTGGGAATAATTTTAGGGCGTACTTTACCTGATTTTTCGTCTACTATAAATCCTTTGAATACAGAAACGACATTCATACAGGTTATACTCGGTAGAAATTTCATTTATACATAAAGCCATATTCATTTGACTAACTATAAATAGAGGGTCATATTTGAAATCGATATAACAACTCAACCTAGTTAATTAGTCGTACGCCAAAGCAACTATGCAAAGCCTAACTTGTTGATTTAAAATCAAGTATGACTTTCAATGATGGCAATCATAAACTAGATGGACATTGGTCTATGTAAAAATCTGTGCTTATTCGAGTAAGATAATGTTGAATATTTAATCTGAGGTAGTTAGCTAATTTTATTCATAGCAACCTTAAACAGGTCGCTAGGCAGATAAGTTAAAGCCTAACTATCAAATATCATAATAGAGGTGAACACCGTGCTTCAGGACTATCGTAAACATATAGAAGAGCGCGCCGCAGAAGGCGTTGTACCCAAGCCATTAGGCGCAGCACAAGTTGCTGAGTTAGTAGAACTCATTAAAAACCCACCAGCTGGCGAAGAGGAATTCATTTTAGACCTGTTAACTAACCGAGTTCCACCGGGCGTTGACGAGGCAGCATACGTTAAAGCGGGCTTTTTAGCCGCGATCGCCAAAGGCGAAGCAAGCTCACCAATTTTATCAAATGAACGCGCAACCGAGCTACTTGGCACCATGTTAGGCGGCTACAACATCCAGCCGATGATCGACCTTTTAGATACAGAGCTTGCACCAACTGCTGGTGAAGGCCTAAAGAAAACGCTATTAATGTTTGATGCATTTTATGACGTCAAAGAAAAAGCTGATGGCGGTAATGCAGCAGCGAAAGATGTTATGCAATCATGGGCTGACGCGCAATGGTTTACTTCACGCGATAAAGTCAGTGAAAAAATCACCGTTAAAGTCTTTAAAGTCACTGGTGAAACAAACACCGATGACTTATCGCCAGCACCAGATGCATGGTCTCGCCCAGATATTCCTGTTCACGCTAAAGCGATGCTTAAAATTGAGCGTGACGGCATTACACCAGATGAAGACGGCACTGTTGGCCCAATCACGCAAATCGAAGCTTTACAAGAAGATGGCATCCCACTAGCTTACGTCGGTGATGTTGTTGGTACGGGCTCTTCACGTAAATCTGCAACTAACTCAGTATTATGGTTCATGGGTGATGATATCCCATTCGTCCCTAACAAGCGTACTGGCGGTGTTTGTTTAGGCGGTAAAATCGCGCCGATCTTCTATAATACAATGGAAGATTCAGGTGCATTACCGATTGAACTAGATGTTCAAAAAATGAATATGGGCGATGTGATTGACATTTACCCATACGAAGGCGTAGTGAAGAAAGGTGATGAAGTTATCTCTACTTTCGAGCTTAGCCCGGTATTGCTAGATGAAGTTCGTGCTGGCGGTCGTATTCCACTAATCATTGGCCGTGGCTTAACTGGCCGTGCTCGTGAAGCATTAGGCCTAAGCGAAACCGATTTATTCGCTAAACCAGTTGATGTTGCTGACACTGGCAAAGGTTACACACTAGCACAGAAGATGGTTGGTAAAGCTTCTGGCGTAGCTGGCGTTCGTCCTGGACAATACTGTGAGCCTAAAATGACTACAGTAGGTTCTCAAGATACGACTGGCCCTATGACTCGTGATGAGCTAAAAGATCTAGCATGTCTTGGTTTCTCTGCAGACCTAACCATGCAATCTTTCTGTCATACATCAGCTTACCCTAAGCCAGTTGATGTAAACACGCATCACACACTACCTGATTTTATGATGAACCGTGGCGGTGTTTCACTTCGTCCAAACGATGGTGTAATTCATTCATGGCTAAACCGTATGCTACTACCTGATACTGTTGGTACTGGTGGTGACTCTCATACGCGTTTCCCACTAGGTATTTCATTCCCAGCAGGTTCTGGTCTAGTAGCATTTGCTGCTGCAACAGGTGTTATGCCACTTGATATGCCAGAATCGGTTCTTGTTCGCTTTAAAGGTGAATTGCAACCGGGTATCACACTACGTGACCTAGTAAACGCTATCCCTTATTACGCCATCAAGCAAGGTCTATTAACTGTTGAGAAAGCGGGTAAAATCAATGCATTCTCTGGCCGTGTATTAGAAATTGAAGGGTTAAGCCAACTTAAAGTTGAGCAAGCGTTCGAACTTACTGATGCTTCTGCTGAGCGTAGCGCTGCTGGTTGTACAATCAAGCTAGACCAAGAGCCAATCATCGAATACTTAGAGTCTAACATCGTTATGCTTAAGTGGATGATTTCTGAAGGTTACGGTGATGTACGTACTATCGAACGTCGTATCACTGCAATGCAAGAGTGGATAGCTAACCCAGAGCTAATGGAAGCAGATAGCGACGCACAATACGCAGAAGTTATCGAAATCGATTTAGCGGATGTTAAAGAGCCAATTCTGGCTTGTCCAAATGACCCAGATGATGTTGAAGTGCTATCTAAACTATCTGGTACTCAAATTGATGAAGTATTCATCGGTTCTTGTATGACTAACATCGGCCACTTCCGCGCTGCTGGTAAACTACTTGAAAACTACGGCGGCACACTGCCAACACGTTTATGGGTAACACCACCAACGAAGATGGATGCGGCTCAGCTAACAGCTGAAGGTTACTACAATATCTACGGCAAAGCAGGCGCTCGCGTAGAGGCACCAGGTTGTTCTCTATGTATGGGTAACCAAGCACGTGTTGGTGACAAGACGACTGTTGTTTCAACATCGACTCGTAACTTCCCTAACCGTCTAGGCACTGGCGCGAATGTATACCTATCTTCTGCAGAGCTTGCCGGGGTAGCTTCAATCTTAGGTAAACTACCGACTGTTGAAGAGTACATGGAATATGCAGCACAGCTAAACACAACAGCTGCTGATACATACCGTTACTTGAACTTCGACCAATTAGAAGAGTACACAAAGAAAGCAGACAACGTGATTATTCAACAGCCAGCTTAATCGCTAGTTAAGTAATTATACGGCCGCTCCTTGCCATTGCCCACATAGATGTGGGTACTTGGGAAACGTCAGGAACAAATTTCCTGCCATGGCATCGCGGCATACCGTTCGTCCTGAACATAAAGCCCCTACCAACTGAGTTAGTGGGGGCTTTTTATCTATGAATTCTTTAATAGTTCCAGTTAAAAACACTACTATACTCAAAATAAATTAACATTAATTTTCAAGTAATTATGTTGAACTAAAGTACGCAGCCACCTCCCTTGGTATAACCCAAATAGAGCACAATTAATAGTCCGATAATTTCAGTTTTAACTATATTGTGTCAGAGACAAGCTACTAGGCAGTGAGGTTAGTTATGGTTAAAAATATTTCAATGTTTTCGTTACTAATATTATTGCTGTTATTGGTGTTTATCGAGAATGCAGATGGTGATAAAGAGCCTATTTTGTTTTTTATCTACTTTGCAGGCTATTTCCTCTTTATATTGGCACTTTCTGCAAAAGGGGTGTACTTGTGGCTAATTAGAAATGAAAGAAGCAACTTTATTTACTCCGATATATTTTATTTTTTCACTCCTATTCTTAGTGTATTTATACTTTTAGGTATTAGATGCTTATTCAAGCTCGATATATTACGTTTTTTAGGGTTTTGTCTATTTCCTTTTTAGGTTAAATACTTACAAAACCGAGCAAACAGGGTCCCTGCTTTAGGCCCGTACAGTTACCGCTAGTCTATTAACGGTGCACCAGCATTAAAAAAGTGATGGCGGATAATATCGTATAGCCAATTAAAAACAATCGCGTAGACGAGAAAGAAAACCACCGCGCCTAAATCTAAAAGCAACGCAGACAAGAAATCCAAGTCTAGCCACCACATCATTAAAGGCAGTGTAAAAATAACCAAGCCTCCCTCAAAGCCCAGACCATGCCATATTCTAGTGACCAATGTTCTTGCGATGCGTTCTGCGCCAAATATCTTATCAAACACGACATTGTAGAAATAATTCCATGCCATGGCGATAAGGGATAACACAATAGCCAAACCGCTCAGGGTAGCCACATTTTCCTGCATAACTAGCATGCCAATAATAACCATAGCCACCAAGGCAAAAGCCTCAAATAGTAAAGTGTGTATTACTCTTTCTTTGGTGAACATTTAACGCTAACTCCGATTTATTAAGTGGTGCTATAATATTCCATTACCAGATAAGATAAAGTTAATAACTATCGGTTTTAGTTATATGTCGAACATAGAACAACTCAGGATGTTTGTTGAGGCTGCACGCACAGGTTCATTCTCAGGTAGTGCGAGAAAGCTTGGCAAAGCACAATCAGCGGTAAGCCAGGCAATTTCTAACCTGGAAATTGACTTAGGGGTAACGCTGTTTGACCGCACAACAAGAAAGCCCACAATAACACCGCAAGGTGAGTTACTATTGGCACATGCTAAAGCAGTGATTCAGCAAAGTGCTGAGCTAAGTATGGCTGCAGATGCAATGAGCCGTAACGAAGAAGTTTCACTTACTATTGCAGTCGATAGTGCCTTATTAGTCCCTCGCCTTTTTGATATTTTGCAAGAATTTTCAAGCTGTTACCCTGCAACGTCAATCGAGTTAATGACAGTAGACAGTGCTGATGTGATTAACTTTATTTCGTCAAGCAAAGCCGATCTGGGTTGTATGTTCTCTGATACAGTCTTTAGTCCTGATGTCGATTTTTGTTTTATTGGCCACCTGCCCTTTACTCCGGTATGTAGCTTAGAGCACGCCCTGTGTCAGCGTAAGAGCGTCGCATTAAGCGACTTGATACAACACCGACAAATTATGCAACGTGGCGAATCCGGCAGTATGCCAGAACAATTTCCTGAGGTATCACCGGAGATATGGTGGAGTAATAATTTTGAAAGTGTCCTGGCGATGGTTAAACAATCACTTGGTTGGGCCTACCTACCCTCCCATTATTTAAAAAAACAGCTACCTGTGAGTCAATTACATACCATTCCCGTGACATTTGATCATAAGGAATGGTCACCGCCAGTTGATTTAATCACAAGTAAAAAGCACGCCTACGGTCCAGCCTTAGCTTGGCTATTCAATCAGATGAAATCTCTTCTTGATTAACACCGGAGAAACCAAACAAGCCGCACCAAAACAAGCCACCTTGTCTACCCCACAATAGTTGCCATAGGACGATGTCGCTTCGAGTAATTTATCTGTAAGTTCTCATTGTGATTTACTACTACATGCCTAATTTTAAACTTGTTTCTTTAAGTTGATACAAAACGATACAAATTGATAATATGTGGTACGTCTTTTATCCTACCCCTTCGCTAAGATGGCTACACCATCAAATAACAACAAGACAAAATATGAAAAATTCAATCAAGCGCCTATCCATCAATACGCTGTTAGGTTTAACTTTAGCCACCCCTTCTTTAACCTTTGCACAAGAAACAGCGAATGAAAATAACGATGGCGGTTTTCTAAAAATTGGCTATGGCTACAAGCACGAAACAAGTCCTTACCAAAGTGAAGTCAAGGGAAGCTCGTTATTTGTTAATGGGCGTTATCAGTGGAACGGGCTATTTGTTGAAGCATTTTTCGGTGCCAATGAGCGCAATGAAGGCTTAAGCGTCGGTTATAACTTTTATAATACCGACCATTGGAATTTCGATATTAATACAGTTCAAGCCCACGGTGACGTTAATCTGGTCATTGGCGACGGGGATAAGACCATCGTTCAAGATTATGAGAACACCGACATGCTTGCTCTGCGAGCTACTGGCTTTTATGATCAAACCACTTTGCAATTCCTTGTTGCCCCATACTCGTTTAACAGTAGTTATGATGATGGCATTTACGCCTCGGCATGGCTCGGTCAGTCGTGGCAGCTAAAGAACTGGGAGTTTCATGCCAGTCTAGGCTTAGAGTATCGCAGCGAAGAAATCATGGATTATTATTATGCCATCTCTAACGAACAAGCCACCGAGCATTTGGGGGCATATGACCCTAGCGCGGGGGTCGATGCCACTGCACAAGTCTCCTTAAGCTATCCAATCAGTCAACACGTTGTGTTTGAGAGTTATTTAAAATACACAGATTATTCTGGTGGCGTTGATAAAAGTCCTATTATGACGCTGCTTAGCACCATAGATGGCCGCAGTGATAAGAAAACTGAATTTGGCTTACTCGTCAGTTATGTGTTTTAAAGGAGCATAACGATGAGCAATTCATTCTATAAAAGCAACGTGCTAGCAGGGTTAGCATTTATGGCATTCGTGAGCCCAATGACAACACATGCAAACCAACCCGCAAATCAATTGGAGGTGTCACCTTCGCAATGTGTGGCAATGCGCCAAGGCCAAACATGCTATGTTGATGTCATAATCAAATGGCAAGCGAGCAAAATTGGGGATTATTGTCTTCATGCCTCTACGACATCAAAACCTTTGCAATGCTGGCAACAAACACAAAGCGCCAAGCTTAGTCAGGAAATGACATCGAAAGAAAATATCACCTTTACCCTGCAGGCAAAACATTCGGAAACAATATTGGCTAAGGGATCGTTGGCAATGGCGTGGGTTTATGATAAAAAATCACGCAAAAACGTTAGCTGGCGAATGTTCTAACACTGAAGGGATCACAAATGACATTAATTAAGCCTCATATTCTGCTTGTCGAAGACGACCTTGAACTAGCAGAGTGGATGCAAGATTACCTTAACAGCAAAGGATTTGAGTGTACCCTTTGCCATCGGGGTGATGAGGCAGTGAGGCTTATAGAGAGTCATAACCCAGATATCGTTATTCTCGATGGCATGTTGCCTGGCTTAGACGGTTTTGATGTATGTAAGGCCGTGCGCCCAGAGTTCAGCAATGCAATTATCATGGTTACCGCGCGTGATGAGGAGATTGATGAAGTGGTTGGCCTGGAGGTTGGGGCAGATGACTATCTCACCAAACCAATACGAGCTCGCGCGTTGCTTACCAGAATCCGTAAATTTCTTGACCGACAAACAAATAACGGTCAAGCCAAAGAGGGGGCGCCGCAATATTTAGCCTTTGACAATTTAATTATCGATAAGCAAGCAATGCGTGTCACGCTCAATGAGGCAACAGTTAATATATCTTCTAATGAATTTGAGGTGCTATGGCTACTGGCAAGCCAAGCGGGTGAACTAGTAACAAGAGAAGAGTTGGTACATCAAATAAGAGGCTTTGACTATGACGGTTTTGACCGTTCAATCGACTTAAGAATTTCTCGTTTACGTAAAAAACTTGGCGATGACTCAGCAAATCCCTTTCGAATAAAGACAGTGTGGGGCAAAGGGTACCTCTTCGCTAGCGACTGTTGGAGCTAGCGTAATGCGTTTATTAACGACTTCGTTATTAATCATGGTGCTCATCGCTACTGTCGGACTGGGCTGGCTATTTGATTCATTAGTAAAACAATATAATGCGGGCGAGCAAAAAGATGTCAATGCCGTTGCCGTACTTGAACAGCTTGGCAGTGACTTGGCCAGCACCTTAAATACATTATCGATTGAGCAACAACTGCATTTCATTGAGCAATGGCCTAATAGTTCATATTCACTTGATATCATTAATATCAAAGCGCAGCCCCTGCCCGTTCAATTGTTAACCCAGGTCAAGCAAGGTACCCCCTTATTGCTTGAAAGTAGTGTCAGTTTAGCACTGTATTATTTTCTACCCGAGAGTAATCAGCTACTAATGCTAAAATCGCCATTGCTGCTCATTGATCCATCTAAAGAAAGCAAAAACTATATATTTACCTTGTTATTTTATGCGGCGTTATTAATTGTCTTTGCCCTTTGGACCTACCCATTAGTACGTCGTCTTGCTGCATTACGACAAACGGCCATTACTTTTGGCGAGGGTAATCTTCAACAACGGGTTAAACTCAATTCACTCTCTTACATCAACAGTATTGAAATTGAGTTTAACCGCATGGCCCAGCGCATTGAAAACTTGGTAAGTGATGTGAAGTTATTAAGTAGTGCAGTTTCCCATGACTTAAGAACACCACTTGCGAGGATCCGATTTGGCATCGATACCTTACAAGAAGAAGATGATCCGCAGCTACGTCAACGTTATCAGCAGAAAATCGGCGATAATGTCGATGAAATGACCGCATTAGTAGATACGCTATTGAGATACGCTAGGCTTGACCAAAAAATGCTAGAGCTTAAACGCCTGCCAGTTGATTTAGCGAAACTGATTCAAGACAGCATCAATGCAAAAAATGATGCTAGTGTCTCAATAAACTTTGAAATCACCTCATTAAACCATACCGTCATTGGTGATGAAGCCTACTTATCCATGGTCATAAACAACCTATTACAAAACGCAATTAACTATGGTGAAAAACAAGTCAATGTATCGCTGACCTCGACCACAGACCACGCAATAAAAATTGTTGTTGAAGATGATGGGGCTGGTATCCCAACGGACCAATATCAGAAAATCTTCCAACCTTTCGTTCGTGCCAACGCCCACAACACTGTTAAAGGGCACGGCATAGGACTCGCTATCGTTAAACGAATAGTCGATTGGCATCAAGGTAGCGTCACGATAGAGCAATCTAGCCACTTAGGCGGTGCTAGGTTCGTGGTGACGTTAGCACGCTTTACCGACTAATAATTGCCACAGACTTAATCACACTATCATCGCTGACCCTGTCCGTACACTCGGACACCAGCGGACAACCACAGTGTCCGATCGGACACTCCTTCATTCCACCGGAAACAAACACACCATAAAAATCAATAACTTA
Source organism: uncultured Gammaproteobacteria bacterium (assembly GCA_937139475.1). GTDB lineage: Bacteria > Pseudomonadota > Gammaproteobacteria > Enterobacterales > Psychrobiaceae > Psychrobium. The sequence goes on along the minus strand of CAKZQF010000042.1, from coordinate 23,198 downwards.
AAAACATTCATTTTTTGGCACGCTAGCTGCAACTACGAGTATAAGATAACTAAATTTAAGTGAAAACAATGATTAACGAACCAAGCGGACAAGACCAAGTGATTCAGAGTTCGACTAAGAAATCCAAACATAAGGTGGCTATTACCGTATTGGCTTGTGCTTTATTAGGGTGGTTTAGTTTACCAACCTTAAGCCAGTGGGCAGGCGGTGTTCCTTCGTACGAAGGTAGCTCAATGATGAGTAGCAAAGTATTCAAGGGAACGTTAGTGCGTGATATCGCCGTGTCAGGAAAGTTGGTAGCAGCCAACGCGCCGACACTTTATAGCACTGAGAGTGGGCAAATAACACTAACAGCTAAGCCAGGTGATAAGGTCAGCGAAAATGATATTGTGGCAACACTAGCTAGCCCCGAATTAACAGCAACCATCGCTCAGGAACGCTCAAAACTTGCCCGTTTAAAAATTGAAGCCAGTCGTGGCGAGTTAATCGATAGCGAAGCACAACTTGATTTAGAGCGCAGTTTAGACACCGCCCAAGTTCGTTTAAATGCCAGTACACGAGAACTCGAACGAGCACAAGTATCCTTCGAAAAACAGGTAATTAGCCAGTTAGATTTTGTTACTACCAAGGATGCGAAACTCGAAGCAGAACTATTTTACAAGCATGCAAAAAAACGCGTTGAACTTGCCAAAAAACGCCTTAGTTTTGAGAATCAAACCCGTCAGTTTTCAGTAAAGAGCCAACAACTTGTAGTGGATGAATTAACCCGTCGCCAAGGCGAGCTAGCTATACGCGCACCTGTTGCAGGTATTGTTGGTAACTGGTTAGTACAACAAAAAGAGCGTGTAGCCACTAGCCAAGCCATTATGACCATTGTCGATTTGAGCCAATATGAAGCAGAATTAAACGTTCCAGAATTTTATGCAGACGATTTAGGCTTAGGTCTTCAAGTTAGCTTAAAAATAGCGGGCAACACATTAACAGGTCAAGTGAGCTCCATTTCACCAGAGGTCAAAGGGAGTCAAGTCATGGTACGAGTTAGTGTCGATGTAAATAATGATATCAAATTACGTCAAAACCAGCGACTTAATGCACGTATCGAATTTGAAAAGAAAGACAACGTATTAATGGTAAAGCGCGGCGACTTTTTGAAATCAACCGCTGGCAAAGCCGCCTTTGTTATCAACTCGGACAGCGCAACAATGCAACCAATTAGCATTGGCTCACAAAGTGTCGAGTTTGTGGAGATTACCTCAGGACTTAATGCTGGTGATGACATCATTATTTCAGATTACACAGATTTTGAAGCAAACCAACAAATTAGAATTACGCAATAAAGAACACCTTATAAAAACAAATAACGAATTAAAAATTTAGGAATTACACCATGTTAAAAATGAACAACATTAGCCGAATTTATCGCAGCGACACAATACAAACCCATGCCCTACGTGATTTTTCACTGGAAGTTAAAGCTGGAGAGTTTGTTGCTGTCACTGGGCCATCGGGCTCAGGAAAATCAACTTTCTTAAATGTAGCAGGACTGCTAGATGGCTTTGACCAAGGCAGTTACGAACTCGATGGCGTAAATATTCAAGGACTCAATGATGATCAATTATCAAAATTACGTAACGAAAAAATTGGCTTTATTTTCCAAAACTATAATCTCATTCCCGACTTTAACCTTTTCGACAATATTGATATGCCACTACGCTATCGCGGATTCGATGCTAAAGAGCGTAAACGTCGTATTACTCATGCTCTAGAGCAAGTAGGTTTAGCAAGCCGCGCCGACTACCTACCGAGTCAACTTTCTGGTGGTCAGCAACAGCGCGTTGCTATTGCCCGAGCGCTAGCTGGTGAGCCCAAAATCCTTCTGGCCGATGAGCCAACCGGTAACCTTGACTCACTGATGGCCCGCCAAGTGATGGAGCTATTACATAAGTTAAATGAACAAGGCAGCACCATCATTATGGTAACGCATGATCCGGACCAAGCACGCTCAATTAGCCGAAACGTGCAGGTGATTGACGGTCAAATTACCGATCATAGTATTTATGCTCCGACCAATGAAGCCATCGAAGTAAGCGCATAAGGAAGCATCATGGAAATGTTTAACTATTATCTCAAACTAAGCTTGCGAAACCTCACTAAGCATCGCTTGTTCTTCTCACTAATGATCGCCAGCCTAGCGGTCGGAGTTGGCGTCTTTGTTGCCAATATAGCGATCATAAAATCGATGGCCAATGATCCACTGCCGCACAAAAGTGACAAGGTATTTAACGTAAGCTTAAATATCTGGACCAACGATAACCCGAACGCCAAGTTACTCCATATCATGCGTTATGATGATGCAATGCATTTACTTAACAATGAGATTGCTACGCACACCATGGTGCATTATCAATCTCAGGTTTATACCCGAGCGGTGGATTCTAAAAGCCTGAGCCGCGTGCAAGCCATCGTTCGCGCTACTACGCCGGGTTTCTTTCCACTAACCGATGCCCCATTCGCTTTTGGTGGTGCATGGCAAAATGACCGCGCTCAACAAGTTGTGATTAGCGACAGCCTAAATAAGCAGTTATTTAATGGTATTAATAGCGTTGGCAAACACATCGACGTTGATGGTAAGCCCCTTGAAATTGTCGGCGTACTGGCGCCTTGGCAACTAAAACCCAAATTTTACCAAGCAGCCCGAGAGCCCTTTACTCCCACTGATGATATTTTTGCACCATTGGAAACGGCGATGGACAATGAGTGGAGCGTCAGAGTTCAAAATATGTCAACTGAGTTAATCAAAACAGTATCTGATAGCCGCGGTAAAAACGCTTTCTTCCTCCAAGCATTTACTCAGCTCGATACGCCAGAGCAAAAAATGGAAATGCAGAACTATTTAGATAATTACTCAGACCTACGCAAAGAGGCAGGAGAGTATTTACGTGCCAACGATAATCGCTTACTTGATGTAAACCAATGGCTTGAGTTTAATAAGGTGGTTGATGAACAAATGCTAGCTTTCGGCCTTGCTTCATCACTATTTCTTGCCGTGTGTATCTTTAATGCTAGCAGCTTACTGCTTGCCCGCTACCATAGCGCCCGCTTTGAAAGTGGTTTGCGCCGTGCCGTTGGTGCCAGAGTCAAGGATTTGTTTTATCAAGGCTTGGTGGAGAGTACCCTCATTGGCGCAATGTGTGCTGTGTTAGCATTAGTATTTTCGTGGGTCTTTTTACAACTTTCGATAAGCCTGTTCCCAGCGCTTGAAAATACCAGTGATATTGATATTGGTTTGATTGTTATCGCCATTAGTATCGCGCTTATCTCATCGTTTCTTAGCATGGTCTACCCATTGCTAAGTTCATGCCGCCAATCATTATCAACCGTTTTAAAATAAGGCTAACTCATGAATATCAAAGCATTAATAAAATCTCTTCGCCTGAGAAAGTTTGCAACAACTCTCTTGTTGTTACAACTTAGCCTTACCATTGGATTGATGGTAAATACCGTTATTTTAACGTTATCTGCGGTTGAAAAACTCGAAAGGCCATTAGGATTTGATGTTGACCAACTCATTGCCGTTGACCTATTACCAACGTCTGGCGCATTTAGAGATACTGATTACTTTCGCTCAATCACCCAGCAAGATATCGCTAAAATAAGCCAAATTGACGGTGTGATTAGCGCAGCACATTACAACCAGCTACCGATTCAACGCGGTGGTTGGAACGGAAATTTGCAGCCTGCCGATTTCCCAGAAGATAAAGTATTGCCGAAGTACCTCAATTATGTACCACAGTTCTATTCAAGTGACATTGGATTGGAAAACCTTGGCGTAGAAATTATTGCGGGCCGCGCACTTAATCAATCTGATGATTTTACTCAGGCATATTACACCCCTGGTGAAAGCGAAAAGACGGAACGCAATATTGTTGTAACAGAATCTTTAGCTAAAGCGGTCTTCCCTGACAAGCCAGCACTTGGCGAGTTAACAAACAATGGTCGTATTGTCGGCATTGCAAAAGACTTTACCGTTAGTCCAAACCATCCTAAGGACGCTAAGTACTACGCACTGTTTGGCAACTTTATGTTCTCACAGGCTGATTACACTCAGCGTTACATTGTACGCGTTGAGCCAGGGCAACTTGAAAGAGTCGCAGCAAAACTCAAAGACACTATCCTAGCAGTGCAGCCTGAGCGCGATATTTTGAAAGTTGAGGCCATGCCAGACCGCTTAACTGAGTTTTACGGTAAAGATACCGGCCTTGCGAGCTTATTTGCTATGTTATCGGTACTAATGATCGTTGTCACCATCATTAGCAGCTTTGCACATGCCCATTTCCATGTAACCCAACAGCGCAAGTTCATTGGTATTCGCCGCGCACTCGGCGCTCGCAAAAAGGATATTATGCTGTATGTATTTAGCGAAAATTGGTTAATGAGTTTACTTGCCAGTATTCTAGGTATTGGCGTAATGATTGGTTTAAATATCGGCTTGTCGCAGGTAATTACTATCGACAAACCAGACATCCTGTTATATTGCCTTTCGGTATTAATTATCTTTGTTTCTGGTAGCTTAGCAACTTGGCTTCCAGCATTTAAAACGACAAAAATATCACCACTAACAGCAACCAGAACACTGTAGTAAACAAGAGAAGGCAGAATCATGAAGCGGGTTTTAGTTATAGACGATAATCCAGATATATTAGATGCACTGGATTTATTACTAAGCCTGCATGACTACCATGTGATTAGTGCGGCAACAGTTAAAGATGCGCTTTTTGCGCTGAATCACCAAGCAATTGATCTAATCATTCAAGATATGAATTTTAGCCAGGGCACCACATCTGGCCTTGAAGGAAAGGAACTGTTCTACCAAATCCATCAGCTGGCGCCTAAGGTGCCTGTTATTATCATCACCGCCTGGGGGCAGGTAGAAACAGCCGTTGAACTGGTCAAGGCCGGTGCAGTCGACTACCTTCCCAAGCCGTGGGACGATAACAAATTGCTCGAAACCATCGCCAGCTATACAAAAAGCTCAGCTTCGCCAAAAAGTACCGTTAAATCAACGCTAATCTATAAAAGCAATGCAATGAATCAGCTGGTCGCAATGGCAACAAAAGTGGCAAGCTCCGATATCAGTGTGCTTATCACTGGCGCTAACGGCTGCGGTAAAGAAAAACTTGCAGATCACATCCACCAGCAATCAAATCGCGCAAACCAAGCTTTTGTAAAAGTAAACATGGGCGCGCTACCAAGTGACCTGATGGAGGCTGAGCTGTTTGGCGCTGAAAAAGGCGCTTTCACCGGAGCGACGAGTGCGCGCCAAGGACGTTTTGAAACAGCTAACGGCGGCACCATATTCTTGGATGAAATAGGTAACCTAAGCCTCGCTGGGCAAATGAAATTATTGCGTGTGTTGCAAACAGGCGAATTTGAGCGCGTCGGCTCTAGCCAGACCATACAAGTGGATGTGCGGATAATAAGCGCGACCAATGCCGACCTAAAGCTCGCAATTAGCAAAGGTGAGTTTCGCGAAGATCTCTATTATCGCTTAAACATGATCGAGCTGACCCTATTGCCTTTAGCCAAGCGCGTGGACGATATTTTACCCTTGGCTAACCATTTTATTGGTAACGATTACCAAATTTCAGCGGCGGCGCAACAGATGTTGTTAAAACACCCGTGGCCGGGAAATGTGCGCGAATTAGAAAATATGTGCAAAAGAGCCTTGGTATTTTGTAGTGATAATACCCTGTTACCAGAACACTTTATCACTGACATAGCACAAACAGCTCCAGTTCAAGATGAGGCAAGCCAACTTAAAGAGGTGCTTGAGCGGCATGATTGGGTCATTTCACGTGCTGCCAATGAATTAGGGCTTAGCCGTCAAGCACTGTATCGCCGAATTGAAAAGCATCAATTGACGCCAAAGGATTAAAGTAATGAAAAACTCGCTAGCACTAGTTTTTTTACACCTTGGGCTGTTAATCTTAAGTTACTTATACGCTCAGGATTACCCTTTCTTTATCGGTACAGTGGTTATCATTTTAGGGGGCGTAAGCTATAAAATATTAACAATGAAACAGCACCAGCACGACAAAGCGCTGCGCTCTCTTGAACACGGCTTGCAAAGCCTGCGGGACAATGATTTTTCAGTTAGCCTTAACGATAAGAACGAGGAACCCAACCATCATCTAATCAGTGAATTTAACCAAACCAGTGAAAAGCTACGAAGCGAGCGCCAGCATATCTATCAACGTGAAATGCTGCTAGATAAGGTGTTAAATGCTTCTCCTATGGTGATGATACTGGTCGATCAACGCGGAAAAATCGTTTTTACCAATAGCCAAGCACAACAAACATTTAATGTTTCGGGTTCAATGATTGGACGCGACTGGCCATCCTTGGTCCGCTCATTGGCTGTTGAATTTCAAAACGCATTGCAAAACCAAGGCGAATCAATCTTTACCCTCAGTGATGCAGATGGACAACAGCAAGCTTGGCATGCATCCTCTTCAGCATTACGGGTCCATCAAGCGCAACATCATTTGTATTTACTAAAAACCATTACTCAAGAACTTTCCAAGCAGGAGGTTGCCACCTGGAAGAAGGTGATTAGTGTAATTAGTCATGAGCTCAATAACTCCATCGCCCCAATAAGTTCGATGTGCCATAGCGGCGAGTTACTGGCGAATAAACTGGACGAGCCACGATTAAATCGAGTTTTCAACACCATTAGCGGTCGCGTCAATCACCTTAACGATTTTATTAAAGGCTATGCGAGTCTCACCAAAATCAAGCTACCGCAAAAAGCGCCGGTGCAATGGCCCCAGTTAATTGAACAGCTGAGCAGTTTTTACCCGTTTGAACTTCAATCGACACTTCCAAACACCACACTAAACGTTGACATCGCCCAGATCGAACAGGTACTACTTAATATTCTAAAAAACGCCCACGAAGCCGATCCAAACGGGCCAATAACAATGAATATCACAGTGCAAGCTAAACATGTCGACATTGAAATTTGTGATAACGGGCCGGGCATGTCTCAAGAAGTTATTCAAAATGCACTGCTGCCATTTTACTCCACTAAACACTCAGGAACAGGGCTTGGCTTGGCGCTATCACGAGAAATCATTGAAGCCCATCAAGGCAAGCTTATCTTTAGCAATCGTGATGAAGGCGGCTTATCAGTTTGCGTGGTGCTGCCTTGTTAATTTTGGCTAAGGCTTTATACTGCGCTCTTTTATCGCTAAGAAGTATTTAGATGCGCCTGTTAAGATCAACCAGACACCCCGATGCCATATCTAGTGGTAGCTCATTTCATCGCCAAGCAGCGCGCGCAATTGTGCTAAATGGTGACAATATCTTAATGCTCTATACCGAGCGCTATCACGATTATACGCTACCTGGCGGAGGCGTTGATGAAGATGAAGATCTGGTGCAAGGGCTTATACGTGAGCTAATCGAAGAAACCGGCGCTCGAGATATCACAAACATAAAAGCCTTTGGCCGCTATGAAGAGTTTCGCCCGTGGTACAAAGAGGATTTTGATACCATGCACATGGAATCATTTTGCTATACCTGCGACATTCATAATGAATTAGGCGATACCCAATTAGAAGACTATGAAGTCCATAACGGGATGCGCCCGGTATGGATAAATATTCATGAAGCAATTAGCCACAATGAACACACCATGGCTAACAGCGATAAAAAAGGCATGTCGATTGAGCGCGAAACCTTTTTACTTAAACTGATTGTTCAAGAGCTACTTTCTACAATCTCTACCGAATAGCTAATGCTTATTTGGGGCTGTAACATTAAGCACACGTGACAATATTTATTAATTGCGTTTCTAGCGGCATTCTCCAGCTGTGTCTTAGTGATACCCGCCGCTTTTACTTTAAAGTGCAGATTGACACTGTCGTATAACCTTGGCTCGCTATCGGTAAGTGTATACGTCAGTTGATTGCTTAACGCTTCGAGGTTCTGCTCCTTTAGCGCATCGACCACATCAGTGGCACTACAACTACCGAGTGCCGACAACAGGATTTGCGTGGGACAGGGTGCAGACTCATTATCTGCATCGGTTATCAATTCGAAACCTTTATCTGTTTTAACTCTAAACGAATAACCTTGTAACCATGACACTTCAAGCATTTCTGTCTCCAAAGGGAAATATATCAATCATTCAAGCCAATAAAATAACGAAATGAGCCGCAAATGTAAAAATTAATAACCGCACTGTGAGAAGTGACGGCGTATTTACTCCCATTGCGAAATAATTATCTTGTACAAAAGCGTCTCTCACCGCAGCTGAGGCTTCATCAAATGACAACAGCACAGCCTGCACGGCCCCCTCATTGTCTACAACATATATTTATAGTAACTTAACTGCCAAACTCCATAATAAATAAGGAATAATATGCCATCACCGCTAAAGATAATTTTGCTTACATTACTTATTTTCGCCAGCATAAGCCAGGCAGGCGAGTTAACCTTAACAACTAAGCAAGGTTTTGAACTAAAAGCTGATTTCTACCAGCCTAAACAAAGCACAAATCGAGCGGTATTATTACTACATCAATGCAACGCTGACCGTACTATGTATTATGGAATTGCTCATGAACTAACACTCAGAGGTTTACATGCATTAAGCTTAGATTTTCGTTGGTTTGGCGAGAGTGTTAAAGGAGCGGTTGATATCAAAGAGTTGGCTAAACTGCCTCCTGAGGAGCGCAAAAACCCGTGGCCAATGATCACCGAGCATTGGCAAAATGACGTTAAGTTGGCTTATGACTTCTTGAGAAATACAGTAGGAAAACGAGGCTCTATTAGCGTCATGGGTGCAAGCTGTGGTGGTGGTCAAATTGAAAAACTTGCTCACTTAAACCCTATTGAAGCGATAGGTTTCTTTTCATCGGCAGTGGTTCAAGATGATAAAGAATCACGTGCTGGCTACAAAGCAGAGCTGGCGAAAATACCGACTCTCTTTATTGCAGCCGAACAAGACGCTACATTTGCAGGCACACAAAGGGCTTTTGCATTAAATGAAAATATTCATTCTCAGCTTATTTCATATAAAGGGGACTTGCACGGTGAAACCTTATTAGACCAAGATAAGCATTTAATCAAAACAATCGCTAACTGGTTTGATGAAAAAACGAAAAGCGAGTAAATCTTATCTATCCCCCGCCAACGGCGGGGCATTTCTCTGAACAAATATTGGCCTTAATGCCCAAATTACCTAATTCAGCATCTAGCAGATCATTTCTTATCTAGAGTTTAATAGCCGACCTTTTGATTAACAGCATGATGGATAGCTTGTCCCTGTTTCACTCTATGGTAGTTCTGAGCAACTTGTTCGCTAGCAGTTTCGACACTAGTAACAGCTGACACATGAGGCGTAAGCAGTATGTTCTGCTGTTGCCAAAAGGGATGCGTCGCTGGTAATGGTTCTGTAGAAAAAACATCAAGTGCAGCGCCTGCTAACTGTCCACTTTCAAGTGCTGAAAGTAGGTCAGCCTCATTAAGATGGTCACCACGAGCAACATTAATTAATACAGCGCCTTGAGGTAATTTATCAAACAATGACTTATTCAAGATCCCCTGTGTATTTTCTGTCAGTGGCAGTAAACAAACCACATAATCGAGAGACTCAAGCATGGTTGTTAGTTCTTTTTCACCGCTAAAACATGAAACACCGGCAATTGTCTTTGGCGAGTTACTCCAACCACTCACCTCATAACCAAGGTCCTTTAACTTAACCGCGACTTGCTTTCCTAACTGCCCTAACCCAAGAATGCCCACCTTATTGCCAGCTTTGACACGGCGAGGTTTCCACAATAGCTCGTTTTTATTATTTAAATATTGATTAAAGCGCAATTTAAAATGACCGATGGCATGTAGCACATACTCACTCATGCTCACCGCTAAGTTAGGGTCCACAATTCGGGCAACTGGCACATCAGGTAGTTCAGGTTGTGCCAATAGCGTATCGACACCGGCACCATAAGAGGAAATGGCTTTGAGGTTAGGTAGCCTTTTCCATAAATCACTCGGAGGATTCCATGCCAATACAAACTCCACTTCGCAAGTGGTGACATCCTTCCCCCACTCTACCACTTGCTCATTAGGTAATAAGCTTTGTAATTTAGCGATAAGTTTTTCATTATTTCGACCCGTTACCGCCACCAATAAACTCATAATAATGTCCAATATTTGAAACGTTGGCCTATAATACCCGATTATTGCTTTGGTAGTGACTTATAGCCGCTAATCATTGCAGATACTATCGACGCCTTCTCTTTACGCTCAGCGTATATAACACCAGCGATGTGAAGGGGGATAAGTGCGATAAGAATATAGAAGCCATAAACATGCATTAAAATAAAAGGTTTTCTAAACGCCCGCATCTCTTTATAAGCTACTTCATCAACATTCTCCTTCGAGTACGGTTTAATTAACGCAATCTTAGTTTTATCCTTCGCAACACTTTCGGCAAAATGCCCACCAAGTGGAGGATAGTAGATATCGGTTCCGGCTAGCACTAACCCCGTTATCATTTGATTTAACATCATGACCAGTAGTGCAGCGACCATTATTTTTCCCGCAGGATTATGCCCCTTGTGCACTTTACTTGAACCTTGTTTAAATGCTTTTAGCTCGCCGATAAACCCGGGCATAAACGGCAAGAAAGCACCAAAGCGTTCATAGCCCTGCCCAACTAAACCAAGAAACAAGCGCAGCAACAAGTTTATGGCAAAGACATACCCAACAAGAACATGTATTGTTTTCAGGGTGATTTTTGCCTCCGTCGTTAAGCCTAAAAACTTGCCGTTAAAAATGACAATTCCAATTGCAGCTAGCAATAAGATCGCTAACACGTTAATCCAGTGAAACAGCCGGATATTACGGCTCCATACAAATACCATTGTCTTGTTATTCATCAAAAAACTCCTCATGATTAATGTTATTGTTAATCATTGTTGGTAACTGTCTTAATCTTGACTTGGCTAACTGTTGTTCGCATCGGGCATCTGCCAAAAATCATGGTACATATGTCCCATAGTTTTATAACCTACGGATTTAATTGAAATAATGAAAGACAAACTCATCGCTTTTATCTTACTTATTATAATGCTTCTCAATCTAATTGATGTGGTAACAGATAGTGTTCACGGTGCACCGATGTGGCATATCATCCAAGAGTTAGTCATTGTATTTATCTCCGGGGCAATGGCGATATACCTCATCCTCAGCATTCGCAAAACACAACGGCATTTGAGCTACCTCCGCAACCAACTCACTGAATCAGATCAAAAAATAGCGCATATAACTCATGAGATGAAACAGGCACGCCATCAATATAGCGAAGTCATTGCCCAGCAATTCAACGATTGGCAATTGACTCAAAGTGAGCAAGAGGTTGCGATGTTACTTTTAAAGGGACTTAGCCTTAAAGAGATCAGCGTCGTACGAGAGACTAAAGAAAAAACGGTCCGCCAGCAGGCCTCCATGATTTATAGCAAAGCCAACGTTGATGGTCGACACGACCTAAGCGCTTGGTTTTTAGAAGACTTCATTAATCAGTAATAAGATTGGTATTATCGCTTCCCCTGCAATCTATCACTTGATAAGCTGTGAATGATTTCATTCATACTAACTAGGATAGATAATGAACTTTGAAAACTTACTAAACAACTTTGACATGGGTGTATGTGTTGACCAATTGCAACGTGAAGCGTTAGTCGACTTAGTACTACTTTTTGTAGAAATCGATGGTGTGGTCGAAGACAAGGAGATGCAGTACACCTTTGATTGGGTTAGTTCGATAAAATGGGATAACCCGACCTCCCCTGTTGATTATGTAAAAGAAAACCTACTGTCTGCTCGCGCGGCAATCGAAGCTGGCGAAATTGAAGATTTTATCCGTCACCGCTGTAAACACATTATCGATTCACCTGCAAAATCATTAGCTGTCGAGTTAGCTAAAGGCGTTTCAATGTCTGATGGTCATTTAGACTCAAGCGAGGCAAAGGCGATTGATTTTCTAACTAAGTGCGTTGCCTAACAGTAGTACTACCTCGCATCCTATAAGCGAGCTTCATCATGCAAATGCTATAACCCATTTGCATGATGAATACATCGTTCCCCTTAAGCCATACTAGGCTAAAAAGGGGAAACAAATGACGACAGAACAACGCCTTGACCGACTTGAAGCGATTGACGAAATCCGCCAACTCAAAGCAAAATACTTATCAGCATGTGATTTAAAAGCAATTGATGACATTCGAGCCTGCTTTGCCGAAGGTGAAATACATATTGACTATGGCATGCTTGGCATTCATAAACATCGTGATGCGTTAGTCGGCTTATTTGATCAATTGGGCAACCATCCACATATTCTTGATAGCCACCACGGACAAAATGGCCAGATAACGATTAACTCCTCTACATCTGCCGATGCTTCATGGCAGCTGCACTTTCAGCAGATAAATACCAAAGAAAGTACGGTCACCCAGTTAATGGGGTTTTATGCGGATAAGTATCAAAAGATTGATGGGCAATGGCTGATTGTGAGTACTGTTTTTACTGTAAAATCAACACAGGTGCATCAGATAAAAGACGGCAACATTGAAGTGGTATTTTCCGGCGGCCAAATGCCAATGCCGCCGGTTAAAGAAGGTTAAGGACGGGCTAAATAATCGCCAGTACCAATCCATTTATAGGTGGTTAACTCTTTAAGTCCCATCGGACCACGAGCATGCAGTTTTTGCGTGCTCACCGCGACTTCAGCACCTAAACCAAACTGGCTACCATCGGTGAATCGAGTGCTTGCATTGACGTAGACCGCCGCTGAGTTTACCTGATTGACAAATTGTGTCGCTGCACTTTGTGATTCAGTCAAAATACCATCGGAATGCTGGCTAGAGTGCTGGCGAATATGCGCAATCGCCGCATCGGTATCGCTAACAACAGCAATAGATAATGTCAGCGATAACCACTCGGTATCAAAATCACCATCAATGGCTGCTTCGGCTCGCACATCGCACTGACTTAAGATACGTAATGCCTCTTTATCTGCTTTAAATAGTACATCTTGGCTAGCAAGCTTTTTCGCTAAAGCAGGGATAAAGGTTTGTGCTACTTTTTCAGAAACCAACACCGTATCAAGGGCATTACATACCGACGTTCGCTGAGTTTTTGCATTATCTACAATTGCAACTGACTTGGCCAAGTCGGCGGTTTCTTCCACAAACAAATGACAAATGCCAATACCGCCCGTGATAACCGGAATGGTACTTTGCTCAATACACAAACGATGTAGCCCTGCACCGCCGCGAGGGATAATCATGTCGACATATTGATCAAGCTTTAACAGCTCACTGACTAAACCGCGGTCGGTATTTTCAATGTATTGAATAGCGTGAGTCGGCAGACCTGCTGCAATCAAGGCTTGTTGAATGACCTTGAGTAACTCAAGGTTTGAATTAATTGTTTCCTTACCGCCGCGCAAAATTGCGGCATTACCGGTTTTAAGAGCCAATGCAGCGATATCGATAGTCACGTTTGGACGAGCTTCATAAATAACCCCCATCACGCCGATTGGGACACGACGCTTGGTCAAACGCAACCCGTTCTCTAACACCTTTGATTCCGTTTCTTCACCAACAGGATCATCGAGCTGACATAATCGCTCGACATCATCAGCCATCGCATTTAAACGTTCGTTATTAAGCAATAGGCGGTCAATTAAAGACTCATCCAAACCTGCTTGCTGCGCGGCATGAATATCAATTGCGTTTGCCGCCAATACGCCAGCTTGTTGCTCACGTAGCCCTTTGGCAATTAAGTTTAAAAGCTCGTTCTTTTGTGCAGTAGGTACTTGCGCTAGCCTGTAACCAGCCTGTTGTGCTTGTTGACCAATTTTGTTCATGTCTGTCATGTTAAATTCTCTTGCGCTTAGCGCACCACTAAATTATTTCTATGCACCACGACTTTACCGTAGCCATACCCTAACCTACTCTCAATTTGATCTGAGTGTAGCCCTTTAATTTTGTCTAAGTCGTCCACACTATAGCGCACTAAACCACGGGCTATCTCAGCCCCTTGTTTATTACTTAGTATCACCATATCACCACGATGGAATTGACCTTTTACTTCATGTATTCCCTTGGCAAGTAAGCTGCTACCTTTGGATAAAACAGCCGTCACCGCACCATCATCCAGTACAATTCGTCCTTGTGGCCCCGGACCAGCCAACAGCCAACGCTTACGGCTTTCAAGCGGGTTACTCTGTGCACTAAACTGCGTGCCTATTGATTTACCGTGGCTAACATTAATAATCACATTTGGCTCAACACCCGCAGCAATTACCACCACGGCGCCACTACGGCGGGCTATTTCTGCCGCTTGAATTTTTGTCGCCATGCCACCAGTACCTAAACTGGTACCGCTATCGCCAGCCATCGCTTTTAAGGCATCATCAATAACATCAACATGGCTAATTAATTGTGCGTCTGGATTGGTTCGTGGATTGGCGTTGTATAGTCCCGCCTGATCAGTCAGTAGCATCAATATATCGGCATCCGCCAAACCAACCATCAACGCCGATAAATTATCATTATCGCCAACCTTTATTTCAGTTGTTGCTACAGCATCATTTTCATTGATCACTGGAATTATTTTATGCTTGAGTAATGTCTCCAGCATATCTCGGGCATTGAGGTAACGCTCGCGGTCATCTAAGTCTGCACGCGTTAACAACATCTGGCCCACATGCAGGCCATAAATATTGAATAGATTTTCCCACGTTTGAATAAGCTGGCTTTGCCCAACAGCCGCAAGCATTTGCTTGGTTGCCATGCTATCAGAAAGTTGTGGGAAGCCAAGGCGCTCTCGCCCCGCCGCAATCGCGCCAGAGGTACAGAGTATGATTTCGCAACCTTGCTTATGTAAATAGGCCATTTGGCGAACTAGCTCAACCATATGGGCGCGATCAAGACTATTGCCACCAGAGGTTAAAACACTGGTGCCTAATTTTACTACTATTCTTTGATATTTTATTGTCACGACCGACCTATAAATGCAATTTACATGCGTTTTGTATTTGTTAGTTATTTATACCGCGAAACAGGGCGCTGCGGCAAGTAATAGCGTAAGTATTTATAACAACAAAATCATCCTAACACCATTAGCACTATTGCATCATAGGCATTATTTAATTGGCAGGTAAATTTCAAACTCTTGCTGATGAGGCGCGACATCAGGAAACATCGCTATTCGTTTAACAAAAAGCGGGAAGTCACGGGGTTCTTCATCACTATCAGCAAGCCAGCAACGATAAAGGTAGTCGATGCCGCTGGCCATGTCTGTTTCGCTGCCGCTCAGTCTCAATATTGCACAGCGTCCACCAGGGATTGCATCATTTAGTACACCACATGAATTACGCGCTATTTCACCGTTTATTGAGCAGGCTATACCGAAACGATATTCATCATTTGGCGTGGATAGCGGATCATCATAAATAATATTATAGGTATCGCTTATTGGCGGGCGATGCGCGACGGGCTGTTCTTTACGCCAAGTAATAAATGTTGCGACACTTGCCATTATGCCTGCCGGTGAGCCGACGTGTTTTAATAAAGCGATTGGCGTTGACTTAAAATCACTGATGACGACTTGCTCTGATGTGAAATTGCCCATTGGTTGCTCCGTTTTGATTAATGATGTTCGAATTTGTTCTATTGCTGGCCAATTGGCATTCTTGCGAAATTGCAATGGGCTTTGTGAGAAGTGACGTTTAAAGGCGCGGTTAAATGCAGCCTGGCTCAGATATTGATTGTCAAAGGCAATATCACTTATAGACATCTTTTGACGAAAAGCTAACTGCTGCGCACTGCGTTCCATACGTAATTGATGAATATACTCACGTGAAGAAACGCCATAAATAGCACAAAATTGACGCTGAAAATGATATCGACTAAAACAGGCTTTCGCCGCTAGTGAATCTAACGTCAAAGGCTTACCTAAATTGTCATGAATAAAATCGATAACAGCATCAAAACGCTGCCGGTAACGATGTTGAGGTTGGGTCACAGTGATATATCTATGTAGTTAAGGTCGGGCTAGGTTAGCATAATTGAAACTCTATTTTTTGACCGTTATTGCGCAATAAAATAAAACGCGAATGAAAAAAAGCCCCCTCGACATTGCCGAGGGGGCTTAGGTTACTTGCCTTTAACTACTTGGCGTAGACCATTGACGGTAACCAAGTGGCTAGCGTTGGCATAAATATAAGTAGTGCCAAGGCCACGAGTTGTAAAATGATAAACGGTACAACCCCTTTGTAAATATCCGTTAGCTTCATGCCTGGAGGCGCGACGCCTTTAAGATAGAATAAGGCAAAGCCAACTGGCGGGGTTAAGAAGGAGGTTTGCAGGGTCATTGCTATGAGCATGACAAACCAAACTAGCACCGGCTGGTCAAGCACGCCGAAACCTTCCACTTGAAACTCTAGGCCAGCAATAACAGGAGCCAGCAGCGGTAAAACAATCAATGTTATCTCAATCCAATCAAGCAAGAAGCCCAATAAGAAAACCACTAATAGAATTATGAGCAATACGCCATAAGGTCCGAAAGGCAAGCTTGCGAGCGAACTTTCAATTAATTCGTCACCACCCAACTCACGTAATACCAAAGAGAAACAAGTTGCACCAATAAATATCGCGAAGATATAGGCGGTGGTTTTGAACGATGACATTAATACTTCATGCATAACGCCAAAGTTTAGTTTCTTATTAAATAGCGCTAATAATGTAGCACCTAATGCCCCAACACCACTTGCCTCTGTAGGCGTGGCAACACCGGCGAAAATAGAACCAAGCACAGCAAAGATAAGTAACATTGGCGGTAACATTGACTTAAGCACATCGACAATGACCTTGCGATCTAGCGGGCGGCGGTCTTTAGGTAATGGCGCTACGCTTGGGTTGAGATATGACAACACTAAAATGTAGACAAGGTATAAGCCGCCAAGCAACAAACCAGGGAACACAGCAGCCATAAACAAGTCACCGACCGACAGCGCTAATTGATCAGCCATAATCACCAGCATGATGCTAGGCGGAATTAAAATACCTAAACACCCTGCGCTACACACGATACCTGCCGCAAAGGATTTAGAGTAGTTTTGCTTCATCATCGCTGGCAATGATAACAGGCCAAGCAGTACGACTGATGCCCCGATAATACCAGTTGATGCCGCAAGGATAATACCGATTAAAGTTACGGTAATACCAAGCCCACCCCGCACTCGGCCAAGCAGTTCTTGCATTGCCATCATCATGCGTTCAGCAACACCTGACTTATCAAGCATCAGGCCCATAAAGATGAACATTGGCAAGGCAACCAGAACCCAGTTTTCCATTAAGGAAAATATGCGAGAAACCACAATGCCTAACGTATTGAGATCTAGGCCAGTGATCGTATCCATGTATATGTCAGAGAAGTAACCAATGGCACCAAACAGCACACCAACGCCAGCTAATACATAAGCGATTGGAATACCAGTGAATAAAAAGGCAATGAATGTAAGAAACATGCCGATAACTAAAATTTCATTAAACTCCATTAGCTTGGCTCCTCAGTATCAGTTGAAGTAATCATGGCAACAACGTTACGAATCAAACGCGTTGTCACGGCCATCGCCAATAGAATAAAGCTAGCTGGTATTGCGGATTTGATAAGCCAGCGCATCGGCAGGCCTAGTGGTGAAACCGAAGATTCATTGAGTCGATATGACGCTTCAATGTAATCCCAACTGTTAAACAGGATGACGAAAATAAAAGGAAAAACAAAAAACAGCGTGCCAAAAATCTCCCAAAAACGTTTAGTATTTGGTTTAAATCTTTCAGACAATAAATCTACGCTAACGTGAGCATTGGTAATTTCGGCATAGGATAATCCGAACATGATGCCGATTGCATACAAATGCCACTGAATTTCTTCAAAAATTATAAGTCCATTTTCAAAGCCATAACGCATGATGACATTTAAAATGATCACCAAGACTAACAGGGCTGAGGACCAACAGCAGATCGCTGAAACTTTGCGAACAATCGACTCAAATAGCGCGGCAATCTTGAGAAAGAGCGAAGCGATTGGTCGATTAGGAATAGTATTGTCAATAGCCATGGCTTTGATACCTCCAGGTAAAATAGCCCGAATAGAGAGCAAATTCGGGCATGTGGACTGAATTAAATGCTAGGTTTCGGACGAGGTAGGAATGCATTAGATTCCCATAGATCGTAAGTCGCTCTAAATTGCTCTAAATCATCGTATATACGTTTAAATGCAGGATCTGTATCTGATTGTTGCTTGGCAACTTCTAACCATTTCGCTTTAAATGAAGCTAGCATTTCATCAGACCAGTATTTGTTAATCACACCGTTTTTCTCAACGTTCTCTTTTAACACCGGCGCTTGTAACGCTTCACCTAGTGCCATTGCATCAAGGGTGGCAGATTTACATACGTGCTCAATCATCGATTGCTGAGACTTACTCATCTTCTTCCAAGTGTCTTTATTGATGATTAGTTCCATCATCGTTGCTTGTTGATGCCAACCTGGGAAGTAGTTGTATTTTAGTAATTTGTGTAAACCAATACGTTTGTCAACAGCAGGCATAGAGAACTCAGTTGCATCAATTACGCCCTTCTCAAGTGCTGGGAATATCTCACCACCAGGTAGACCCACGGTACTAACGCCCATTTTCTCCATCACTAACGCACCTAAACCAAAGAAGCGCATTTTTAGCCCTTTAAGATCTTCCGGCGTGTTAATCTCTTTGCCAAACCATGCAGAGGTTTCAGGGGCTAAAATGCCACAAACCTGTACTTTCACGTTTAGCTTGTTTTGATCGTACAACTCTTGATGTAATTTGTTGCCGTTACCATGGTAAAACCAAGCAAGATACTCTGGCGCTTCAGGTCCAAAAGGAACCGATGAAAACAAGCGCGCAGCGGGGATTTTACCGCCCCAGTTACCAGCAGTTGCATAACCAGCCTGTGCCTTACCTGTGGAAACGGCATCTAGAATTTCTTTAGGATTAACTAACTTACCTGGCTCATAAACTTTCATACGTACCGTGTTGCCACTAAGCTCTTTTAAGCTTTTTTCAACATATTTGATTGGCGAGCCCAATCCAGGCAAGGTAGTGTTGTAGTAAACAGGGGTTTTTAGTAGCACCTTCTTTTCTGCAAACGCAGCACCAGAAAGTAAACTCATTGCAACAGCAGTTGCCACAGTCATCGTTACTTTTTTCATCTTAAATTCCTCAATTATTGGTGAAAGACTGGTGAGGTAGTCACCAGCCTTAAAATGGGCTTAAAGTGCGTACTTAGCCGAGATTTGTAGGTAGTTTGAATCACCAGATTCAGTTTCGTAGTTACCAACTTCAGCGCCAATCGTTAGTTTTTTGCTAACACTCTTGAGTAAGTTAAGGCCAATGTGCTTTCTATCTGCACCCAGCTCGTCAATTTTCATTGCGCCGTAGTAAAGTGTTGAACGGTAGTCGTTGTTCCAGAAATGTCGATAAGCAACGGTGTAGGCTTCAACGTCATAAATGTCACCATTAGCATCAGCTAAATCGGCAATATTAGCGCCCGGGCTAACATAACGACCTGCCGCACCACCGTTATATGAGAAGCGTAAATCATCTTTACCGAAAGTTTTGATTTTGCCGTGAACGTTGTAGGCAAACTGTGTACCATCAGCGCCACCATCATTGTTACTGTCTTCAAGGCTACGCACTAAGCCAGCAACCGATACTTGTCCCCAATCTTGCTTAACGGTGTAGCGTGCAACAACGTCAGGCATATATTGGCTCTCACCAGATTGAGTTGAACCATTCTCTAACGCCAGCTCTAAACCACCGTCGGTATAGCGAATTTGACTTTGACGTACGAACGTTTGTGCAACATGAGCACCACCAAAATCTAAGGCTTCAGGAATTGATGCCAATGGCATAAAGGTTGACCACGTTTGACCGACTTTCCACTTGTTATATTGCACATAAGCATGGCGCAAGCGAAGAGAGTGACCACCAGTTACTGTTTCAGAAGTGCCTTTAGGCTGCTGGTCATCATAGAAATCCCACTCAAGCACACCTTTAAAATCACCTTGCTTGTAACCAATATTGAAGCGTGACTCACGAATGTTTAAGCGCGTCTCCTTGGTGTCTGGAGCAAATGCGTTGTTACCAACCCAAAAATCACGATAGGCGATATCACCGCTAACATGACGTAAATCGGCTTTAAAGTAACCTCCAAAGCTAAGCGATGCATCATTGCCTAGGGCGATATCGTAACCAGCAAAAGCTGCCGGTGTAACACACATTGCGCTGACTAATAATCCTAGACTGAGTTGTTTATTGTTCATTTTGTACCCCTATCGTTGATCTAATTTAGCGAGAGACACCACTATATTTACTTGTTAAAAAGTTGTTAATCCGTGTTTACACGTAATTCTTCTACGTGTTTACACTTAGAGCGGGCTGATAAGGTTGCTTTTACTTTTCTAGGCTCAGATAATCGTAAAGACCAAGTAATAGGCGATAATGGCAGCACAATGAACATCAATATAAAGCTTCAATTAATTACGATTATTCCCGTACTGCTGGCGCTTTCCGGGGTCTTAGTGATCACTCAGGTTCAGTACAAATCTTTGTCAGAGCAAGCATCACACACCTATAAAGAGAGTGTTATTGCCCACCGAAAAGTCGAATTAAAGAACTATGTCGACATTGCAAGAGGTGCAATAAATCACTTAGTGGTTGACGGAAAAGTGCCGGTAGAGCAAGCCCAGAAAACAGTGCAAAAGATGTTATCTACTATGCGCTTTGGACAAGATGGCTATTTTTATGCTTATGACTATTTAGGCACCAGTCTTGTACTACCGGGGCAAGAATCACGTTTAAATAAAAACTGGATTGACCTTAAAGATCCTAATGGCGTCATGATTATTCAAGAGCTGCTAAAAGAAGCCAAAGGTGGCGGTGGTTATGTTAACTACATTTTTAATCAACCATCTAAAAATGGCGAGCTAGGTAAGAAGCTAGGTTACGCTCAGGCCATCATCCCATGGCAGTGGATGGTCGGCACTGGGGTTTATATTGACGATATTGACGACCAGATTGCGCTGCTTAATAACTCCATCAAGCAACATATTGACTATACCAGTCGTATCACATTGATTATTGGTATGTTAGCTGTTGCCATGGTCTTTGGCGCAGGGCTATTTATTCGAATTAGCGAGAATCGACTCGCCAACCGCAAACTTCGAGTGCTTAATGAGCGCATATTTCAAACACAAGAGGAAGAATGTAAGCGTGTCTCTCGTGAGTTACACGATGGAATTAGTCAAAGTGTCGCTGCGGTTCGCTTCTCTCTAGAAACAGCCCAATTAAAGCAACAGAAAAATATTGATGCACAAAAAGAGTTAACCACGGCCACCGAGCTGATTTCGAAAACGATGAGCGACATCCGCCGAATATCACATCAACTACACCCCGGCGTACTGGAAGATTACGGTCTTGGCGCAGCGCTTGACGAATTAGGCCAAGAGTTTTCCGCCCGTACAGGGATAGGTGTTGAAGTTACACGCCTATCAGTGCGTAACGTATTAACAACAGAACTAAAAACGACGCTCTATCGCATAACGCAAGAGGCATTAACGAATATTGAGCGCCATGCCAAGGCAACAAAGATTGAAATATCTTTGCGTTTGGATAATGCTTGGTTAGTACTAGAAATAAAAGACAATGGCCAAGGCTTTGACCTAAAAGCTAATGACCAGCCAAATGAAGGTATCGGACTACGTAATATGAAGGAACGCTTGTCGTACTACCATGGTAAATTTAAAATAAATTCGGACAAGACTGGTACGAGAATATTGGCAAGCATTCCGCAAAGTGAATTACGCTACAACGCGGATCAGACAGGACTAGATAAACATGAAGATTAATGTGTTATTGGTTGATGATCATCCCCTATTCCGAGAAGGCCTAAAATCACGACTGAGCCTTGACGAAGACATTGAAGTTGTCGGCGAAGCCAACAATGGCAAAGAGGCACTGGAGCTTATTAAGCAACTGTCGTTGGATGTGGTGTTAATGGATATTAATATGCCACAAATGAACGGCATGTATGTACTAGAGCTAATCAAAGAACAAGAACTTGATTGCAAAGTACTGATGCTAAGCATGCACGATAATAAAGAATATATTGTTTCAGCGATGCGCCACGGAGCCGATGGCTACATCTTAAAAGATGTTCCTGGCAATGAATTGATTGATGCAATTAAGAAAATTGCCAATGGCGGGCAATACTTTAGCGCCGAAGTCACACAAATATTATCCCAAGAAACAGGCAAGGAAAAAGGCGGTGTGATCACTAGTCGCGAACAGCTCGTATTACGTTTGATTTCTCACGGCCTAAATAACAAAAGAATGGCGCAAGAGCTCAATGTTAGTGTTCGTACGATAGAGACCCATAAACGCAATATCAAACGCAAATTAGCCATCGATACAACAACAGGCCTAGTACGCTACGCAATTGAATATGGACTTGATAGGTAATCGAATATCCCTTGCAATGGGATAAAAAAAAGGTAGCTTCAAAACTGCGAAGCTACCACAAAATAATGCAGCGAGGCTGGAAGTTAAACACTGCACAAATCACACAGAGTCACCGATGTGATTTGAATAATGCTTCGTTAGCATCACGCTACTCAATGCCTCTACTGAGTAGCGATGACGAATGTTTGTAATCTATTCTATCCACCAAAGTGAGAGCAAGAGGGATAAAAAACACAAAATTAAAACATCCGTTTCAATTAACTGTGGAAATAATGCCTGAGCTAAAAATCAAAATCAAGAAAAATTAAAGTAAAAGCTCTAAAAAAGTAAATCTAAGTTAATAGTAGTATTTTGGTTAATCTGATCGGGAATGAGAATTGGGGTGTGTCTAAATCAGATACTTAGCGTGGTATATGAGAATTATTTTTATCATCAATTCTCGGTCTAAATGAGAATTCTTAGTTTATGACCATAAGAGTTATTATTTGTTACCGCTTATGCCACAAAGCAGGCGCTCCGTTCAGGGTTATTATCGTATTATAAGCGTCCTATAACGACAC
>CAKZQF010000041.1 GCA_937139475.1 uncultured Gammaproteobacteria bacterium | reverse complement strand
GATTGCATGCCAGTTACTTTTCTTTGCTTCGCCAAAGAAATAGTAACCAAAAGAAAGGCGACCCGTTTATTTATCGCTGTCCTTAAATCAGACATTGTCTAATCGATAACGCATTTTATCCGCATCCCTGCGGAAAATGCTAAAAAATCATCCCTGATTTTTTTATCGGCCAATTTCGGATTTAAGGCGATAAATGACGGGGAGATCCGCGCTTTAGGTATGCGGAGTTTAAAGGTAACCTTAACTGACAGGCATTTCACTTAGGTGGCCTTTTTTATTGCCTGGGATAAAGCGCCTGCTGACTAACCAACGAACAGAAGAAATTAGACCGCGTATCGATAGCATGCCGATTATCGAACAACTTAAGCTGTTAATCACCGCTTCATTTCGCTTGTATTCTGTCAGCGCGCAAGAGTCAATTAAGCAAAGTATCACCCGTTGTGATGTTGCGCTTTAGCGGGCAAAGGCCAATGGCCGAAATGGCGTAGAGTTAGCTAGTTAGCAACTAGTTTCATTTTGTCACAAATTAAGTCATTGAAAGCTATTATTTTAGGTTACACTCAACAAGATTCATTTTAATTATTAATAAGGACGTATGGTGAATAGAACTGCGTATTGGGGATTAAGCTTTTTGCTTTCTTTTACGAGTATGATGCCGTTGGCAAATGCGAGCGAGGAGGTTTCAACAACAAATAATCTGTTGCTTAGCCCTTGCTTTGTCAAAGGACTAGATACACAAATTAAGTGCGGTAAATTAACTGTACCTGAGAATTGGCAATCGCCAGGTGATAAGAACATTGATATTAATGTCACCGTTGTTAATGCGGTAGCTGCCAGCCCTAAAAAAGATCCATTGGTACTATTAATGGGGGGGCCGGGTCAAGCCGGCTCTGAGTTGGTGGCCGGTCTGGTTAACATTTTTAGAGAGGCAAATGAGTCACGGGATTTAATCCTTATTGACCAACGTGGTACCGGGTTATCAAATCCTTTAATGTGTGAAAAAGAAGATGCCAACCCATATTTAGATGTGCAGGCTGATTTTAAACTCTCTGATATAGATAAGTGTATTGCAGGTTTTGATGCTGATTTGTCTCAGTATGGCACGACAAGCGCGATTAATGATTTTGAGGCCGTGCGCAAAGCGTTAGGGTATGAGCAAATTAATCTTTACGGTATTTCTTATGGTTCTCGCGCGGCTATGGTCTATATGCGTGAAAAGCCTCAGGCATTGCGCACCGTTATTTTAGACGGTGTCGTGCCGCCGCAAATAGCGGTTGGCCCAATGGGCGTTGAAGCAGCACGTGCTTTTGACATTCTTATTGCGCAATGCAATGAAGATGCACAGTGTCATGCTAAATATCCACATTTAAGTGATGATTACCATAAAGTGCGTGCCCAGCTCGAACAGCAAACCGTTGAGACAACGATTGACCATCCGGTGACTGATAAGCCAACAACGTTGAAGATTGATACCGCGAAATTCATCGGCACGTTACACAGCCTAATGTATGGTGTTGGTGCACGCGAATTGATCCCCTTTGTAATTAGCCAGGTTGCGGCTGGTAACTACAAACCATTAGCCGGCATTATCGCGGCGGGACAGGGTAAAAGCGACAAGATATACACCGGCATGCAGCTTAATATTTTGTGTAATGAAGACATGCCCCGTGCTAGTGCTGAAACGATTGAAAAGTCACGCGAGAATACTTTCTCTGGGAAGCATTCCATCGATGATTTGGTTAAGCTTTGTAACCATTGGCCTCGCTTTGAAGCGCCAGCTAACTTCGGCGAGCAAGTAAAATCGAACCTTCCTACGTTGTTATTATCTGGTGAGCTTGACCCGGTAACGCCGCCATCATGGGCTGAACTCGCATTACAAGGGTTGAGCAACCATAAGCACTTTATTGCCAAAAAAGCCGGCCATGGACTTGTGACACAAACTTGTGCAGGAAAAATGGTTGCTGAGTTTATCGACAATGGCAAGTTTGAAGATATAGATAGTAGTTGTTTGGATAAACAGCCATTACCTGGTTTTTTACTAAATAACAACGGCAGCTGGTAGGAAGTAGATATGTTAAAAGTAGATAATTTATCAAAGAATTTTGGCGATTTTACCGCTGTAGAGTCCATCTCATTTGAAGCTAAAGATGGCGAAATAACTGGCATATTAGGCCCTAATGGTGCGGGTAAAACAACTTGCTTACGTATCTTATACGGACTGTTAAAAAGTAATTCTGGCGCAGCATTTATTGATGATATTGATGTGGCACAATCGCCGATTGAGGCACGTAAGTCGTTAGGGATTTTCCCTGATCAATTTGGCATGAGTGAGCGCTTAACTGCTCGGGAGCAAATTGAATATTTTGCGCAAATGCACGGTTTAACCGGAAAAGCACTTAAAGAAGCATTAGATCGCGTAATTGATGACCTTGATATGAGTGAAATTGCAGATCGCAAAACCGAAGGTTTTTCTCAAGGTCAACGAATGAAAG
This sequence comes from uncultured Gammaproteobacteria bacterium, assembly GCA_937139475.1. Classification (GTDB taxonomy): domain Bacteria; phylum Pseudomonadota; class Gammaproteobacteria; order Enterobacterales; family Psychrobiaceae; genus Psychrobium. The sequence goes on along the minus strand of CAKZQF010000041.1, from coordinate 11,838 downwards.
TGACGCTAGCGCAAGCACTTGTACACCGCCCACAAAACTTGGTACTCGATGAACCAACACGTGGCCTTGATGTCATGAGCACGCGATTATTGCGTGAACAGTTATTAACGCTAAAACAGCAAGGTCATTGTATCTTGTTTTCAAGCCACGTCATGCAAGAGGTAGCAGCGCTTTGCGACAAAGTAATCGTCGTTGCAAAAGGTAAAGTGGTAGCACAAGGTTCGCCACAACAATTATGTGATTTAGCAGGGAAAGAGCAGCTTGAAGATGCCTTTGTTGCAATTATTGGTAGTGACGAAGGAGTAGCTGCGTAATGAGTATGTTTAAAGGATTAGTAACAAAAGAGTTTCGTGAAGCGTTTCGCGATAAGCGCGCCTTAATGGCGGCGGGGTTTGGCATCATCATGGGGCCAATAATTGTTGCTGCTGTGATGATGTTTCAAATTGATGAGGCAACAACGGTTAAAAACAGCTACGTAACTTTCGTTGGGGCTGAGCATGCACCGCAATTGATCTCGACGCTTAGAACCCAAAAAATATTACCCATTGATGAGGTGCCAAGCAATGAAGCTGATAAATGGCATAAACGTTCGATCAAAATAACGATTCCAGAGACTTTTGCCCAAGACATGGCAAAGGCCAAGCCGGTTGATATTATTTTATTGGCCGATTATAGCCATAAGAATTTAAGTACTGTTTTAAGACGCATAGAACGCACCATTGAAGGCTATAGCGGTCAAGTTGGCTCAATGCGGTTGCTAATGCGGGGAATTGATCCACGTATTGCCCAGCCAATAAACCTTAATGTGCAAAATAGTGCTACACCAGAGGCTAAAAGCGGCATTGTTATGGGGATGGTGGCCATGTTTATTATGACGTCATTGTTTACTGCATCAATGACGGCGTCAATTGATACTAGCGCCGGAGAGCGCGAGCGTCATTCATTAGAGCTTATATTATGTCAGCCAATCTCCACGGTTAAAGTGGTGCTGTCCAAAGTGGTTTGCGTTAGCACCTATGGCGCAATTGCGTCAATATTAACGATGCTGGCAATGACCTTTACGATGGCGATGCTTCCACTGGAAAAGATTGGTATTTCAATTACGGTTGACCCACTAACGATGGTGATTATTGCGGTTATGGTCCTGCCACTTGCTTATCTAGCTGGTATTGCCCAGCTATTCTTCGCTTATCAAGCCAAGACATTTAAAGAAGCGCAATCTTACTTATCGATGATTCTAATCTTGCCAATGTTGGTGCCAATGGCCATTATGATTGTGCCCCACAAGCCAGAATGGTTAAACAACATTCCGCTAGCAGGGCATAGTATTATTATGGAAGAGTTGTTTAAAGGTAAGGCGCTAGATTTGGTGGCATTTGCTGCAACAAATGCGTTGACCATCGTTGTTGCTGTTGCCATGACAATGCTACTTGCAAAGTCACTTCGTTCTGAAAAAGTCGTTTTGGCATTAAGCTAAATAGGATTGTTTTCCATTAGCACCATCCAATGCCACTAACCAAAAAGTTAGTGGCATTTTTATTACCGCTTTGGTTATCCCCCCTAATACCAATCTGACTAAGTTTGTTCCCACTGAGTAGGAAGCTACTTAATCGGATTGGTATAATTAATTGATCGCAGAGTTATTTATTTTCTATGCATTGCCTACCTGGATATCAGTACTTAGATTCTATTGGTATGTAGAGCCTGTGTTCAAAGTCAATTATGCTCGTTACAAGCGAGGCAATATATTTAATTGAATTGGTATTAACTTTTGATATGCTCAAGCTATACATATTGAGGGTATTAACAAGTGAACGAAAAACAACGTAAAGAAGTACTTGATACCAGTTGGCATTTGCACAGCATTGTCGAGAGTGAATACTTAAATCATAGTGCCGTTAGTGGCGATGAAGACTGGCAGGAAAAACAACGCTTATTATTGGCTGACATGGCGCTGCATTTATTACAAACGGCGACCAATGATGGCGAGATTAAACTTGATAAGTTAACCAATAATCTATACTCCATTTTAACCATTTCGGATCAGTTTATTGAGCAGGCCAACCTAAAAGAAACGGCTGATAAACTTTATCCATCTCCTAATTAGAGGCGCCTTATGACTCATAAAATTAAGTTAGTTGCTGCGATCTTTACCGCAGGTGTGACACTTGGTGCCACCGCTGCAGACAAATTACAAGTTATTCATGCGGGGCATATTATTAACGGCATTGATGATCACCGCAGTGCTAAGCAATCGATTTTAATTACCAATAATAAGATTACTGCAATCAAAGATGGGTATATAACCCCACAGGGCTATCAGAGCATTGACTTAACAGATCAAACCGTGATGCCAGGGCTAATGGATATGCATGTTCATTTAACCTATGAATTTACTAAAACATCTTATGGTGAGCGCTTTACCAAAAATGAATCCTACTATGCGCTTAAGGGAGCAGCTAACGCGCAAAAGACATTGATGGCAGGTTTTACCACGGTGCGTGACTTAGGTGCCGAGCCGCAAATCATTACTGCGGTACGTGATGCGATAACACAAGGCACAATCGCCGGTCCTCGGGTTTATGCGGCAGGAAAAAGCATTGCGACAACCGGTGGCCACGCCGATCCCACCAATGGCTTTAAGCATGTATTAATGGGGGACCCTGGCCCAAAAGAAGGGGTAATAAATGGCTATGATGATGCGCTAAAAGCAATTCGCCATCGTTATAAAGAGGGCGCGGATGTTATCAAACTAACGGTCACTGGTGGGGTACTAAGCCTTGCCAAAAGTGGCGACAACCCGCAGTTTACTGACCAGGAACTCGCAGGAATCATGGACGCCGCCAAAGATTATAACTTTGTTGTTGCTGTCCACGCCCATGGCGTTGAAGGCATGAAACGTGCCATTAAAGCTGGTGTTCATTCAGTAGAGCATGGAACCTATATGGATAAAGAGGCGATGAAGTTGATGAAAAAGCATAATACCTATTATGTACCAACAATCACTGCTGGCGTCTGGGTTGGTGAAAAAGCGCAAATTGAAGGTTACTACCCTGAAATAGTACGACCTAAAGCCGCAGCCGTTGGGCCTCAGATTGAATCGACATTCGCTAAAGCGTATAAAAAAGGCGTGAAAGTTGCCTTTGGTACCGACGCTGGTGTATTTCCACACGGTTTAAACGGGCGTGAATTTGCTTATATGGTACGTGCTGGTATGCCCGCTATGGAAAGTATTCAATCAGCGACAATTGAAGCGGCCAAATTGCTGCGTATTGAAGATAAGCTTGGCTCTATTGAAGTGGGCAAACTGGCTGATATTGTTGCGGTAAAGGGGGATCCGTTAAGTGATATTAAATTAATGGAATCTGTGAGTTTTGTGATGAAAAATGGCATGGTGGTTAAAGCGCAATAGCCTTGAATTAACATAGGTTACTAATGATAGTAGCCTATCAGTCTTTTAGTTGTCCCATGTGTCAGCTTATCATTCTTTTTCTAACTCTTTCATTTGGTTACCTTTATTTGTTAGGTTAACTCCTGTCTTCGGCCAATTATTCTGCTTAAAGTTAGTGTGATGGAGGTCACACCGAATTGCTATTTCATTTTGAAAAGTGCGACTTAGGTCGTAGAATGGCGCGCTTCGAGAACAAGCTCGAATACTCAGGGATAGACTCTTGTTGAGATATTGGCGACATATTCACTCAACCTCCATGGAACAGATCATCAAATAACTAAGAGATACTTAACTATGTTAAATCATAAGCCTTTGGCTTGGTGTGTTAAAATTGCCCTGTTAGCAAGTGCTACCACGAGCGTACATTCTTTTGCCGCTGAAGAACAAGTAAGCAAATCAAAACTGGAAGTAATACAAGTTACCGCACGTAAGCGTGTTGAAACTGTAAAAGATGTGCCTGCAACAATCAGTGCAATTTCAGCAGATAACTTGGAAAGTTTATTGGGTGCTGGGGAAAATGTCCGAGCCTTAGCTGGACGTGTACCGAGCTTGCAAATTGAATCCTCAAACGGACGTCAATCTCCACGCTTTTATATTCGTGGCTTAGGTAATACAGATTTTGATGTAAACGCTAACCAGCCAGTGTCTATGATCTTAGATGAAGTGGTATTAGAAAACCCAATCCTTAAAGGCATTCCTTTATTTGATATTGGTCGCGTTGAAGTACTTAACGGTCCTCAAGGAACAATGTTTGGTCGTAATACGACTGCTGGTATCGTAAAAATTGATACTGCTGCGCCGACCTTCGGTAGTGAAGGGTATGCCAGAACTGGCTATGGCAGCCGTGGTACGTGGTTTGTCGAAGGTGCAGCGAACGCTGAACTTTCTGACACCGTAGCGGCCCGTGTTTCTATCAAAAATCAAGAGCGTGATGCTTGGATTGACAATGTCGTAAGAGATGAAGAAGTTGGCGGCTATGAAGAGTTTGCTTACCGTCTGCAGTTTTTATATGAAAATGATGAAACTCGTGCATTATTAAAAATTCATGGTTTTGAGCAAGATGGCGATATGCCACAAGTATTCTATGGTAATGCGCTTGAGTTAGGTAAAGAAGGTGTTCGTGAAGGCTTTGATGAGTCAGTGATTTATCATGATAGCCCAGCTGGCTTCTCAATGAATCACTCTGGTGGTAGCTTAAAGGTTGAGCATGACTTTGGTGATTTCGATTTTACCTCAGTAACAGGCTTTGACACAGTTGAAAGCTGGAGCTTTGCTGATATCGATGGTGCAAATACTGACTTTTCTGGCGTAGAAAATCAACTTGGCAAGCAACTGTGGTTTAATGTCGCTTCTGGCGATGGTTTATCAGATCACAGTCAATTTACGCAGGAATTCAGAATCTCTGCGCAAGCTGATGAATTTTTCTATCAAGTCGGCGTATTCTACTTTAAAGAAGATTACACCGTTGATAACAAAGATTTAGATACTACGGGCGCCACGACCAACTTCTATCAAATTGATCAATTGACCACATCGCATGCTGTTTTTGGTCAAGTCGAATACAAGCCGTCGGATGAGTGGGCGTTTAACCTAGGGTTGCGCTACACCGCTGATGATAAAGAATTAGATATTCGCACCATCGATCTGACCACTGGGGCGAGCACCTTAACCAACGAAATCAATAAAGATGACAGCTACGTTAACTGGGATCTTTCTGCCCGTTATACATTCAATGACGATTGGACTGGTTTTGCCCGTATCGGTAATGCATCTCGTGGTCCGGTAACAATTGGTCGCTTTGGTTTCCCAAGCGAAGCGGATACAGAGACATTAACGTCATTTGAAGCTGGCTTTAAAGCTGACTTGTTTGATGGTGATGCTCGCTGGAGCTTAACTGCCTACACTTATAACATTGAAGACCATCAACTTACTGCGACTGGTGGCGAAGCCAACACCAATTCGCTAGTAAATGCTGATAACACGTTCGGTGCGGGTATTGAAACTGCGTTTGAGATGGTGTTAACCGATAATCTAACCTTAGCAACGAACTTTAGTTACAACAAAACTGAAATTCAAGATGAAGATTTACGCACTGAACGTTGTTCTTCAACACCTGTTTGTAACTCACCGGATCCTATCGCGAACGTAGTTCCTGGCCCATTTGGAGACGTGACCACTGTTTATATCGATGGCAACCCACTACCGCGTGCGCCTAAATGGCTAGCTAACGTAAACTTAAACTATGAGTTCCCAATTGAAGCAGGTTACCTATACGCTGCAACGGATTGGAACTACCGTAGTGCTTCAAATATCTTCCTATACGAATCAACGGAATTTGTCGCTGAAAAACGTTGGCTTGGTGGTCTTCGCGCTGGATTCAAAAACGATGATGGTCTAGACATCGCTATCGTTGGTCGTAACATCACTAATGAGATTGTAGTTGATGGTGCACTGGATTTCTTAAACCTGACAGCGTTTGTTAATGAGCCACGCTTCTGGGGTATCGAAGCAAAAATGGAGTTTTAACTGACAAGTTATCACTTTCAATAAACAAGTAATAATGTTAAAAATGTGTATCAGTTAATAGTTGATACGCATTTTTTTTCGCGCAACATTTACCGTTTTGAAGGAAATAATTATGATAAAAAAGTCAATTGTCGGCCTAGTTATTGGTATCTCAGCGTTTAGTGCACAAGCCAAATGGGCGGTTAGTCAGTCAGAATCATCGATAAATTTTGTAAGTGTGAAAAAACAACACATTGCAGAGGCACATCATTTTAATGCGTTTGCAGGAACGCTTGATAAGAGCGGTCAGTTTAACCTGGCAATCGACCTAGCGAGCGTTGATACCGGGATTGAAATTCGTGATCAGCGCATGAAAAACGTTTTATTCAATGTTGGCCGTTTTGCCAGTGCAACAATCGCAGCGGATGTAAGTAAATTATCGCTCGATAGCTTAGCTATCGGTGAAAGCCTTAATGCCCAAGTGGCGGCAACCATAACCATTAGCGGTATAGAGAAAGCCCAAACCGTCAACATCATGGTCACTAAGAGCTCTGGTAGTTCATATCAAGTGACCAGTACTAAACCTCTGATTATTAAAGCAAGTGACTACTTACTAATTGATGGTGTAGATAAGCTAAAATCGATAGCTAAATTGCCAAGTATTGGCTATAGCGTGCCAGTTTCATTCACCTTAACATTGCGACAATAAAACAGTGTAATACTAATCCGATAACCTAGTTTCCCACTCAGCGTGGGAACAAACTTAATCGAACTGGTGTAAAGATACTAGCTTTTGCCAAGGTGAGCCCCTATTATGTCTGCTTTGATTTTTAGAATAATTTAAGAAGTAGAATAATGTCTATCGCTAAAAAACTTTGTCAAGGGCTGGCTTTATCTGGACTTTTGGCGACCTCTATCGCTGCTAACGCAACCATCGTAACCTTTGAGACATCACACGGTGATATCTCCGTTAACTTGTTTGACAAAACAACCCCAAAAACCGTCGATAACTTCATGGCTTACGTGGAGGCGGGCACGTATAACCAATCGGTCATTCACCGCTCAGTCGCGGGCTTTATCACTCAAGGTGGCGGCTTTACTTATGATGGTGAAAAGATGGTAGCTGTCGATAAGAACTCTGCTGTGGTTAATGAGCCGGTTTATTCTAATGTCAAAGGTACCATTGCCATGGCTAAGCTTGGGGGAGACCCCCATAGCGCAACTAGCCAGTGGTTTTTTAACCTATCAGATAACTCTGCTAATCTAGATGTTCAAAATGGTGGCTTTACAGTGTTTGGCCAGGTAGTTGCTGGTATGGACGTTGTTGAAAAAATTGCAGCATTAAAGACTTGTAACTTACCGATGAACAGCGGTTCAACTCCTGCGCCGGTAGATGGCGTCGATGGTTGTACTGGGGTTGGCGTTGAAAACTTGGTCAGTATTGCAAATATCGATATTACTGATCCAAGTGACGCAACAAGTGATAGTTTAAGTCCTGCTAAGAATACACTAATTAATGCAAAGGGAGATTCGAGCTCAGGTGGCTCATTTGGTTTCCTGTCGATGCTTGCATTCGGTCTAGTTTGGCTACGTCGTCAAAATTTTTAAATTTATTCTAGGTTAGCTAGGGTTTTTTTCTGGTATTAGTGTAAACTTGCGGCGATAAAATTAGTGGCCATCGTGGCCTAACCAGCTCGGGAATTAACAATGGCTACAAATAAAAAATACACTGTCTTACTTGTTGAAGATGGTACAACTTGGACTGCACAAATCGCTCGTCGCGCTAGCGCACGTAAAACGATTATTTCAAAATCACAAGATGGCTTTGCTTCACAAGAAGAAGCGCAAGCTTGGGGTGATGAGCAGTTAGTCGAGTTTGCAAAAATTGCGCAGGCTAAAAACAAACGTGGCTAGTATTAGCCAATGACTAGATTAATTAAAAAAGGCTAAGTTTACTTAGCCTTTTTTGTTTCAAAAATACTTGTCCAGTTTTCGGTTGTACCTAAACGGCGCTGCTTTACTATTGATAAAAATAGTCATAGGCAATCCGATGAAAATCACAAAACCAAGTTTAATTAAAAAATATTATCAAGCCTTAATCGATAGAGAACCAAGCTTTGTTGGTACTTTTTATGTTGGGGTAAAGACCACTTCAGTTGTATGTTCATTTGTACTACGCTAAGTGGTCCTTATTTTTCAATATGTTACTTTATATCGTTGTTGTCTTGTTAGTTTGTCCTAGCTACGAATAAAACTAAGGTTCTATTAGGCTCTTGAGGAGCTGTATCAGTTGACGCCATTATAAGTTGTAATACCTCAGTTTTGATTATGCAATAAGTATCCGCTTTTGACTGACCATCCAGCAAGTTAACCCTAGGTCAATCAAGCCCGCCCGCGGGAAGTGTCGATACAAATACGACACTGGTAAAGCAAAGACACACCTCTAATCAGGTAGCAAAATTACTTATACCACAACAGCTTTATCATGTTTAACGAAGGGGAATTTTCGTGGTTAATTAATTTCCTTAGACTTTTGTGTCTTAACTTTTCCTTTTAATATTATAATGTTAGTGTAGAATCAAGGAGACATGTTGGATGAAGGGAATAAGATTTGAAAGTAAAATGTTTAATAATATTAATGTTGGCAACATCAGTTAACACATATGCAATAGAGCGTTTATCCATAGAGACAGGGATAGGAGTAGAATATGGAGGGTTAGGTACGCAGTTGCATATCCCTCTATTGAAGAAAATGGATGCGTATATATCAGCAGGATTATTTTATGCCTCAACAAGAGATAATGATGAGTCACTTGGATTTGGGGCGGGTGTGAACTACTTTTTAAATAGTCAAAATGCTCTAAGTGTTTATTATGGAACTTTAAATGTAGAGAGACACTTAGTAGAAGATACCTTGGAAGTTAAAGCGGAGCAGGACAATGGTCTATCCTTTGGATATAAATATTTCTTTAGGAACAAAGCAGAGCGAGGTTTCACTCTAGGTGCAAGTTACAATATTTACGAAGGGAACAGTTACCCATTTTTTAGTATCGGATATAGATTTTAGACATGCTCTACCGGACACTGACAGTATGATCATGTCTGAACCATTACACTTAAGTTACCTAAGGGGGGAGTTACCTTATTAGCTTTCCTACCTATGAAGACTCAGTAAGGGTTGCTCGGGACTTGATGAGCCATACCACTTAGAATCCTCTTAGGGTTATCAGGAGGCCTCTGAGGGCTACTATGGTTGCCCTTATGACTATCACTGTGATTGTTATCATTATAATATTCCATCACTACGGGCATATTAGGGAGTCTCTGTAGATGAAACGCTACGGCTTACTTATTGTACCTTGGAGGGCTAAGAGCTTATTAATATTAGTAGAAACATAACCAAGGGTTCAATAATGAACCTAAGGAATTCTAAAGGTTCACTATACATTAACCAGTGTTAGTAATAACAATGAGTTAGAGCAATATAACAGCTTGTTTTATGCCATTAAGGGATGAGCAAAACAAGCTGTTTACGAGTATTAGAACTCGAACATAGTCCCTGATGATTTTGCTAGTAGGGAGGCTGTTGTAGGCACATCTAGCCACTTATTATGCTGTGTGACCGTAATGCCATGTGCTTTTGTCTTATGCTTACGTAGACCCTCTCGTAAGACCTCTACACCATACTTAGTTTCTATATCTGATAGTTGAGCCGTGACAGCTTCAATGTATCGATCACGTAAGTTATCTACCTCATTAGGGACGTAGTTGTCCACAGCTAGAGCTTTAATTATTAAGCTATACGATGGTAGACCAAATCCATCTAAATACTCAGAGGAAATACCTAGCGTTTCCATTTCTTTAGTCATGAATGCCTTTAGCTGTGGTGGGGTCTCTATATCAACACCTCCCTGCTCAATACGCTCTATGCACCACCTAGCAGCTTTAGCAATGTTTGACGCTGTTCCTTGCGCACAACTAGTGTTAGCCCTGATTATATTGAGCTTTGGCACTGAACGAGACCATACATAAGACCTAAAGAATACCTGTTTTACCTCCGCTGGAGTTAGACCTACACCATGATTGAGATTAACTGTGAAACTAGCGTCAATTGCGGCTTGCTCTGTACTATTTTTTGTAATATTAACAGGCACTTGATATAACTCAGGATCTACCTTTTCCTCGTTGCAATAAGCTAAAGCGCCTTGGTAGCGGTGATGACCATCGACCAGTAGGTATTTACCATCGACCTCATGAATATCTAATGGGATTCTAATTGATTGCCCATTAGCTAAGGCTCCTTTAACTTCTATTATCGTTGCTGATAAGTTGGCTTGTTGTCGATATAAGTCGTTCTTATCATCAATGAAGTCAACTGTACGTTGCTGTAAATGGTCTAAACAAGTAATAGCTGATAGGGGGAGTTCTTGTAACATTAAGTATTTGCCTCTTTGCTCTTACTCTTAGTGCTAGCCTTTAGTGGGTAAGGATCTTTTTCAATGGCAGCGGTAGCTAGCTTAACGGCTTCTTGCTGCTCTTGTTGTTTATTCTTTGTATGTAGCATTGCTTTTGATTTAGACTTGCCTCGCTTGGCTTTCTTTGGTTTTGTAGTTGCTGCTTTAATTAATTTAAGTTTACCAAGTATGGCAACCATCCAGCGGCTTTGCGCTACCGAAGGTAGGAAGTCTGCAAACTCATTTGCTTTACTTACCATGTCATAAACGAATGCAACTTCTTTGCTATCAAGATGGGTAGTCCATTCGAACTTAGCGCTTTGGTTATTCATTAAATCTTGTAGTGCATGTATGCAATCAGTTGAGTTAGTCGCTTTATATGTTTTCTTTGCCCAATCAGAGGCTTTTCTTCTTTTTACTGTCATCAAATACTCCTGTTTATATTGATAAAGGGTCTACAGCGCTCTGTATGATCCCCTGATGCACTCTAATGTAGCTGGTGGATGATTGGGTTAATAATGGCGCTTTTCTCATCAGATAGACCACCAGCATTAACTGCTAAGTTGTAGACCTCAAAGAACATGATGCAGTCCATTTCAATCTGAGTTACATCACCCATGTCATCATAGATATTCATGCCTTTAAGTTCCCCTGAAGGGGCTAGCTCAAAGCTAAAGTCTTGGTTATGGATTGCTTTTGATGCAATGGCTAACACTTGGTTGTATGGTGTGGTGATGTCTAAATTGGTTACTTTCATTTGTTACTTCTCCTTGTTTGCTTTAACTATGCGACTAACTGAGCTAACTGCAATGTCATGCTTTGCTGCGGTCTTACGAACGGATAGACCATCATTAATATCTGCTAAGACAGCTTCACTGTTGATGCTTGCCTTACGACCCTTAAACTTACCCTGAGCCTTTGCTGCCTCTATGCCTTCTCGTTGGCGCTCTAACATTAACTCACGCTCAAATTGAGCCACAGCGCCTAGCATGGTCAACAGGAGGTTACTCATTGAGTTGTCAGTACCAGCGGTGAATGACAGGTTTTCCTTAATGAAATTAATGCTGACCCCCTTAGCCTTGAGGGTCTCAACGATATCTAATAGGTCTTTAGTGTTACGTGCTAATCTATCCATTGAGTGGACTACTACAGTGTCACCCTCACGAACATGTTCTAGCATGGCTTTAAGTTGTGGACGCTCCGTATCTTTAGCTGAGACCTTCTCAATGAAATCCTTGTAACGCTCAACACCTACCAACTGTCTATCTGTGTTTTGTTGAACTGACGAAACTCGAATGTAAGCAACTGTTTGATGTTTATCCATGCTCAAGTGTTCCTTTATAGGTCTAAGTGTAGTGGCATAGTTAATTTGGCCACCTAATTAGAGGTGTTATCATGCACCTCATAAAACTTTAGGTGACACTATGA
>CAKZQF010000040.1 GCA_937139475.1 uncultured Gammaproteobacteria bacterium | reverse complement strand
TGATACGGTGTGTGTGGATTTGCCCCCGCGCGATGTCATTCAAGGGGCCGTAATCAGCGTCTTTATTGATTCTCCAGAACATCGTTTCACCTGCATCGGCAAGCCGTGGTGAAAATTGATAGCCAAGCAGCCAAAACAAGCCAAAGACCATATCGCTGGTTCCCGTGGTATCGGTCATGATTTCAGTCGGTCTAAGACTGGTCTGTTGCTCTAATAGTCCCTCGAGCACAAAAATAGAGTCTCTTAAAGTGCCTGGAATAACGATGCCATTAAATCCTGAATATTGATCAGACAAAAAATTGTACCAAGTAATGCCTTTCTTATTCCTGAAATACTTTCTATTGGGTTGTGCATTGATGGTTTTAACCGGTGTTATGAACCTCATTCCGTCAGCTGATGCGACGTGACCTCCACCCCATTTAGATGCCAAGGGTAGTGTAGATTGGAAGTCAACCAGTCGGACATTTGCTTTAGTCAGGGTTTCAGCACGAATATAATTTTGCTTAATCGAGCTGAGGCGGTGACGTGTTAATGCGGGTAGGTGTGCTTTAACTAAAGGCTCTAACCCGATATTACAAGCCTCCGCCATTAAACAAGCACAGAGACTGATTGGAAGATTATCCGCTCTCGCTTTTTCCTCGCTGACGTGGCTAAATTCATTAAGAAACCCTGTCTGCGTATGAACTTCTAACAATAATTCGGCTAGGTCTACTTTAGGGAGGAGTCCTATCACTTGTTGATTTAACCCCTCAAGCCGCTCAGCGTCATCGGCTTTATCTAGGTTTGCAATCGTTAAGGAAGGCTGGGTACCTCCGTTATCAATAGTGATAGCGCTGTTCTCATCGAAATTATCGGACACCTGCTTGTAAGCCTCATCCAGTTGTTGCGTTAATTGAGATAAAGCTGTGTCGGGTTGTGATGAATGACCTAGCGATCGACACACGTTTGTTCGATTAGATTTCCACTCTTCCCCGTCCAATAATTTTTGCCTTGGATCACCCCAACGATCACTATGCGTCGCGAAAATGTCGCGGCGTCTCAGGCTATCTTGTAAACGTTCCATTGCACAGAGTGTATAACCGCGTTTCGAGGCACGTCCCTCATCATCGAACACCAGTCTTTTCCATGATTTTGTAATGATACCGAGAGGTGGATCTTCAAGTATTTTCTTTCGCGATGTGCTTTGTTCACGCAGGCAAGTCAAAACCTCCAACATAAGTTCCCCAGCCGGTGCTGCCCCAAAATCGATGTCATTTAGCAGGGGCGGAAGACAGCGCTTTATTTTTCCGTACTGCTCAACCATTTCTTCGTTGAAACGTCCGCTATCTGGCCTTGCCAAACGGGTTACAGTCGACACTGAGCCCGTTAACTGCTCCTTGGAGAACCTCGAGAATATAAGTTCTCGTAATCCACTCTCTTGTGTGTCTTCATCAAGAATTAATGCGCAAACCTCAGCGAGCGCGAGCGCTGATTCGTCCATATCTTTCAGGGTACGCAACCTTTTTTGAAGCCCCACTCGCTTTGCCTCACGGGTTACGTCGGTGATGAGCAAATCAAGCACATCGATCGCATCATCTAAAGCGCTTACTTCGAAGGCTGCCACAAAGGAAATGAGCATAGCTATTCTTTTTTCATCCGGCATTCTCGCTATTTTGTACATGGATACCATGCCAGCATGGCGAGCTAAACTTTTGAGTCGAACCGAGGGGATACTAGATAAATCGAGCGCCCTAAAACCAAAGCCTCGAAATGACAAGTATCTTTTTATGGCCGCATTGAATGATCGACTGCTGACTGAGACTGGGCCTTTACGTAGTCGATCAAAATCCGAGGTGCGCTCTCCCTCCGGAATTTTAAGTAGCGCTTCTAATCGATGCCTCTGATCAGCACTTGCTAACGAATATAACTGCCGCCATAGCCGGTTGGTGGTTCGTTCCCTTATTTCTGAAATTAGGCGTGTCAGAGTGGTTAGGCCCGGTAGCAGCACTTTGTGTTGAACCAGCCAATCAACCGCGACATTGAACAGGGTGCTTGGACGTTCGTTACTCACCCACGATCTGGCGTAGAGAATTCGGCTCAATCGAAATGGCCCGTTAGCCTCACCAAAATCTTGGTATCCATATCGTTTACGAATCAGTGCGGTGTGTTCGCGTTTTGTCGTTTTGCGCACCGAATATTGCAGTAGCGCATCGATATCGCTAATAGCGAGTTGAGAAGCTAAGTATCTTGTCACCGGCTTGGGGGCGTCCTCGGGGTCAGATATAAATTTCCCGAGGAACCGAACGGAAGTCATTTGTAGTGCCACACCTAACTTATTTTGATCACCACGCCGCGTTGCAATAAAGGCAAGATCTGCTTCATCCAGATGGAAGTAACGATAAAGGAGTGGCTCCTCTATTTTGTCCGGAAAACGGCCGTACTGGGCTCTTTGATCTGCGGTAAGAAAATCGACGGACATAAGGTGTTATTAAAACGGGTGTCATTGAGCATCGAGCTACCCGTATTGTCTCCAAAAGGTAAGTGCTTAGTTTAGAGACATGCTATAATATTGGGACGATTAAAGAGACACTTTACCGCCCTAAATCAAGTCGTTTTTATCCGGGATGTGTACCGTCTCTAAAACGACCGTTAAAAAGACAGGTGAACATGCCCCGAACCGGCGATATTCTTGGCTATGCCCGAGTTTCAACAAGCGACCAAAGTACGGGGAGCCAATCTGAGCGACTGATGGCCGCTGGTGCAATTCGTGTCTTTGAAGATGTCATCTCAGGTAAGCAGTTTGATAGAAAGGGACTTAAGGAACTGGTCGACTATGCTAGGCAAGGTGATAGCTTGTGCGTTGTTCGCCTTGATCGTTTAGGACGATCACTTAAAGAATTACTTGAAACAGTCGACAACCTCAAAGCTAACGGTATTAACCTAATCAGTTTAGAAGAGAAACTGGATACTTCGAGTGCCGCCGGTGAACTGGTTTTTCATGTATTTGGTGCCATTGCGCATTTTGAACGCCGGTTGATTTCTGAGCGAACCCAGGATGGTATCGCAGCCGCCCGGAAACGAGGAAAAAAGCCAGGCCGCCCAAAACTCGATAGCGAAACGATCTTAGCCGCACAAAAGCTGATTGAGGCTGGCTTGTCTCCAGGGCAAGCTGCAAAACAACTGGGTATCGGCAGGTCAACCGCTTACAAAATCGCACAAGGTATCTAAAACCTGTGACACCATTCAACACTCGCAGAAGGCCATCTGGTTAACCATTCTGATGCTAATGGCTGTTTTGAAGTGACCCTTAGCGTACGTTTCCGTACCACTGGGCTTCATACCCCGTGTTGTCAGTTTTATATTTCAATCTGGTTTGATTGATGCTAACTTTAATCCTTAAAAATCCAATGGCCTGAAAGAAGCTTATTATCTTTATGAAATCGTCCACTAGCAAACACACTAGAAACCCAATCCTCAGCCGGATTGAGTTTACTATGGAATGTGTTCGCACTTTGTTGCTAGTTTCTTTATTTTTGATCGGCACAGGTGGTCTACAGGCGGCTGTGGTAAATAGCGTCGGCTTTGAGATAGAACCCTCAATCACTACTACGTTGAATTCTTCGGTAGTGAGCGACAGTATTGAAGTTGCCCCTTGTACGATGGCTAACTGTTGTGCCGACGAGCCAGATTGCTCAATCGATTGTGAGATCAGCTGCTCACCTTGTAGTCCCGGAGCCATCACGTCAGCATGGAATTTGTTTTCTACTACATATACCGAACATCCTCCAGCTATCGATTATATAACGACTGTTGATGCTCCTTACAATACCTTATTCCGCCCCCCTATAGTCTAACCGTTTACTATCGCGCGTCTCGCGTGTTCCCCCGTTCTCTCTTCTCCAGCAAGTGTATGTGCTGGTAAACGCTGTCAGCCGTGTTTGGCAGATTCAAGAACGGAATGAGTTGTTAGTAATCGGTAGAAATCATGATCAAGAATGTACCAACCGCATCGGGCCGTTGTTCGCCAATGTCGCGACGCGCTTTTCTCGCACGTACCAGTAGCGGTGTGTTGTCACTATGCCTGCCGCCCGCGTTCTTAAGGGCAGAGGAAGTCGGCACCTTAAAGCAATTCACGCTAAGAGCCGGAAAGAGCAAGGTCAATCTGGTATCGCCCAATCTCTCCAAAACAGATGTTTGGGCTTACAACAATGCGATCCCTGGCCCTGAGATTCGGGTTCGGCAAGGCGATCGTATTCGCATAGCGGTTGAAAATAGTCTTGCAGAAGAGACGACCGTTCATTGGCATGGCTTACGAGTTCCCAATGCAATGGATGGCGTCCCTCATCTTACTCAAGCTCCCATCCCAGCTGGCGGGAAGTTTCTTTACGAATTTGATGTGCCCGATGCTGGAACCTACTGGTATCACCCGCATCAACGAGGTTTTGAACAAGTGGGCCGTGGTCTATACGGCCCACTTATTATCGAAGAGCAAGAACCAGTTATTGTTGATCGTGATATTACTTGGGTACTGGATGATTGGCGGCTCGATCGTGACGCACAGATACGAGGAGACTTTGGTAACCGACATGACGCCTCGCATAATGGTCGTGTCGGCAATACCGTCACCGTTAATGGGCAGATCCCAACAACACTTAATGTCAAACGAGGTGAACGAGTTCGCCTGCGTTTAATTAACGCAGCCAATGCGAGAATTTTCAACCTTGAATTTGCAGGTCACAAACCTTGGATCATTGCGTTGGATGGTCAGCCGGTCGAACCGCACCAGCCGTTGTCAAAATCAGTGCTGCTTGGGCCTGCAATGCGCGCTGATCTCATCATCGATATGACTGGCGAACCAAATCAGCGATTTACGGTGACGGACTCTTTCTATCGTGGCCTTGAATATCCGCTTATCGATATTGACTATGAATCAACCACCAGACGAGAGCAACTGATCGACGCATCCATGGCTCTGCCCTCAAACACGCTACCGGAGCCCGAATTGTCAGCGGTCGAGCGTCACGAAATAAAGTTCAACGGCGGGATGATG
>CAKZQF010000039.1 GCA_937139475.1 uncultured Gammaproteobacteria bacterium | reverse complement strand
GAGAATATGTGAGTTTTTGGATGCACCCGATCTCGATGAGTTAAAGCTCAACCTGGGTAACAGCCAGCGCATCATGTTAGTTGCGGCAAACTTTCGCAAAGAAGTGACCAGCACCGCGCTGTGGTTATTGGGTCAAGGCATTAGCATTGCCTGCTTCAAAATCACGCCTTATTCACTGGGTGAACAGCTACTGATTAATATTGACCAGATCATCCCAACGCCAGAAGCGAAAGAGTTGATGATCGGCATTAATGCCAAGGAAGCGGAAGAAAAAACCACCGAAGTGGTACTAAAAAACCGCCATACGGTGCGGCGCGAGTACTGGGAGCGTGCCTTAGAGGCGTTTCAGAAAAGCGCTTGCCAACTCTATAACAACATTAGCCCAAGCAAAGATCATTGGTTATCAGCAGGCTCAGGGCTAAGTGGATGTCCGTATAACCTGATATTTCTGCAAAAAGAGCTTCGAGTAGAGCTTTGGATCAGCCGTGGGGTTACCGAAGAGAATAAATACCTTTTTGATTTGTTGAGTCAGTCCAAACAAGACATTGAGCATACTTTTGGTGCAGAACTTGAGTGGATGAGGCTGGATGAGAAGAAATCTTGCCGTATCCAGTTTTCGACCAAAGCTGATGGGTTTAACAAAGAGACTTGGCCCCAAGCGGTTGCGTGGCACTTAGAGCAGATGACAAAGTTAGAAAAAGCCTTGAAAGGACCGCTGCAAAAAGCGGCTGAGGCAATGAAACAGAAGAATTTTGATTAAGGGAACTTACAATTATGGTCAGTCAAACCAATGAACAAGCATTAGAGTCGGCCATTGAGAAATGTCTGGCTGGGATCAGTACTGAAGAGCTCAAAGAGGGGCTGAGTCAGCAGTCACTGGGTGCTGGATACTTCATTGGTGCTGCTAGTGATTTTAATATGCAATATGCCATTGATGAGCGTTTTTTCTGGCAGTTTCTGCAAAAGACACAAGAAGAAGAGTTGGCCAAACTGCAAAAGAATAACCCCTCAGATTGGCAGCGTAAGTTACTCGAACGATTTGACCGACTGATTAAGAAGCATGGCATTCTGCATTTACTTAAGAAAGGGTTAAGCGTAGACGATGCTCACTTCAATTTGCTATATCCAGCCCCTTTGGCAAGCAGTAGTGAGAAGGTAAAGCAAAACTTTGCAGATAACGTGTTTAGTTGTACTCGCCAAGTGCGCTATTCCATGGCAAATCCCCTACAAGAAATCGACATGGTATTGTTTATCAACGGAATACCCTTGATAACGCTGGAGTTGAAGAACGCATGGACGGGGCAAACAGCACGTTATCACGGCCAAAAGCAGTATCGGGATGATCGGGATGCAACTCAGCCATTGCTGACCTTTGGCCGCTGCCTAGTGCATATGGCGGTCGATACCGACGAAGTGTATATGACCACCAAGTTATCAGGTGGCAGTACATTCTTCTTGCCGTTCAATAAAGGTCACAATCTTGGACAAGGCAATCCGCCGAATCCATCTGGCCATAAAACGGCATACCTATGGCAATAAGTAGGCACCAAAGAAAGCTTGGCGAATATTATTCAGCATTTTGTGCGTCTGGATGGGTCAAGCAAAGATCCATTACCCAAGCGAACCCTGTTCTTTCCTCGATACCACCAATTGGATGTGGTGAGAAAATTAGTAGACCATGCTGCCCAGCACGGTGTCGGTCAGACTTATTTAATTCAACACTCGGCCGGTTCAGGTAAGTCTAATTCGATTACCTGGGCTGCTTATCAGTTAATTGAAACCTATCCTGCATCGTCTGATGTGGCAGGCGGAAAAAGCTTGGAGCAGCCATTGTTTGACTCTGTGATTGTGGTCACCGATAGACGCCTATTGGACAAGCAGCTGCGGGATAACATTAAAGAGTTTTCTGAAGTAAAGAACATTATTGCCCCGGCGAACAAGTCATCTGAGCTTAAGCAGGCGCTCGAAAATGGCAAAAAGATCATCATAACGACGATTCAGAAATTTCCGTTCATTATTGATGGTATCGCCGATCTCAGTGACAAGCGCTTTGCGGTGATCATCGATGAAGCACACAGCTCACAGTCTGGTTCGGCGCATGACAATATGAACCGAGCGATGGGCAAGTCTGAAATCGAAGAGGCCGAAGATGCCCAGGATAAAATCCTTCAGGCGATGAAATCGCGCAAGATGCGCGGGAATGCGTCGTACCTGGCATTTACAGCGACACCAAAAAACAGCACTTTAGAGAAATTTGGTCAACGCCAAGAAGATGGCTCTTTCAAGCCGTTTCACTTGTATTCGATGAAACAAGCCATTGAAGAAGGCTTCATCTTGGATGTCCTGGCAAATTATACGACGTACAAAAGTTATTATGAGATTGAGAAATCAATCGCTGATAACCCTGAGTTTGATACCAAAAAGGCACAGAAAAAACTTAGAGCTTATGTAGAGCGAAGCCAGCAAACGATTGATACCAAGGCAGAGATTATGCTGGAGCATTTTGTTCCACATGTCGTGAATGCGAAAAAGCTCAAAGGTAAAGGTAAGGGAATGGTGGTCACTCAAAATATTGAGACGGCCATTCGATACTACAAAGCGATTAGGCGGATACTTGAGGAGCAAGGAAACCCGTTTAAAGTTGCCATTGCTTTCTCAGGAACCAAAGAAGTTGACGGTATTGAATATACCGAAGCAGATATTAATGGTTTTGCCGAGTCAGATACCAAAGATATGTTTGATACCGATGAGTATCGACTTTTAGTGGTTGCTAACAAGTATCTGACTGGGTTTGACCAGCCTAAGCTTTGCGCCATGTATGTGGATAAGAAGCTCGCCAGTGTCTTGTGTGTACAGACATTGTCTCGTCTCAATCGCAGTGCACCTAAGCTAGGGAAGAAAACAGAAGACTTGTTTATCCTGGATTTTTTTAACTCAGTTGAAGATATTCAGTCAGCATTCGACCCTTTCTACACTGCAACGTCATTGTCCCAGGCTACAGATATAAACGTGCTGCACGAGTTGAAAGATGAAATGGACGATGTCGGTGTGTACGAATGGTATGAAGTTGAAGACTTTGTGACGCGTTATTTCAAGAATGAAGACGCCCAGACACTCAGTCCAATCATTGATGTTGCAGCAGCACGGTTTGACCATGAGCTGGAGCTTGAAGCTGAAGCTAAAGTGGACTTTAAGATTAAAGCCAAGCAGTTCGTGAAAATCTATGGGCAGATGGCGTCTATCATGCCTTATGAAATGGTCAGCTGGGAAAAACTGTTTTGGTTCCTGAAGTTTTTAATACCGAAATTGAAAGTGGAAGATCCCGATGCAGATGCTATTGATGAGCTTCTCGATTCTGTCGATCTGAGTTCATACGGTTTGCAACGTGTGAAGCTTAACCACAGCATTAAACTTAGTGACCAAGAAGCGGAGCTTGATCCTCAAAATCCGAACCCACGTGGGGCGCATGGCGGTGAAAAAGAAACTGACCCGCTGGATGAAATCATTCGCACATTTAATGAACGATGGTTCCAAGGCTGGAGTGCCACACCTGAAGAGCAAAAAGTTAAGTTTGTGAACATCGCTGAGAGTATCCGCAATCACCCAGATTTCGAATCTAAATACAAAAACAACCCAGATCCTCATAATCGAGATTTGGCTTTCGAAAAAATGCTCAAGGAAATTATGCTGCAACGCCGTAAAGATGAACTTGAGCTCTACAAGTTGTTCGCAGGAGATTCAGCATTTAAAGCGTCGTGGACGCAAAGTATGCAACGAATGGTAGGTATGTAGGTAGGTAGAAAGGAGTGATGGTTTGCTGAAGGCAGTCTCAGAGTTGTTAGATGGGTCACCAGGCCTGAAAGGACGTCAAATTGCCAAGGAGCTGGGACTGGACAAGTCCCAAGTGAACTCGTTTCTTCACAAAAACCAGGATACGTTTGTGAAAAACTCAAATCATGAATGGTGCTTGATACGGGCTCAACATGTGGAAATTGATTTCGCTACAGGTTGGATTGATGAGAAAGCCTTTGAGAGTGCTATCGGTAAGCTTGCGTATCAAAAAGATGCAAACAAGATAACATTTAGATTCGGAGTTATAACTAAGTCTGGTGTTCGGAGGATTTGAAAAAAAGCGGCGTATCTGGTTGATTTGTTGTTGCGAGACAGCAGCCCAACCGAAGGAGATACACCACCATGGAAACGACTAACATTATTGATTTTGCGCGTCGAGACGGGATGACGGATGCGCTGACGGAATTGCTCAGAACGGGAGCGCAGGAATTGATCGCGACAGCAGTTGAGGCAGAGCTTGCCAGCTATACAGAAATAGCGGCATATCACCCAAAAACCATTAACCAACCCAGTGCACAGTCCATTCTGTCCGATAAAGAAAAGCCAACCTATGAGCGACTGGCAGAACTCGACA
>CAKZQF010000038.1 GCA_937139475.1 uncultured Gammaproteobacteria bacterium | reverse complement strand
TTTTTATCAAACTATCCTCCGAAATTGATCTGGAGGCGATCGATTTTTTGTCATGAACAATGCTGTGATCTTATACCAATTTGATTAACTAATAGTGTACCTTTCCGGTTTGTGCACTATTAGCTCCTACATCCGGGTTTGAGCGAATAGGTAGCAACCTGTTTATTTCTTTAAACCCTGATATTTAGGAGTTTATCTATGCAGTCCAATAAAAGAATTTGGATCAAAAATCCCCTCGATAGCTTGGAAGAAACTTATGCCGGTGGCATCGTTATCCAAGGCCGTATCATTAGCGAATTAATTCCAGCTGGCGGTGAGCCAAACCAACCTGTCGACGAAGTCGTTGACGCCCGTGAGCACGTGCTTATTCCGGGACTAATTAATGGTCATCATCACTTTTATCAAACCCTTACACGGGCTTTTCCAGCGGCGTTAAATAAGGAACTATTCCCTTGGTTACAAAGCCTTTATCCAGTTTGGGCTGGCCTAACACCTGAAATGATCGCAACGTCAACGCAAATTGCATTGGCTGAGTTATTGCTGTCAGGCTGTACCACGGCAAGCGATCATCATTATCTATTCCCTGATGGCTTGGAAAATGCCATCGATATTCAAATAGAGCAGGCGCGTAAGTTGGGCATTCGTGTCCATTTAACCCGTGGTTCGATGAGTCTGGGTGAAGATCAAGGGGGGTTACCACCACGTACGACCATTCAAACTGATGAGCAGATTTTAGAAGATAGCTTGCGGTTGATTAAAACCTATCATGATCATAATGATGGTGCGATGGCGCGAGTCGCATTAGCGCCTTGTTCTCCTTTTTCGGTGAGTGAAGAACTGATGAAAGCCACAGCGGATCTCGCTAAAGCGCAAAATGTTCGACTTCATACTCACTTGGCTGAAACCCATGACGAAACAGATTTTTGTATTAAGATGTTTGGTGTTCGTCCGGTGGATTATCTTGAGCGAGTAGGGTGGTTGAATGATCGCACCTGGCTTGCCCATGGTATCCACTTTAATGATGAAGAGATTAAGCGTTTAGGCGGCGCGGGAGTTGGCGTAGCACACTGCCCATCATCGAATATGATATTAGCCTCTGGCCAGTGTCCGACCTTAGATTTACAAGCAGCAGGTAGTCCTGTTGGTATTGGTGTTGACGGTTCAGCCTCAAATGATGGCTCGAATATGATTGGCGAAGTGCGCCAGGCATTATTGCTGCAACGCCTTCGTTACGGCGCGAGTAAAATAACCCATCAAAAAGCCTTTGATTGGGCGACTAAAGGCACCGCAGGTTGTTTAGGACGGGATGACATCGGCGAAATAGCCGTGGGTAAACAAGCCGATATCGCGATGTTTAAACTTGATGAAATTCGCTTTGCAGGTTCAGGCACACCATTAGCGGCACTACTGCTTTGTGGTGCTTCTCAAGCTGACAAGGTGATGGTTGCAGGGCAATGGCGGGTGCTTGATGGCGCTGTTGTTGGATTAGATATCGAAGCCTTGATGGATAAACAACGTCGGTTGGCGTTGGAGTTGGCTGGTTAAGTGGCTTAAATACCTGCTCTGCAGTTAATGTAGAGCAGGTAACTAAAAAACGGGAAAGGTCCATTTAAGATTCAACACATCGTTAGGAAAAGCTGCTGCAATCTAAAGTTACTTTTCATCCGTTCATATTATTGTGATTAGACCTATTAAGCTCGCCCACCCATTGCAATGGTGATTTGCGCTGCCGTTTCACAAATCGTTTTCGCTAACGCCTCGATTCTTCGGTCCGTAATGCGCAAGCAAGGCCCAGATATCGATACCGCTGCAATTGCTTCACCGTGTTCATTATATATTGGCGCTGCGATACAACGTAAACCACTACATTGCTCTTCATCGTCCAGGCTATAGCCTTGCCTTTTTATCAATGACAGATGTTCAACAAAAGCTGACTTATCGGTGATGGTATGCTGAGTAACTCGCTTGAGTTCATAGGCGTTAAGCAATTCTTCAATCGCAGCTGATGGCATGGTTGATAAAATAGCTTTACCAACACCACTGACATGAACAGGTGTGCGGCCGCCAAGCTTTGCCACCATCCGCATAATCTCTTTACATTCAATCTGCGCGATCAAAACTGAATCATCTTTCTCGACAATACCTAAATTGCAGGTTTCGCCTGTTTGCTCCATTAGTTGGCGCATGAAAGGGCGAGATATGGCAACCACATCACGGGTTTTTAAATAACCATTACCGACACTAAAAGCCTCTACACCAATTGTCCAGCGGCCACGCTGGTCGTCCTGTACTACAAAACCCTGCTGTTCAAGGCTAGATAACAGGCGATGAGCTGTAGATGAGGCTAGGTAAACCTCATCACAGATTTCGCTAAGTGTTAACGCGTGGTCTGAGTCTGCTAACGCCTTAAGAATATTTAGGCCTCTGGCCAATGATTGCACTTGGCCAGAGGGTGTTTTTGCTGCTTGTTTTGATGTTGGCATTGCTATTTATAACCCTGCTTGAGTAAAAGTATTACTGACAATTTGCTGGGCTTGTTTAATGATCTGCGCCAAATGTTGCTCACCGATAAAGCTTTCTGCATATATTTTATAAATATCTTCGGTACCAGACGGACGGGCAGCAAACCAACCGTTTTTAGTCACAACTTTAACGCCACCAATTGCAGCATTATTGCCGGGAGCATGGCTTAGAATTGATTGAATTTCTTCACCCGCAAGTTCTGTGGCGGTGACAGCATCAGCATCAATATTACTTAGCACTCGTTTTTGCTCTAAATTAGCCACCGCTTCAACACGACCATAAAACGGCGCGCCAAGCTGCTCAACTAATTCAAGGTAATATTGATGAGGGTTTTTACCTGTAACGGCTAAGATTTCTGCTGCAAGTAGGGTTAAAATGAAACCGTCTTTATCGGTTGTCCAACAACTGCCATCTTTAGCTAAAAATGACGCACCGGCGCTTTCTTCACCGCCAAACGCGTAGCTTCCGTCATGTAATCCATCAACGAACCACTTAAAGCCAACCGGCACTTCACATAGTGGACGATCAATTAGAGCGGCGACACGATCGATTAAAGAACTCGATACTAATGTTTTACCAATTTTACAATCTGCGCCCCACGAGCGATGGGTCATCAAATAATGGATAGCAACAGCAAGGTAGTGGTTTGGATTCATTAAACCGCCCGTGGAAGTGACGATACCATGGCGATCAAAATCAGGGTCATTACCAACGGCAACGTCAAACTTGTCTTTCATTTCGATTAGGCCTTTCATCGCATACGGTGATGAACAATCCATTCTAATCTTGCCATCTTTATCGAGCGGCATAAAAGCGAAGCTGGCATCAACCACATCGTTGACTACGGTTAGGTTTAGGCCATAGTGCGACTTAATATAAGGCCAGTAATCAATGCCGGCACCGCCAAGAGGATCAACACCGATATTTACCTTGGCATTGGCGATTGCTTTCATATCAATCACTTGCTCTAACTCATCACAATAAAGTGCGATAAAGTCTTGCTTGCTAAGTAAAGGCGAGGTGATTGCGCGCTGTAATGACACTTGATTTACGTTAATTAAATCATCAGCAATTAATAGGTTGGCGTCACGTTCAATTATTTTGGTAATGCTTCCTTCAGCAGGACCGCCGTGAGGAGGGTTATATTTGATACCGCCATCGCTTGGGGGATTATGCGATGGGGTAATGATCAAACCGTCTGCCTGCTGCTGATTATTTTTATTGTGGTTAATGATTAACCTTGAAATGACAGGCGTTGGCGTGAAGCCTTCATCCTGCTGAACAACAACATTAACGTCGTTTGCAACTAATACGCATAGTGCGCTATTAAAAGCGGCCTCGCTCAGTGCATGGGTATCTTTACCCAAAAATAGCGGCCCATTGATGTTGTTGCTTTGACGGTAATTCACTACCGCTTGGCAAATAGCGACAATATGAGATTTGTTAAAATTAATGTTGCTAGCGCTGCCACGGTGGCCAGAAGTGCCAAAACTAACATGTTGCTCTTCACGATCCATATCCGGGGTGAGGGTGTAATACTCGCTAATAAGCTTTGCAATATTAATACGTTCTGAAGCGTTGACGGGTTGTCCTGCGCGCGGATGAATACTCATGCTGTTCCTAATCTAATCACTCGTTTGATGCCCTAAAATCCTTAGCAAGGAAGATACTCGGCAGCAAATCGTATATTTATCGTTTAATTTGCACGCAGTATAGCGAATAACAGCCCTAAGATGATATAACTTAAGTTGAATTTACGGCGACTTAGGGCAAATTATGCGATTAACAGATGTGGTAATCCTTGACGGAGCACGCACCGCAATCGGTTCATTTGGTGGGAGCTTATCTTCTTTATCTCCTGCACAGCTTGGCACTTTTGCCGCTCAAGCTGCTGTGAAACGCTCCGGTATAAAAGCAAGCGATATCGACCATGCCGTATTCGGTCATATTATTACGACATCACCGCAGGATGTTTATCTTGCCAGGCATATCAGTTTAAACATCGGTATGTCTCAAGCCTCAACGGCATTTAATGTTAATCGCCTGTGTGGCTCCTCAATACAGTCGGTGATTTCAGCAGCTCAACTGATTATGGTTGGAGACAGTAGCATTGCATTGGCCGGTGGTGCTGAAAGTATGAGCCAAGGGGCTTATCTGTTAGCTAAAGCCCGTAAGGGACTGCGTATTGGCGATGGATTGATGGTGGATTTAACCATGGGGATACTGAGCGATCCGTTTGGTAGTGGGCACATGGGGATCACGGCTGAAAATGTGGCCGCTAAATTCCATTATACTCGAAGTGATTTGGATAATTTTTCGGTACTAAGCCAACAAAAAGCCAGTCTTGCCATCGCTAAAGGCCGATTTGATGAGCAAATTGTACCTATAGAGGTCGCACGGGAGCGTAAAAAAATCGTTTTTAGTGTGGATGAGCATGTTCGAGGCGATACCAGCCTTAAATCACTTGCAGCATTAAAACCCGCATTTAAAGAAGATGGTTTTGTAACGGCTGGTAACTCATCAGGACTCAATGATGGCGCAGCTGCGTTAGTATTAACCAGTGCATCTGAAGCTCGTGAACGAGGCTTAAAACCCAGAGCGCGTTGTATTAGTTATGCATTTTCTGGTGTGGCGCCTGAACTTATGGGGCTAGGACCAATTAAAGCAGTTAATTTGGCATTGATAAAAGCAGGTTTAAGTATCAATGATATTGATGTTATTGAATCCAATGAAGCGTTTGCCGCCCAAGCCATGGCGGTCAATGATGCGCTTAGTTTACCGCTAGACAAAGTCAATCCCAATGGCGGCGCAATTGCACTTGGTCACCCTGTCGGTGCAACTGGATGTATCCTGATTGTCAAAACACTAGCAGAACTTGACCGTGTTGATGGCAGATACGGTTTAATTACTATGTGTATCGGCGGCGGGCAGGGAATTAGTCTGATTATCGAACGGCTTAAATA
>CAKZQF010000037.1 GCA_937139475.1 uncultured Gammaproteobacteria bacterium | reverse complement strand
GGCTATCAGTGGGAAAAAGCAGCACAAAGCGTTGGTATTGATCCAGTCATGCTCTACGCCGTTGCCTTGGCTGAGTCGGCCTCACATCGTGGTCTCAACATGACCAGTCCATGGCCATACGCAATTCGCAATGGTTCAAACGCAACCTACGCCAAATCTAAGACAGAAGCAGAGCAACTGTTAAACCAGGCACTGCAAGAGACTGAAAAATATCAGCTCGATATTGGCCTTATGCAAATCAATTTGCATTGGCATGGGCATCGGGTGAGCTCAGCAGCGGAACTGCTAGACCCCATCACCAACCTTACGGTCGGCTCAAGTATTTTGGCCGAAGCAATCAAGTCTTCACCAAATGATTTAGAGCTTGGCATAGGCCGCTATCACAGTTGGAACGAAGAGCGTGCACGCTGGTATGGGCAAAGAGTGCTTTCTATCTATCGCAATATTTTACATGAACTGGAGGTCCGTCAATGACAACCAATCAACAAGACTTCTATCAATTAAATTTGGCGTACCTACACGCAGCACGAGAATTGGCGCGAATTGATCCGCAAGAGGCCGTCTTGCGCTTTGGACTTACACGCGACGTAGTTGATGCTCTGATTAATGCTGGTGTTGACGACCTGCAACGAGTGGCGACCTCATCATTCATGCTGTTTCAACCAAGGGGTAACCAAAGCCAACTGATTGAGATGGTGAAGAGCAAAGGCACAGGTATCCCAAGAATCGCTTATTTATTATCAACCCTAAACAACAAGGGGGATTCATGATTGATAACCTGTCCAAAAGTGAGCTATTTACCCGAGCCTCGCTGCTTATTAAATACGGATTTCGAACAACCATTATCGCGCTCGATACAGGTTTGCCAATCCACATTATCAGAAGGCTCCACAAAGAAGTGACTGGCAAGTCACCTTGTCCTGGTCAATTGCCAGAATCTGATGCCATCGTCAAAAGCAGAAGAGCATTAGTTGAAGGCTCCCTGCTTATGGCGCTTTATGTCAATATTGGTGGTGATAATGTCTACAAGCAATTAAATATCGATGCTTTGATGAAGGCTTACGATGCGTATTTGGTTGCAAGAGAAGAAGCAGATCTTCCAGCTGAGATCCCCTGGAAAAAACTGACCATCAATGAAGGTTGGGTTCTAGCTCGTGATTTAAGATCACAGCTTGCATCCTTACACCGGTGTCGATGCGGCAGTCTGTATTTGACGGTATCACAACAGCGCATTCAGCTTAAATGTCCTGTGTGTGAGATTATGGCCGAGCAAACCACTAGAGCACTTTTTGAGAACTAACATGCTGATGCATGATTTGATTGTGCACCTCCCGTGCACTTTGAGAGTACTAAGAAGATGACAAACTTACTTAAATCTTTACCAGCACGCTGCTGGTTTATATCACTGGGGCTTTTTCTGGCGACTTTGGCAGCGGCTCATTTTTTTCCATCAGAAATATTTACGGCATCTGCCAAGTTAGCGGCTTTGCCATTTCTGTTTTGCACCATCGTTTTTTTCAGCTACTTGGGATTCAAAGCAACTGCTAGTCCTATCGGCCTTATAACCATCACCACTATGTGTTTAGCAATCGCATATTGGCAAGCGAGTTGGGCAATTTTATGTGTCGGTTTAGCTTTCTTAGGCTTAAGCGGACTAATCCATTTATTTCAAAGACAACTGAAAGATACCGGTCGAGAACTAAGCCTGAGCGAAAAAAAATATTGGTACTGGGTAAACGAATTTGCAGATGGTCGCTCATCTATCCTCCCTAAAAAAACAAGGTCATAGTAAATTGACTGCTTTTTTACTTATACTCAAAAAATTGATTGGCACTTTCGTACTACGAATGAAAAATGCCATTTCCATCAATGAATACGGATCAACTCAAGTTCGTTACCCAGCACAACAGGACAGTTCTTTGACATCCTTGTTAAAGGTTTGGGCGCAGAGCTTCAAACCCTCCACCATAGTCAGGTAAGGGAAAAGCTGGTCGGCTAATTCCGTCACCGTCATACGGTTGCGGATCGCCAGCGCCGCACTCTGGATCAGTTCTCCACCTTCATGCGCCAGAATCTGCGCCCCGATCAGGCGGCCAGTGGCTTTTTCCGTCACCAATTTGATAAAACCATCGGTCTCGAAATTCGCCAGTGCGCGCGGCACGTTCTCCATCTCCAATACACGACTGTCGGTTTCAATGTCTTGTGCGTTGGCTTGCTCTTCCGTGAGCCCAACAGTTGCCACCTGGGGATCGGTAAAAATCACTGCTGGCATGGTGGATAGATCCAGTTTGGCGTATCCGCCCGTCATGTTGATGCCGGAACGGCTACCGGCGGCCGCGGCGACATAGACGAATTGCGGCATGTTGCAGCAGTCTCCGGCGGCGTAAATACCGGGAACATTCGTTTCCATGCGTTCGTTAACAACGATTTCGCCCTTTTTGTTGGTCGTAACACCCACCGCGCCCAGATTGAGTTGGCAAGTATTGGCGTGTCGCCCGGTGCTTACCAGCAAACGATCGCAGCGTAGATCGCCCGCGTTAGTTTCCAATGTAAATTG
>CAKZQF010000036.1 GCA_937139475.1 uncultured Gammaproteobacteria bacterium | reverse complement strand
CCAGCATACATTGCCACATCCCATACAGCAAAGCTGTCTTGGCCTAAATGAATTGGTGATGCTGACCATACTGTTATTGCGGTAACCACCACGGCACTTGCTATTGCCATTGCTGTATTAAAGCCACGGAAAATGAGATACAACACCAACAGCTCACCAACACCAACAGACAGCCATGCGGTAATTAATCCCCCACCAAAGCCAATGGCGATTAACGCAATGTAGTCACCTGCTTTAAGTCTATTATGGTGATCGATTTTAGCCTTGAATACATAAAGCTGGGCAAGTAGTGATAAGCCTAAAATAACCGAAAAAATCGCAAAGGAGTGAGCCAGACTTGATGGCGCACCTATCTCCCCATGCTGCGCGGTCCAGATACCAGCAATAGACAATGCACTGGTCACCCCAACGACCTGAATGAATGACTGCCAATGTGGGTTATCACGGTGATGATGACGGTAATGCATACTCCAGGTAACCGCTCCGGCGGTCATGCCAAAGCATTGAATTGCAAAGCTCGTAGAAACCGATTGTGCCTCGCTAAACCCCAGTTGAGCGAAGACAGGTATAAAAACGACCCCACCACCAGCGCCGGAGAGATTCGCAAAAATAGCACCAACAACACCAAGCGCGCTGCTTAATGCACTTTGCATTAAGTCACTCAATGAGTCTTGTGTCGCGTTAGCATATAGCAGCCAGAGGATGGCACACGCAATCGGGACCAACTTATACCATGCGGTGTTGATCACTTTGCTTTGTAAATGTGCAGGCATTAAGCGAACTTTGTTTAACATTATTTTTATTGCAGTGACTGTAAATCTAGCCAGATTGTACGTGCCCCATCACCAGTTGAAAACCAAATTACGATTCACTGTCCACATCATGTTACACAATATTTGCTAAGCAATAAGTCATCGCAGCTGAGTTTACTAGCGAAGAACCTTTTATTTAAGCATACTATTGCCGTTAATTATGGAGAGATAAAATGAAATTAAAGCAACTTGCGCTGGCAGTTACTACTGTTTTGGCGCTAGGTGCGTGTGTAAGCACCGCCGATAATAATAAAAATCAGCTCGCTTCATCAGCCACTGAAAATACCAACAAGGTATTTAGCCAGGATTATCTGTTGGAAGAGTTAGATAACGGCTTAAAAGTCATGATCGTTAAAACTGACTATCCTGATTTGGTTTCTATCCAAATTCCCGTATCAACAGGTTCACGAAACGAAGTAGAAGATGGCAAAACTGGCTTTGCACATTTCTTTGAACACATGATGTTTAAGGGCTCTAAAAAATTCCCACAAGATGTTTATGCCGATATCTTTAAAAATGCTGGCGTTGACAACGGTGCCTATACCACCAACGACTACACTAACTATCATCTAGATTTCTCCAAAGAGCATCTCAATAAAGTATTGGAAATTCAAGCAGATCACTTTAAAGATCTAAGCTATAGTGAAGCTCAGTTCAAAACAGAAGCGCTCACGGTAAAAGGTGAATACTTAAAAAACAACGCCAACCCATTGCGTAAGTTATTAGCGGCTTCACGCCAAACAGCCTTTGATACCCATACCTACAAGCACACCACCATGGGCTTTTTCAAAGACATCGAAGCCATGCCTGAGCAAACGGCTTATGGCAAAACCTTTTTCGAACGTTTTTACAAGCCAGAATATGTGTCATTAGTTATTGTTGGTGATGTCGATCCACAACAGACTTTAGCCATGGTGAAAAAACACTGGGGTAATTGGCAGCGTGGTAGTTTTGAGTCAATCGTACCGCAAGAGCCAGCACAACAAGCGCCGCGTTATGAACATAAAGTTAACTCCGATCTTCCGGGACATTGGTTATTGGTTTCATTTAAAGGCTCAGCCTGGCTACCAAAACAAAAAGACCGTGCTGCATTAGACTTGTTATCTGAATTGTATTTCTCAAATAACTCGCCACTGTATCAAGAACTGGTTGTTGATAAACAAATTGCGAGCCAGATGTTTACCTATAACCCTGAAACGAAAGATGCTGGTCTACGCCATGTTTTCGTTAAGGTAGAAGACGCCAAGAACTTAAGTGTTGTGCGTGATGCAATTAACCGAACTTACGCCAAAGCGCGTGTTGAAACCGTTGATGCAACCAAACTAGACAACCTCAAGTCAAACCTAAAATACAGCTTTGTAAATGGCCTAGACTCGTCAGAAGCTATCGCCGGTACCCTTGCCTCTTATATGCACTTTACCCGTGATCCTGAGGTGATTAATGAACTTTATCAAAGCTTTGACAATATTAGCGTACAAGATATTAAAGATGCTGCGAATAAGTACATGGTTGATAGTAACCGCACCACCATTACCATGTCTAAGCTTGAGAAAATTGATGGTTTTGAGACCGAGGTTAGCCTGAGCAAAGCTGTTGCTTCACTAAGTAAGGAACAGCAGCGTAAAACAGCAAGTGATGTTGCCTTTAATATTTTAGATAAAAGTAACGACTCGCCACTACTTGATATTAACGTGTTGTTCTACACAGGTTCAGCTGCAGATCCCGTTGGTAAAAAAGGCACCGCAGCTCTAATGAGTAGCATGTTAACTCAAGGTGGTTCGCAAACACGCCCTTACAAGGAGATCAAACAGGGCCTATACCCACTAGCTGGTAGCTTCTGGTCTCAGCTCGATAAAGAAATGATTTCATTTAGCGGCCGTGTCCACAAAGACAATGCGCAATCGTGGTATGCGCTAGTAAGCGATCAGCTACTTAACCCCGGCTGGCGTGAAGATGACTTCAAGCGTTTGAAGAAAGAATTAATCGATGGCATCAAGTCAGGAATTAAAGCATCAAACGATGAGGAGTTAGGTAAAGAAGTGTTGTATAGCAAGTTGTATCAAGGGCACAGCTACGAAAACTATAACTATGGTGACTTATCTGATCTGGAAAGTATCACACTAGAAGATGTTAAAGCGTTTTACACAGCACAACTAACGCAAGCGAAGCTAAATTTAGGTATCACAGGTGCGATCCCTAGCGATGTAAAAGCATCACTAATCAACGACCTGTCGAAACTACCATTGGGCGAAGAAAAGCGTTTATCAATTGACAAAGCGCCAGCACTTAACGGTCATCACGTGACGATTGTTGAGAAGCAAGCACAGTCAACAGCGGTCTCATTTGGCTTCCCAATTGAAACACTACGCAGTGACAAAGACTGGGCAGCCCTATGGTTGGTACGTTCTTACTTTGGTGAGCACAGAAGCTCAAACAGCTACCTGTATCAACAAATTCGCCAAAAACGTGGCATGAACTACGGTGATTATGCGTATATTGAGTACTTCCCTCGCGGTAGCTCACAAACCAAACCTGATGCAAACTTAGGACGCTCAAGCCAAGTTTTCCAAGTGTGGTTACGCCCGTTGCGTTCAAATAATGACGCTCACTTCGCTACACGTGCTGCGCTATTTGAGCTAGATAAGTTAATTGCCAATGGCATGAGTGAAAAAGATTTTGCTGCCACCCGTAATTTCTTAACCAACTACGTGCCGCAAATGGTTGCTAGCCAAGATAAGCAATTAGGTTACGCCCTAGACAGCCAATTCTACAATACCGAAGAGTTTGTTAGCTATGTACGTAAACAGTTAGCGAGTTTAACCGTTGATGATGTTAATCGCGTGATTAAGCAGAACTTACAAACAGATGACATTCATTACGTGTTTGTTTCTGGTGATGCCAATGACATGAAAAAGCGCCTTTTAAGCGAGCAACAATCCGTGCTTAAGTACAATAGCGACAAGCCTGCTGATTTACTAAGCGATGACAAAATCATTCAAGATTACAAGCTAAACATTCCAGCGAATAACCTTGAAATTATGCCGATCGATACTGTGTTTAAGTAAAAAACCACCAGCACAACGAAATAAAAGCCCGGTAAACTTCATGCCGGGCTTTTTTATGCCTGCTCAATTGGAGTTAGTTGTTGATGTCGCTCTGAAAAACTATTGAAAGCTGCGTCCCATCACGTTATTTTGCCCTATAGTGATCTGAGCAATAGGGCGAGGGCGGCATGAAAGACAAAACAAAGATACGGCTGTTGCAACTGATAATGGTGGCAGGACTGTCGCTCATTTTACTTGGGCACTACTTAATCAGTTACGTCCATTTACCCGAAAAGTGGGGGGTCAAAGGTATTATTGTTAGTGCAATGTGTATTGCGATCGGCATAATAATGTCACTCCCAACCAAAATATATCTCACTATCTTACTGATGCAGCGAGAGAAATAGCAAAGAAATCACAGCTCCCCTGTTACCGCAGCGGTTAAGATTTCACTATACTGACTTGCACTAAATTCAATCGGGTTACCACTGGCACAAGGATCATTCACCGCCATATCAGCTATCTGCTCCACTTGCGCCAAATCAATACCTATTTCAGCCAGCGAATGCGGGATGTTGAGCTCTTTTTTCAGCCCGACAACCCAGGCGAGAAAGCATTCAAAGCTTGGGGAGTCCAAGCCAATACAGAGCGCTAAATGAGCCATTTTTTGCTCGATGGCAGTGCTATTGGCCTGTAAAACATAAGGCATTAAAATGGCATTTAACAGCCCGTGGTGACAGCTGTAAACAGCACCTAGCGGATGTGCTAGTGCATGCATAGCGCCTAGGCCTCGTTGAAAAGCGGTGGCCCCCATTGTTGAGGCGACCATTACCTGAGCTCGTGCTTCAATATCCTCACCATTAGAACAAGCGCGAGGTAGATAAGATTTAATTAAGCCAACAGCTGCTATAGCAATGCCTTCGGCCATCGGGTGATACGTTGGCGCACAATAGGCTTCAAGCGCATGAGAGAGCGCATCCATCCCTGTTGCTGCCGTTAATGACGCTGGCAACCCAACGGTTAACTGTGCATCTAAAATAACAATATCCGGAAGAATATTCGGGTGAAATATTAGCCGTTTCACCTGTTGCTCACTATCGCTAATCACCGCCGTTCTACCCACTTCGGCACCAGTTCCAGAGGTCGTTGGAATAGCCACAACAGGCGCCATGCCACTAACATTGACCCGACTTGCATTACTACCACCCTCTTCAAAATCCCACAATGGCCTATTTTGCCCAACCATTAACGCAATCGCTTTGCCAGCATCTAGCGCCGAGCCGCCGCCAAATGCAATAACACCGTCATGATTCGCTTCTTTATATGCAATAACCCCGTCGGTAACATTTTTCTGCGTTGGGTTAGCAACAATCTCTGCAAACACCTTACAGTTAAGCCCATTGTTAACACAGGCTTCGACGGCATTTAAGATCATTGGCATTTGAGATAAAGCGGGGTCGGTCACCAATAATGGCGCCGTTATACCTAACTTTCGACAGACACTAGGCAGTTCAGTGATCCGGCCAATTCCCTGCCGAATATTAGTTGGATAGTTCCAATTAGCGGTAAATTTATCGAGTTCCATC
Organism: uncultured Gammaproteobacteria bacterium; assembly: GCA_937139475.1. Lineage (GTDB taxonomy): Bacteria > Pseudomonadota > Gammaproteobacteria > Enterobacterales > Psychrobiaceae > Psychrobium. The sequence continues at coordinate 6,517 of CAKZQF010000036.1, read as the reverse complement.
TGGATCCTTAATTTGTCTACACAACACCATGCTCAGTCAGATAATTTCAAAATAACGTGATAACTCCCAATCTGACACATGTTTGCGATATTCGCGCTCTTCCCATTCGCGTGTTGCCACATAGTGAGCAACAAACGCTTGGCCAAACATTTCTTGCGCTACCTTGGACGTTTTCAAGCGAGCTGCAGCTTCAAATAATGTTTGGGGTAGTGCTACCTCTTGCGGATGCTGTTGCTCATACGCGTTGCCCTTCACTTGAGGCAAAGGTTCAAGTTGATGTTCAATACCATACAAGCCAGAAGCAAGCGCAGCAGCTAATGCAATATATGGGTTGGCATCAGCGGCACCTAAACGATATTCAATACGTTGAGACTTTTCACCGCCCGGAATAACCCGCAATGCAGTAGTACGATTTTCTACTCCCCAAGTTGCATCGAGCGGCGCCCAAACACCGGGAACCATACGGCTAAAGCTGTTAACGGTAGGCGATATCATTGATAAAAACTCTGGCATTAGACGTTGTTGTCCCGCTAAAAAGTGACGTTGCGTGTCACTCATACTGTACTCATTATCAGGATTAAAAAATGCAGAGGTGCCGCCACCTTGATGGGTTAGTGACAGGTGAATATGACCACTCTGGCCGGGTAGATCCCCCGACCATTTAGCCATAAAGGTTGCCATCATCTCATTACGCTGTGCCCACACTTTGACAAAAGTTTTAAACAAGGCTGCCTTATCCGCCGCATCGCTGGCATTATCATAAGTTAATGCAGCTTCTAGCACGCCGGGGCCAGTTTCGGTATGTAGCCCTTCGATTGGCATATCCATGTCTTGGCATAAAGCAAGCAGGTCATGGTAGAGGCTAGCGTGAACCGAGTTGCGAATCACTGAATAACCGAAAAAATCAGGCGTTATTGGTTTGAGGTTTCTAAACCCTTTTTCTCGTATTGAATCCGGTGTTTCATTAAACATGAAAAATTCATATTCAAAGGCTGCGCTAACGTCAAAGCCCATGTTCGATGCTTTTTCAATAACCCGCTGGAGCGTGCCGCGAGGACAGATGTTATGTGCCTGATCGTCAAACTCTGCAATAAACAGCAACATATCCCCTTCAAATGGAATCGAGCGACAGCTACTTGGAATAATTCGCACCGGCGCATCAGGGTAGCCAGTGTGCCAGCCAGTATATTGGACATTGTCATACAGCTGGTCTTTGGAATCCCACCCCAAAACAACATCACAAAACGCAAAGCCATTATCCAAAGATGAAAAGAACTTGGCCTTGCTCATATACTTGCCGCGCATCACGCCATCTATATCGAATAACCCCACTTTGATATGAGTTAAACCGCGCTCTTCAACGATGGCTTTGGCATCAGAAACACTTTGTACAGCTCGTGGATCTAGCATAATCATTCCTTAATATTAGTGGCTCGGACCAAAATCAGATATAACGCACTAGCTCTAGGCTAATTACTAGCTAACCACGAAGCTGTAATGTCAGTCAACTTGGCGAAAGCGCATTATCCCTTCTCGACATTGCCGCAGGAGTCATTAACCCCCTCTTTGTATCTAGTCAATACCGTGTAAGCCATCACTCCCCCATATGCATCAAACAGTATATGTAGAACAATTGGCACGACTAGCGAATCGGTTGCTAAGTACAGCATAGCAAAACCTCCGCCAAGACAAGCTGTTCTAATAATGTGCGTCGCCCCCTGATAAAGGTGTGGCAAACCAAACAACAGACTAGAAAGTACAACGGCCATATAAACAGGCATATAAGTTGAAAGTTCCGCAAGCAGATAACCACGGAAGAGAATCTCTTCACAGATGCCAGCACTCACAGATACCCCCACTACAAATAAGTTTAGCTCTTTGGGAGCCTGTGGCATGAACCATTTAATGTGCGCAAGAGAAGCCAGTATCTCATGATCCTTAGTCTTGTCTTCCCTTAGCTGTAACAATGAACGAGCAGAATAGATAATACCTATGACTGTTAGCACAACAGCCCCTATGTTCATTATGTTATTGCTCCACCGTAAGCCAATTGATTCGTGGTTCACATATCTGAATACAACTAATAACAATAGCAGTATTGTAGGAAGCCATATAAAGAACATAGTTCGAGCGTAAACACGTGATCTTGAAATTCGATGTTCAATAACATCTTGTTGCTCTTTTTCATGTGTGAAATACACATAAATTGGCCCTATTACAAAAAAGCTCCACAACACATATTCTAAGATGTTCATTTTTTTCCTTGGTTAATTCAATTCACCAACAAATCATAGGCGTTGCTTTAATCAAGATAAATAGTACTGTAATTTATATTAACCAAACTAAAAGTTTATAATGGAATGATAAATATGTTTAAAGTTGATACATTAATTGCTTTCGAGCTTGTTGCCACCCATGGCAGTTTTACGGCGGCCGCCCAAGCAAACCAACAGACACCGATGGCAATCAGTAAGCAGGTTTCCAAACTAGAAAAGCAGTTAGCTCAAGCATTATTTGAGCGTACGACGCGACACCTACAGCTCACTGACTTTGGACGAAATTTTCGCCAAGAAGCTCAAGCTGTACTCACGCAACATCAATCATTGAGTAATTGGGTTAAAGGACAACACGGGGAGATCAGCGGAGAGCTGTCGATTGTTGCACAATCTTCTGAGTTTTATCAGGAAACAATTTTTCCTTGGCTGGCCGAGTTTCATCAACGATACCCTAAACTCAAGCTTAAGTTTGATTTGAAAGAAAATGTCATCGATATAGATAAAGACCATTTTGATATTTATTGGGGGGTAGGAGAATACTTAGGAACAAAAAGTGCGAGTCTTAAGAGACGATTGCTATGGCAATCGCAATGCGGCATTTTCGCCTCGCCAGAGTATTTAGCGCAGTATGGCACACCTCAAGTACCGGATGATTTAGAAGGCCACCAACTTATTGGTTATTTACACAATAAACCAGACAATTTGTTAATACTAAATAGCACTGAACAACCTGGTGAACCAAATTACATTGCACTTCAATCGCCTATTTCAACAGTAACAGGTCATATCGAATTAGCTGCAAGTGGGCTAGGAATGATTAATGCGGGAGATGATGTTTTTCGCATAAAAAGCCTCGTGGACCAACATAAGTTGCTGCCAGTTTTACAGGAATATTGGCTACCCAATGCAGAAATATTTGTCTATTACCACCAAACAGCGCAGCAACAAAAAACCGTTCGCACTTTTCTCGACTTTTTCTTAAGAAAGCGTGATGAGTGGTTATAAGTATAAAAATCAAAAAGGTATATCAATAAAGTGTCGGTGCGCCAGCTTTCTTATTTTTCGAAAGTTCACAAAGGCATGTTAAAACCAAGTCTATAAAAATAAATAATTATGCTGCATACTAAGTTTATTAAATGGGCAACCATTTGTTTTATCAAACTAAATAAAGGGAATATAAAGATGCACAAGATATTGTTACTCAGCTTCACTTGCTTACTGTTAATAGCATGTTCCAGCACCCCTAAAGCGCCATCTATTGCTATCAAAAATTTTCATACAAAAGCTCCCGCAGAAAAGATTTTTAGCCTTATAGGTGTCGATGGAAAACCACATAAGGGTAAGCCAATATTAGCGGGCTCTCATATCTTTTACATTGAAGGCTTTGAAGTAGATGAGGAGGATGCAACTCAAGTAATTTACTCATTACATGCGATGAGAGTTCGCTTAAATGAAAATAATCAGTATTCAATAAAGAGTAAAGCCCTGGAAGGCGTATTGCATGTGTGGCTAAACAACGACACCACCAACGAGCGAGCATCTAGCATCTCCTCTTTAACTCAATCAAGTCTAGATGTCTTTACTCGTGATCCAGACATTGAACTTATCACCATTAATGAAAAACAAGTTAGCTTTCTCGACAAAACCGGTACGAATAATTGCCAATTTCGCATGACGGTAAGTAACCAAAATAAAGGATTTGATGATTCCATCACTGATAAAAAGCTACCGGACCGTTTTAACCAACCACGTTGCAACTAAATTCAGGAGACAAAGCATGAAGACCAAAATATTATCGTTGTTATGCCTCTGCTTTCTAAGTTATATGCCATCAAACAACGCCAGTGCCACTTCACTCGAGCAGTTATGTGAAAGTGACTGCAAAAGTGAATTTAGGTTTTTCCGAAATTATGCAGCGCAAGGCTCCTCATTAGCCGATCTGTCCTTAGCTATCATGTATTATCGTGGTCAAGGCACTGAGACTAATGTTAAAGCCGCTTCCCGTCATCTTTACAAGGCAGCAAAAGCAGGTGAGCCAGGCGCACAATACCAATTAGGCTATTTCTTATTGAATGGTCTTTACTTAAAGCAAGACTTGCCGGCAGCCAGAAAATGGTTTAAACGTGCAGCAAGAAAAAACACCTTGGATGCTAAAGCAAAAATTTCAGAAATAGATAAGATGCTGGCCAAGAAGGTCCCTTCCGAAAGTGATGATACTGCTCAAATTGCGACATACAACGCACCCAACGATGGTTCGAGTGTGCTTAAAGATATAGAACAAATCACCGTAGTAATGCATGCTGATTACAGGCAAATATTAAAGGCAGCAAAGGTACAAACGTGCAATGCTAATTGTGACCCATATTGGGACAGCGTGTTGGCCCCATTAATTAAACTCAAATCTAATTAGCCTTGATTTGTATTATAGGTATTGCGTTCGAGATAGCTGAAAATATAGTGACCTCGAGCGCAACAACATTAACTTAAAAAGTAAACCACTCTAAAACAAATTTTAACTCCGACTAACGGGGTACGATCGCGATAACCCCTTCTCGACGTAGGTCAACTCCTCCTTCAAGCTTACCATTAGCGTGTTTTAGGATAACGCTGAGCCCAGAGTTCTCGCCCTTACTGGCTTTTACGTTAAAGCCTTTATCACGCATTTGCGCCGTGAGTTGAGGCAATAACGGCGTCTGCTCTATGCGTACAGATCTGCCACGCGCCACCATATTAGGCAGATTAACCGCTTGTTGTGGACTCAGTCCCCAATCTAATACGCCAACTAAAGTTTTCGCTGTATAAGCGATAATAGAATTCCCGCCCGGTGAGCCCGTCGCCATGACAAAGTTAGCGTTTTTATCCAAAACGATGGTTGGCGACATTGAAGAACGTGGCCTTTTAAGTGGTGCCACTGCGTTAGCAATCGGCAGCCCTTGGCTATCATGAGATTTCTTCGAAAAGTCAGTTAACTGATTATTTAAAAACATGCCGCCAGCCATGCGAGTACTACCAAAGATGCTTTCGACACTCGCCGTCATTGATACTACGTTACCCTTATTATCACTGACCACAAAGTGTGTTGTACTTGGTAAGTCCTCAGCAACATCAAAACCAACACGGCTGATTTTTTTCGCCTTTTCATAGGCCCAAGGATCGCCAGCATCAAAAGCCCCTGGTGGATTATTGGGTGTTAGTAAGTTAGCTCGCTTTTTTAGGTACTCAGAATTAAGCAAGCCATTAACAGGTACATCCACAAAGGCTTGGTCAGCAACAAATTTGTCGCGATCGGCGTAGGCAATACGCTGCGCATCGGCAAATAATGCCCAATTATTGGCATCTTGCGCCCCTTGCGCTGAAAAACCATCACTGCGCTCAATTACGCCCATGATCATGGCAACGGCAAGCCAAGAGGACGAAGGCGGTGGCCCACAGAGTTCATACTCGCGATAAGGGCTACACAGCGCATTAACACGATTGGCGCGATAATTGGCAATATCACTTAATGATATGGTGCCTGCTCTTGGCTGTTGGCTAACCGCGTTGACAATTTCTTTTGCTAACTCGCCACGATAAAAATTAGCAGGGTCTTGCGCGATAAGACGCAAGGTTTTCGCATAGTCTGGATTTTTTAAAATATCCCCAACTTGTGGCGTGATGCCATGCTCGCCATAGAAGTAGTGATAGGCATCAGTAGGCCCTTGTTCGCTGCTTGCAGGAATATACTTTTTAAAACGCGATAACATGCCGTGCAGACGAGGTGAAATAGCAAAGCCACGCTCGGCATGTTTAATTGGATCGGCGAATAAAGATTGCCATGGTAGGCGACCATAGTCATTGTGAGCCAGTGCCAGCATCGACACCATACCCGGTACACCTGTCGATAAACCACTATTTTTCGCGGCGATATAACCTAGCGGTTTGCCATCTTGTAAAAACATATCAGGGGTAGCACCAGTCGGTGCAGTTTCACGTCCATCATAGGCAATGGTTTTCTTGGTTGAAGCATCGTAATGTACTAAATAACCACCACCGCCAAGCCCTGAACTTTGAGGCTCCACCAAGCTAAGCACTGACTCTATGGCCACCGCCGCATCAACCGCACTACCACCACGTTCTAGAATTGCTTTACCTGCTGCCGTAGCCAGAGGATTCGCCGTCACCACCATAGCTTGCGTCTTTTGCTCGACGTCGAGATTAGACTTTATCGGCGATTGGGTTGGTGAACATGCCAATTGCAAAGG
>CAKZQF010000035.1 GCA_937139475.1 uncultured Gammaproteobacteria bacterium | reverse complement strand
AAGATGAATGGGTGGATCAATACGATATGGTTAAAGATGACTGGGATTATATTTTGAAAGTTCCCTATAGCTCAATGGAAGAGCTTGAGGAATTAGTATATGAAATCATGTCTGAAGCTCAATCTACCGCAGATATTAGAAATTGTTTTGTCGAAATCAGTATCGAGCATAAAGACTCAGGGAAATGTTGGTAGGAGCTATTTTCCTTGTTTAAATACGGAATATTTCCACCTACTAGTAAGCCGTGTGATGTAAAAGTAGACTCAGGGGAGAAAAGTATTATAGAACTCACACCATTCTCAGGGTTAGTCTGGCGTATTATGTTTGTCGACCAAACAAAGCAAGCATGTGAGCCTGCCAGATCTCCTATTGGCCGCTTTCACCATAGCGAACAATACATCGTGTACTGAGGAGGGGGCAAGTGTAGCAATTAAACGTTATATAAAATCAGATGACCCCGAACGTATTATGGTTCCTTTACGGGTTAATGCTGATCGAATCTATGATATTAGAAATACAGACTTCTCGAGTCGAGCATCAATCGTATGGCAGGACTGTGTTGAAAAAGGAGAACCGGCGCCAACTTGGGCTTATTCTGATACTGCACGAAAAGCAGGGGCTCAAGGTATGCTCTAGGCGTCACGTTCAATGCCTGACTTGACGCACTTAGTTTTGTTTGATGTTTCCACTGCTATTATTAAAGAAACTGGTGACGGTAAAGCTTGGCATAAATGTTCGTACATCAGTGCAGTAGAACTATCTTAATTGAAGGTTAGGAACTTAAAGTTTTCAAGTGGAATGGGCACTTTACTCTTTATCTCAGACTCGTTGTTTCGACGAGTTTGTAGTGAAATATTACTAAGTTATAAAAACTATTAAATATCAAACCATTACATGTGTAGTATCTAAATTTAGCACGAATCCCGGCCGGACCTCTTATTGGTGCACTTCTGAATCCATTTCTATTTAAATTGCGTACAATTAAATATCGAACAATTAAACGTAACTTAATATAAAAGGTTTTCTATGAAACACACATCATTCCTAAACGGATTAAGCGCTCTTTTGGCAAGTACTGCAGTCTCATTGTTGATTGCACCTACCGTAATGGCTCAGGACAATACTGGCTGGTACGGTGAAATTTCTATCCTCAGTGCTGATGCAAAAGATGCTGAATTTAATAGTACTGGTCGCAACACACGAACTCAATTTGATAAAGATGCTGGCTACTCTGCAGCACTTGGTTACAAGTTTGCACCTAACGCTGTTGGACAATTAAGAGTAGAAACTGAGTTTGTATCAACCTCTAATGATGTAGATAGCGTTACATTTAATGGTAATAATTTTTCAGGAGGCGCTGTCGGTGGAGGTGTCGACACTAAGAGCCTGTTTATCAATGCCAAGTACGCTTTTGATGTAGGCTCTGACACGTTTTCACCCTTTATCGGTGCAGGTATTGGCTATAGCAAAGTAGATAGCAGTATCAACTACAATAATGGTAGAGCCAGTATTAACGATGATGACACAGCATTATCTTACCAATTACTGGTAGGAACCGATGTTAATATCAACAAAAACTGGCAAGGTTTTGCACAATATAGATATAGCAAAACTGATGACCTAAATCTGACAAGATTTGGCGGACCAGCGCCTGCTAGCGCAACAAACCAAAGCGGAGATTTCTCTTATAATGCGATCTCTGTGGGTTTACGCTACGAGTATTAAATAGCTCTATATCATCGATATGTAAGATTTCAGCATGACCAATTTTTCGCTTAACTAAAGTGTGTAGTAAATAGGATTCAAATTATGACGACATTTAACACAGTCAAAAAAATGCTCTATGTTTCAGCTGTCCTTAGCAGCAGTGCTTTTTTATCAATGCAAGTAGCGGCTGATCAAACGCTCACTGCTGATTTAGGCGCTTATCCTGGTTCTTCATTGAGCGCCCCAACCGGTAAAGTTTCAGTTAGTTTTGATAAAGAAACCTTGACTGTTAAATTCGATATGAATGGTATTGCTCCATCAAGTAAAGGTGGCATACATATTCATACTGGAACAAGTTGTGATGATGCAAGTAAGGTAGGCGGCCATTATTGGTCTGCAACGTTAGGCGACGATGCTTGGAAAACGACGACATGGGAAAGCGATAGTAATGGCAGCGCAAAAGGCGAATTAATGGTTAAAACTGGCTATAACTACGCACAAAACCTATCCCATGCGTTAGTCATCCATAACGCTGAGGGTAGCAGAATTGCTTGTGGAGTTTTAACAGCATCAACATACTAGTTTGTATATCAATGTAATGTAGCTAGTTAACAATAGACGGGATAAATTTCCCCTATCCTGTCTATTTTATTTAATGGCAGAGCAAAAAATTTAATCTAACAACACTATTCATCGTTGTCCGAATTGAATTACGAATGGCTTATTATTTTTATGCAACAGATCCACTTGTTCTAATACTGCCTATAACGGGTTCAAACGAAGCCCCCCCAAACGTGACTAAAAAGAATTGATTACTTTTCTAGTACTTGATGACCATTTGTCCGCAAGGTGCCGTCAGGCCCTTAAGTTGTTTTTTAACAAAAAAAGGTCAACTTTTTATTGTTGTATATCATGAGGTTAAGTCGCCTAAGTAGGCGTTTTTTACCGCTTTTGTAGTAAGACCCAAAAATGGACTATGCCTATTAGAGACTGGAAATATGGGCTCCGTTGCAAATAAGGGCCACTCAATATAATGTTCATGACTTTACAAGGCGGCTTCTGTGAATCTGTTTAAACATCGTCACTTTCAGTATGACATTATTATTTGGGCTGTACGATGGTACTGTAAATACGGCATCAGCTATCGAGAACTGGAAGAAATGCTCTTTGAACGAGGTATAAAAGTTGATCACACCACTATTTATCGTTGGGTGCAGCGGTACGCTCCTGAAATAGAAAAGAAGTTGAAGTGGTATTGGCGGCCTAGATCAGGCGTGAGCTGGCAAGTTGACGAAACATACGTCAAGGTCAAAGGGAAGTGGGTCTATTTATATAGAGCGATTGATAAATATGGCCAAACCGTTGATTTTTATTTGTCATCGCGTCGTAATGCTAAAGCAGCGAAGCGCTTCTTAGGAAAGGCTTTAAGGGGTTTGAAAGAATGGGAAAAGCCTCCAACGATCAATACCGATAAAGCCCCTGCATATGGTGATGCCATTAGACAATTAAAAGAAGAAGGAAAGTGCCCAGAAGATTTAGGACACCGGCAGGTTAAGTATCTAAACAATAGAGTGGAAGCTGATCATGGCAAGCTGAAACGGCTCATCAATCCTGTTCGAGGATTTCAATCGATGAAAACAGCCTACGCCACAATTAAAGGTTTTGAAGTAATGTACATGTTTAAAAAAGGCCAATTCAATTTATGGCAATATGGACAAGGCCTCGTAGGAGAGATCCGTCTGATTACTAACTGTCTGCTAAATTTCTAACAAAAGAATTGGCAACTACAGGATAAGTTAGCCCTGGTAAACTGTTTGCAACGGAGCCTAACGATTATATTAATTAATATCAGTAACTTATGGGTTTAGTGGCTAAATTTAGCACGAATCTCGGCCGGACCTCTATACACTCATGTGAATTCTCCGAAAATTTATTTAGGTGCAAACATCTTGTCTGCGATGCGGTGTGCGGTATAAACC
>CAKZQF010000034.1 GCA_937139475.1 uncultured Gammaproteobacteria bacterium | reverse complement strand
CTTCAAGCACTTGCTACAACTCAAGCTTTACTCTATCTGGCAGGTTTTTCGGTATTTGTTGCAGCATTGGTGGCCATGCGCCAAGACAATTTGAAAAAGCGCCTAGCCTATTCCACCGTAAGCCAACTCGGCTACATCACCATCGGTGCCCTGTTAGCCAATAGCGCTGGTGTTATTGGCGCCACGATGCAAATGGTTATCCACGCTTTTGGTAAAATCACCCTGTTTTTTTGTGCCGGTGCCATCTTAATCATGACCAAGAAAACAAATATTAGTGATATGCGCGGCATAGGACATCAAATGCCAATTACCATGGGGGCATTTTTCATTGCCAGCCTCAGTATTATTGGTCTACCACCAACGGCAGGCATGTGGAGTAAATGGTTCTTACTTCAAGGGACGATTGCAGCTGAGCAGTGGCTATTAATGGTCACTTTAGGGCTTAGCTCGCTACTAAGTATCCTCTATTTGCTTCCCATATCATTACGGGCTTTCTTTGCAAAGCCTATCCACCAGCAACACAGTAGCGCGACATTGGAAGCGCCATTGCCCGTGTTAATCGCGATTTGTATTTGCGCTGCAGGGTGTTTAATTTTATTTCTATTTCCACAACCACTATATCAGCTATCACTTTCAATTCTCCCGGCAGCAGATTAATAACGAAACTTTTTAGGTGGACAACATGACGAGCGAGCATAAAAAATATTTTTTAGACAACCCCAACAACGTTGCACTGATAATACGTTTACTGGTGGTAGTTTGTATCGTTCTCTTTGGTTTAGATTTTGTATTGGAACGACATGAAAAGTACTCGCTAGCCAATATTCCCGGGTTTTATGCGCTATACGGCTTCATCGGTTGCGTCCTATTGGTGATAATTGCTAAATGGCTGCGAACCTTTTTAATGCGTCCAGAGGATTACTACGACAAAAAAATACAGCGTAAAAACGCAAGGGGTGAAAATGTGGATTCTTAATCTCCCCCCCTTCGTCCCCTTTCTAACAATCGCCGTTGTTGTTTTATTTACGCGAGGGAGGTTGAGCGCTGCGCTAATGCTGTTGGCACCCATTTGGGGAGCACTCAATCTATGGCAAATCCCCGCTGATACAGTCGTTAAGGTGACAATACTTGGATTAGAGCTAACGCCGCTTAGAGTCGATAAATTAAGTTTGATTTTTGGCTACATGTTCCATGTCGCGGCATTCTTTTCTGTTATTTACGCATTACATGTACGGGACAAGATTCAGCAGATAACTTGCCTTGTCTATGCAGCGGCAGCTTTAGGTGCCGTTTTTGTTGGTGACCTATTATCTCTTTTTGTATTTTGGGAGCTAATGGCGATCTCTTCAGTTTTCCTTATTTGGGCTCGCCGTAGTACCCGCGCATTAGGCAGTGGTTTGCGCTATTTTATTTATCAGTTTGTTTCTGGCTTACTGCTACTGTTGGGCACCCTTATATATTGGCATCAACATGGCAGCTTAGCCTTTTCCCAGCTCGAATTTCAGGGGATCGGCGCAACGTTAATATTCATCGCATTCGGGATAAAATGCGCCTTTCCAATGCTCCACACCTGGTTAACAGATGCCTATCCAGAAGCAACACCTAGCGGCACGATATTCTTAAGCGCCTTAACCACTAAAGTTGCGGTCTACGCACTGGCTAGAAGCTTTGCCGGTAGTGAAATTTTAATTTATATTGGCGCGCTGATGACCTGCTTTCCAATTTTCTACGCCGTGATTGAAAATGATTTACGCCGAGTTTTAGCCTACAGCTTAATAAATCAATTAGGATTTATGGTGATTGGTGTTGGCATAGGCACCGAATTAGCCCTTAATGGCGCTGTTTCACACGCATTTAACGATATTCTTTTTAAGGGACTGCTCTTTATGTCAATGGGGGCGGTCCTGCACATGACCGGAAAGGTAAATGGCTCAGACCTCGGTGGTCTCTATAAAACCATGCCTAAGACAACTGTATTGTGCCTGATAGGAGCGGCATCTATTTCAGCTTTCCCATTGTTTAATGGCTTTGTCAGTAAGTCGATGGTAATGACGGCTGCACTGGAGCTCGGCTATGACTGGATCTGGCTAGTGATGCTATTTGCTTCAGCAGGTGTCTTTCATCACGCGGGCATTAAGATCCCCTATTTTTGTTTCTTCGGTCGCGACTCAGGTCTGCGCGCCACCGATCCACCAGCAAATATGCTACTAGCCATGATCATTGCCGCCACTTTATGTGTGCTAATCGGTGTTTACCCCAATTCCTTATATCAATTATTGCCTTTTAGTCAGGAGTACACACCTTATGACCAGAGCCACGTACTAGCGCAAACCCAGTTGCTGTTCTTCGCTGCACTTGCTTTTGTGTGGCTCAATATTAAGGGAATTTATCCACCAGAGTTACACTCCACCAACCTTGATGCAGATTGGCTCTATCGGCGTCTAGTACCAAATTTATGTGCTCCTGTAATCGATAAAATAATCGAGGTAGATAGAAACATTAGACAAGGGTCGATAGATAAGCTGCATTTGCTGCTAAATACACTTGATAAATTGCACCGCCCTGGTGGTGTTTTTTCCCGCGCTCAGACAATCAGCAATATGACTCTATGGATTTCGATTCTATTAGCTTGTTATTTGGCATTAAGCCTTTTGGGAAATGGCTCTATTTAGCTTAAACGAAAGCGTACTAAGGCGATGACGCACAGGCAATAGGTTAATAGCATCGAGTTAGTGCGCGTTAGCATTGACAAGTTTAAAATAATGCTCGCATAATGACCATATGAACATACTTAGTGTGCTGCAATTCCCTACCCAATCGAAATGGTATAATCAGGACTTCCGATTAGCCAGTTCTAGCTTTTTTCTCAATATCTAACTGCTCATTTCTAGCAAGTCTAAACATTATCTAACTTAGAATATCGAGAGCAAAAAGATGAAACGAATTCCAGAACCCTTTCGGATTAAGATGGTTGAGCCCATCAAAATGACCAACGAAGACGACCGCCAAGCAGCCTTAATTGAAGCTGGCTACAACCCCTTTCTATTAAAGAGTGAAGATGTCTATATCGATCTGTTAACCGATTCTGGTACAGGCGCTATGAGTGCTAATCAATGGTCGGCTTTAATGGTAGGAGATGAGGCATATGCGGGTAGCCGTAGCTTTATTAAATTAGAACAAAGCGTGCAAACATTATTTCGCTATCAGCACGTTATTCCTGTTCATCAAGGTCGCGGCGCAGAGCAAATACTATTTCCCAATATGGTGAAACACAAGCAGTGTAAGGCGCCTGTTTTTATCTCTAATTACCATTTTGATACAACCGCAGCGCATGTTGAGATGAGTGGTGCCAAGGCTATTAACGTATTAACCCCAGCAGCACTTGATACCTGCCAATGGGATGATTTTAAGGGAAACTTCGATCTCGATGCACTAAGCAAAACAATCAAAGAGCATGGCGCTGAAAATGTTGTTGGTATTATCATTACCATCACATGCAACTCAGCAGGCGGACAACCAGTTTCCTTGGCTAACATTCAGGCCGTTGCTAAAATCGCTAAAGAAAATAATATTTTGGTGGTGATAGACTCTGCGCGCTTTGCTGAAAACGCCTATTTTATTAAGCAAAGAGAGCAAGGCTTGTCTCAAACTCCTCTTGGAGACATTATACGCAGCATGTTCACCTGTGGTGATATCTTCACGATGTCAGCTAAAAAAGACCCGATGGTTAATATGGGCGGGCTATGTTGCTTTAAAGACGATAGTCAACTGGATTTATTTCGAGATGTTCAGGTGAGTTGCGTACCTATGGAAGGGTTCATCACCTATGGCGGCTTAAACGGTCGGGATATGGAAGCGCTTAATGTTGGCTTATGGGAGTGTGCCGATGAAGACTATTTAGAATACCGCATAGGCCAAGTGACCTACCTGGGTGATTTACTTCGTGAGGCAGGGATCCCGATACAGTACCCCACTGGCGGGCATGCTGTCTTTGTCGATGCCGGCAAGTTATTACCTCATATCCCGGCAGCACAATTTCCCGCACACGCACTGGCAAACCACTTATATTTAGAAGGCGGTGTACGTGGTGTCGAGATAGGCTCTTTATTGCTCGGGCGTGATCCTGATACTGGGCAGCAAAAAACATCTCCTTTTGAGCTATTACGCCTAACGATTCCGCGCCGTGTTTATACTAATGACCATATGAAATATATCGCTGATTGCCTCATTGCTGTGGCAGCGAATGTAGATAAAATCAAAGGGTTAACTTTCGAATATGAGCCTCCAGTGTTAAGGCATTTCACGGCGAGATTAAAAGAAATAGAATAGAGATATCTAACGAACAACATCACCATTGGATGTTACATTTTTTAACTAGCCGATAAAACGTGGTTCTGGAAATATTTAGCTGCCGAGATGCTGCTGATACATTATGATTATTTCGTTTTAACGCCTCTAGCAGCGTCTCAGTATCAATCTCGGTACGCAGGCGATTAGGTGTGGCTTTTGGCATATTGTTGTTCGTTAGTTTTAGTCCTAAGTCACGCTCTGTGATTTTGCCTTGCTCGGCCATGACTATCGCCCTAAGGACTCTATTCTTTAGCTCTCTTACATTGCCGGGCCAATCATATTGTAACATTGCCTGCAGCGCAGAATTAGTAAAGCGAAGGTTGCTATCATCTTGCGCGAAACGCGCTAGAAATTTTTGGGCTAGCATCTCAATATCTTCGCGATAATCCCTCAGACTAGGCACATGAATTCTCAATATATTTAAACGATGAAATAAATCTTCTCTAAATGCGCCTTCGGCAACGGCATTTTCAAGATCAATGTGTGATGCAAATATAATCCGACAATTGACCTTGATTGGACAGTTACCACCTAACCTTTCGATAGAACTGTCATCGAGAAAATTCAATAAGTTTACTTGTAAATCTAAGGGCAGATCGCCAATCTCATCGAGAAATAAAGTGCCATTATTTGCACGCTCAATACGCCCAATATATTGTCTTTCAGCACCGGTATAGGCCCCTTTTTCGTGACCAAAAAGTTCCGAATGTATTAAAGAGGAAGGAAGCGCGCCACAATTGACGATAACAAAGGGTTCTTTTTCTCGCGCTGATTGAGCGTGAATGAGTTGAGCGCATAGCCCTTTGCCTGTGCCCGTTTCACCACTAATCAGCAACGGGTTATCGACGATAGCGACCTTTTTTAAATCTTTTTTAAGGTTTGTTATTGGCTCGGAGCATCCGACAAGCTCTTGCGGCAAAGTCGGTTCCCTGACTTCTTTTTTGCTTTCAATTTGAAGCTTTGACATTCCCCACAGGTGGCCCAAACTATTTGAAAATAGCCCCCAGTCAATAGGGGTATGATAATAATCGATAAAAAGAGTCGCTAATTTTTTTTTCAAATAGGGTGATGGTATCGGATATTGCGTGGTTATGGCCAACCACTTCACATCCGGTGTAGTGTGCTGCAATTTGCTCACCACATTAAGTACTTGCAGTTCGTTACCAGCTTGAATGATAACGATAGCAACGCTTATATTTTTCTGCTCAATAATACGAAGTGATTGTTTGAGATCGCACGCGCTGGCGCATTCCCAATTTAGTGGAATTAAGGCTTTTTCTAGTTCTGGCAAATCATTATTAAAGTTTACAATAAGGACTGAACGAGTAGTCAGATCACGTCGCTTCTTATGGTTAACCATAACGGGCAGCTCCAACCTCGGGAATCTATTTAAGTCTAAGAACAAACTACCAGATTTTCAAGCTGAGCAACCTCTTTATCGCACCATAGGTATGTTTTTATTATGAATTTAAATTGAAAAATTCAAAAATGTAGCCTGTGTTGCGCCTACAAATTGCCCATCGATTTACAGCTACCGACTAAGCATGTAGTAAGGCAGGCCAACGAATATCGTCACTAATGCCGCGAGCCTGCTTTTAATTTTCGGATCATCGCCATGACCCTTAACTGAGCGATTGCATTAGTCAATTGTATGGTTGCCGCTGAATAATCCATGCTTTGATTAGCATGTTCAGAAGTAGATTGGCTTAAACTCAGTTCTGCTTGGCGTTTAGCTTCTACTGCCGCTTCGTGGTCCAGGTCGGCGCCACGGATTGCAACATCGGCGAGTATGTTAACGTGACTGGGCTGAACCTCAATTATTCCTCCCGACAAATACACCACTTGCAGCTCACCATCTAGCGTCCGAAAACTAACAAAACCGGGTTCAATCGCGGTTAATAGTGGAGTATGCCCCGGGAAAATCCCTAACTCCCCAACAGTTCCAGTTACTTGCAGTGACTTCACATCACCTGAAAAAATCGCCTCTTGAGCATTCACCACATCCAAATATAATTTATCACGTTTGGCCACATTTTCTCCCATTCATTAAGTTAAGAAATAATTCAATGACATATGTTGTCACTGACCTAATCTTATAGAGTTGGCTTAATCATAGGTATATACTTACAACAAGCAGCTCATTTATCAACCCACATAATATAGAACTCTTCTGGGGAAGAGAATGTCACCAAGGTTCATTAATGAGTTTTGTTAACATGGCTAGATGGGATTTACTGATATGAAATACGACCTTAAGACCTCTCACCCTATTCAACATGCCGCGGCTCAAATGATCACAGGCTTGTATGAAAGAAGGCGCACAGAAGCTGTTCGTCAAAAGCTAATTTTAGTGGAAGAAAAGTTGCATAAGATGCTTGAAGAATTTGAGCCGGTAAACATAGATAACTTCGAAGCTAACCTATGAAGTTAATTTAAACAACCAGAGCCTTGGCCATAAAGGCTTACAATTTGTTGTATGCAACGTTGCTGTTATTGTTGATGAACGATAACAGCAACGTTTTAACTAAGAAGCAAAATAAGCGAAGCCTGTAATTATCAGCAGCCCACCTAATACTTTACCCAGTATCACGCCGTAAGGCATCAGCTTTTCAACTAATATCCATAGTGTAAAAACAACAATCCAATGTAAATTCATGACCCCAACAACGAAAAGTAATGCCATTAAGATCCAACAACATCCCAAGCAATATTGTCCATGCTTAAAGCCCATAGAGATTGCTCCCCATTGCCCTTCCTGCCAATGACTCGTGATAATACTTAACGGTGAGCGACAAACACGCAAGCACCTTTCCTTAAAGGAAGACAATTGGTATAAGCCAGCAGCAATCAACAATACCCCATTAAAGTAAGTGCTTTGGCTGCTCATCATTGGCGACAGGATCGCCAGCTCATGGAGCCACCATTGTATCGCAGTAATTAAGACACAGTAGGTGACCCAAGCAATCAAGTAACCGAGCAAAAAGTAGATTACTTTGGTATAGGGAGTTTCTCGTCTCTTTCGTTGCTGATTGGTCCTTTGAACTAACATCAACACAGGCAAAGCTGATGGCAACATCATGCCCACCATCATAATACTCCACATCACAAACAGGGCAAAAATGTCGTAGTAACTCCAGCTTTCAACCGGCGCCATATTCATGGTCATCAGATAAACCATATAATACCAGGAAAGGGCTAACAGCAAGAACACACTAGCAGCAGTAAAACCATATTGCCTTAACCAGTTTGCCATCGACACGTTAATTCCCCCAATTCGCAACCGCCTTAGCAGAAAACTTTCCAACATGTTCGAATTGAAGGTTATTGTGATTTATCCTCATCGCCTCAGAGGTGCCGATGCTCCCTTCATCCCACATAAAACCACCTTTAGGAAACGTGATGTGAACCTCATGATCCTCGCCAGTTACGGGGTCTATTAGCGGTGTTTGCGCCACATTAACGATATCCTCTATAGAAAACGACGAACGTTTATCATCTATATTCATTTCAATATTTTTAATTATCGGCCCTTCAAACTCGGTAAATGTACCTGCAATGGCCTCGACAGGCATGCCACCTGCTTGTCCTGACATAATGGTAGCCAGCGCAGTCACTTGTTCTGTTGATGCTGCCGCATCAATAAATAACGCCCCTTTACCGTTGCCCTGATGGATCGCTTTGGGCCAAACTGCTGCAAACACCATCTTTATCCCTGACAGATCGAGTGTATTAAAATTTCCCTGAATAATTGAAAAGCCTAGTAGTGCTTCACAGCCACCATCCTCACTATCAGGAAAACCACCAAACTGACAACCACACCCGTGGCTACAGTTACAACATTCAATTTGATGCATTGATAACGACCAAGAATTTGTATCAGACATTTTTACCACCACTTAATTAGAAATCGGACTTATACCAATCAGATAAAGTAATTTCCCACTCAGCGGGAGGAACTCAGGACAATCATTTTGTTGTTGCGATAATTTGAAAGGGAATAACCATTCCTAAATCATCGCGCCTC
>CAKZQF010000033.1 GCA_937139475.1 uncultured Gammaproteobacteria bacterium | reverse complement strand
AAGGTTGAGCCTGAAGCTAATGTGGCCAATTTAGGGCGAATGTTCTCAAGATAAAACGTTAAGCATTCCAACGCTCGTTCTGATATTGGCACTATCCTGTCGATATTGCCTTTACCTTGTTCGACCCGCACTTCCTGCTTGTCAAAATCAATATGGTGAATTTCAAGGCCTATTAGTTCAAGCCGTCTTAATGCACAAGAATAGAATGTTTCTAGTATGGCCCTGTCTCTTAAGCCTGTTTCGCCATAGAGCAATGGCTGCTCGAAGACCTTTTCAATATCATCGGCTGATAAAATGTTTTTAGGCACTCTACGAGGCTTTTTAGGTAATTCTAATCGGCCTAGTGGGTCGTGGTCGAGTATTTCACTAAAGTACATGCGTTTTACGAAAACTTTTACAGCAGTAATGATATTGCGAAGCGATTCCGATTGAATTGGCTCACCTTTTCTGCCTTTGTAGTTTTTACGGGCATACAAGCGATACTCTTCAACAACGGCTAGTGTTATCCCATCGATATTTTCAATATCATTAAGTGAGCACCACAAAACAAAGCGGCTTAATAAGCACTTTTTGCCAATAATGGTGGTATCACTTTCATCATGCGATAAGCAATAGTCCAAATAATATTCAAGACAATCAATAAGGCTGGTCAGTTGCTTTATATCACGCATGCTAATGACCACCATAGAATTGTGCTTGGCGAATGCGTTGATGCAATAATTTGCCTGAAGGGTCATACAAGCACAGCGCATTAATATCCTGCCAATCTGTGAGGTCTACTACTTTGCAGCGTATACGATAACGCTTTAGTACCTGTGCAATCGCTGATAGCTTTTGTAAGTAATAAGACGATTGATTAAAAGCTACTTTCACTAACTTTACGTTATGCGATTTAAGCAACTTTGCATGTGCTTCAGTAAAATCAACATTACCTACAAGAGATATCACTTTTTCAATCCCTTGCCCTAAGGCAATTAATGCTTCTATTGGACTTTTACATAAAACAACACAATTAGGCTTATCACTTAAGCAATCAGCATTAAACAGAGCCTCATCGTCAATCAAGTGAAATGGATGAGGTGTGGAAGTTAAACGAACCACATCAGAAACTCTACGACCAACACCGCCAACAACATTGCCATTTTGTTTAATGGGAATAATGACTGAGCCAAGAAAAATCATGTGACCTTTTGGTCCTATAACACCAGTGCGTTGTAGCATGCCTCGAAAAGCTACGGGGTTATCAATGTCTCTAAATTGCTCACATACCGACTTATCAGCAAAGCCCAGTTGAAATCGATTGATAATCTCATCACTCAGCCCTCGTGTATTTTGTAAATACTCAATAGCTAACTCGCGCTTTTGCAAATGACCTGCGTAAATATCATAGGTCTGATTAATTTGCTGCTGCTCAATGCTTGCCAAGTCAGCCGTAAACGGAAGAAATGGCGCAATATTTTGGACATTATTTTGAAAGTGGGAGCTAAACATCTGCAACCCCTTTGGTATCTGCTATGAAGTTTAATTGATGACTGCAAGGCAATATGTGTTGGGCCAGCATTTGACCAACTAACCCAACGCCATTACCGCTTGTAATTTCATCTTCTAACCGATTCTTGCTAATAAGGATAAAGCCACCTTTTTCACTACGCGTTTTGATCAAAGATGCAAGGATATAGGCTTCTTTAATGGAAAGTATATTTAACTCAAAATTATCGAGCATCAGTACATCAATGTCCTCAAGTGGCTTTAGTGCTGATTGTAAAAGACTCTTAGAGTCTGCTACCAGTAAGTCTTGAAGCATTTCTTTCATCTCTTTAAATAGAACGGAAATTGCCTTATCTATTAATTCATTACCAAAAGCACTCATCAACTCTAGCCGCGCTTTAGATGACTCTCCATGGATAATGATAGAGTCACCTTCTTTTAACCAAGCACCACGGCTTAAATATTCAAAATATTTATAATTAAATTGCCCGATAGGGTGTTGCTCAATATCAGCATAGCTAATGCTCGTATATGGCAAGTTAGCGTTTTTGCGATATTGTTGTGCCTTATCAACTAGCTTATTGCGGTTAATAGCACCTAGAACAACGATTAGGTTTTTTTGAAAACCTACTAAGTCAAATTCTTTATCAAGCGAGGCTTCATTCATACCGCCAATAAAAGCACCATAACGCAACGCTTTACACATAGATTTAGTCGTTGAATCTAACGTTGAATTAGTGCGCATGATGCTCTCCTTGTGAACCTTGCTGTACTTGCTGATAACAAGCGAATGATTCTTGAATCTCTTCATCATCCAATTTAGCAATTTCAATCATGGATTCTAATGAGCTAATACTTAATCGATTACAGGTTTGGCACATCAGACAACCTTCTACAAACTCTTCAGAAACGCCTTCTACTACCGAACTCTCTAACAAGCGCTTTAATTTATTACACTGCTCTCGTGCATAGAAGTCACCGTCAGATACATGGGCGTAAAATGCCTCAACAAACGGAATTAATGAAGGCTCTGTTAATTTTGCCCAAGCCAAAAAGTGAGCTTTATTTTCGCTTCTCAGTACTCGATGCGCTGGTGGCATATGCTCAATCAGCATGGCATGCTCATCACCGGGTTTACGTCTGGCATGGCTATAGCTAAGTTCACCGTTATGTTTGATATCAATCTTTTCTGGGTAAATATATACTTGGACTTTTTCACCGAACAGTTCATGGTCAATTGAGTAGTATATCTGGTCAACTTTGACTCTATAATGCTTGCCAACCGTAACAGTACGTTGTCCTGTTGGCACAATAAAAGCTATTGGATTTCTTTCTCTAAACGATGATTTTTCTTCTTCGAATAGCTCATCGCGTGATTCAGCGCGTCCCGTTAATGGTCGCTTATTAATCGTAGACACCAACCAATCCAAACAGTCGTTAACCTCTTCTACCGAGTTAAAATACATTTCGATTAAATAAGGGTAAATCTCATTATTAAAAATTTTCACGACTATTTCAGCCGCATAATTGTAATTCGGGCTTGCTGGTGGTGATGGATATGCAATAGCGTCTTGGTGCTTACAAAATTGCTCATAACCTTTTGTGAGCTTCAAGTGGGGTTTTGGTGTTGTTACCAAAGGTTTTGCATTATCAGTGATGATAAATTTAACGACACCGTTTATTTGAATAAATATCCATTGCATGAAATCAAGCCAATCTTTCTGTTTCTGATGTGTGGTAGCACGAATAAATATTTTCTTTGAATAACCTAAAACACCGATAATAAAGTATGCGTAATTCTTATCTTTCTTAGGACCGATAGGTAAACGAATACCAGCATAATCAACATACAAACGTTCACCTGGGTTTTCTATGATAGTTAATGCAAATTTAGGGTTCTTCGATGCGGCCTTAATCCCTGCATAATAGGTAGACTCTGCAACCGCATTAGCTTCACCAACGTCTTTTACATAAGCTTTATAGTGAAACCGAATATTGGGTTTACCTTTTCTCCCTTTAGTACTAGATATCAGGTTTGCAACTTCCTCATATTGAGGTAACGTAAACCGTGATTGATGAGGGGGCCGCCCAGTGAAGAGAATTTTAGTTGCATCACTTAAGGGCAAATCTTTTACATCATGGTAAGAAATGCCTTTTTCTGTCCAAGCATTTATTTTTCTACCCACTGCTTGATGACTAATACCTAAATACTCACCGAGCTTACGGTATGACCATTGTGTTAATAACCACAGTCTTAACAACTCAATCCAAATATCAATTTTAATCATTTTTCCTGCCTCTCATTAGAGGCGCAAAAACCTATGTACGCTTGCAAAAACTTGCAAATGTACTACAGTTGAATTGTCTGCTTTCAAAAGACAATTCATCAAAGGCCCACTGTGTTAGAGCACTTCGGGTCTTTGTTATTTCTGCGCCAGTTAAAAATTCGTCACATCTTCTTATTTTCCATCTCGACAACAGCGCACTGCGCCATATACCTTGCCACTTCAGCAACCAAAACAAAGTAGCCCCTACGATTTGGCTGCGAAAATATAGGTATAGGTAATGTGCCCCTTAATAATGCTTGGCGCATTGTTGCAACACTTCGATAGTTTAGTGCCTTATGCAATTGCTCAAGATTTAAAATGGGCGAGCCATAAAGCTTTAATAAATCAGCTTCTAACTTTTCACGTAATTCATTGAGTGCTTCTTCGCTCATGTCTGCTTCAGTCGTGTTCAGTAAGGTAATAATTAAGTATTGGTCTAGACTTTGGTTACAGCCAGTGTGGTTTTTGAATAAAAAAAGCAAGAATAAATAATCTAAGACACTGAAAAGTAATGATTCCCCTAAAAACGAACAGTTGAATAAAAACTAAATTAAATACGATGCACAATTTTACCGCCTACAAAAAACTTCCCAAATATGTGCAGTCATTAGCAACTCAGCATTTCTTGATGGAATGGTTATTTTCTTTAAATGATAATCAAGAGAAGACGCTAAATTTGGTACAAAGACTTAGAGAGTTAAAAAATAAACTGAATGAAGAAATTCGCTTTTCTTATCAAGCATGGTATCGCCCGTCTCCATTGAAGTTATTGACTCACCTAGACAGTGAAATTAACTCGCGATATTGGCGCTTAAAGCTAAAGGGCAAACCGATTGTGAGTAAGTTTAAGTTTTCCCGGTTAATGCAGCTTACAAACTATCAGCCAATTTATACCGACAAAGCTTTCTTTGTACTATTGAGTCAGCCCAATGCAGCAAGCCTTAGTCCTGCAATCGATGCGCTGTCAGCACATATTAAAGACATGTTATTGAGTAAGAAGGCGAGGCAATATCGGTATTTACCAGCAACAGCAGCCGATGAGCTATCGACTATTATTAATCGCAAGTTCGCTTGGCATATTGATACACTTTGCAATACTTACACATTAGATAGCTTGAGCGCATTACTCATTATTGCCATTTACCAACAAAATGAACTTCAAGAAGCAAGACCAACTCATGCAGAAAAGTGTGCCTTTGAACTTTTTGTAAAGTTGTTTTCAATTAAATATTGCCCGAACAATACACCTAAAATTGGTTTTCACATTGCTCAGTTGTTGATGACTTTTTCACCTGAATCAAATGAGCAAGGAAAGGAACTCGTTGCACCAACAATAAAACGTTTCGAATACATCTTAGCTTCACTGAGTGAGACCAATATTACGCTGAAACGAAACTTTAAATTTGACCAAAAAGTATTAGAGGAGAGTTTGTTAAATTTTGATGACTCGAAATATTTAAATCAAAAAGAATTAGGTTTTCTGATCAGGTAACTTACCTTTATTTTTAATTTTAATTTTAATTTTATTTATTCTTTCAAATGGTCCAATAATTTTAGAATGATGTTTTGCTCTTTGTAGAATCACTGGTCCATTTTACTTGGAATCTCTGGTCAGAGATCCTGCTTTTTTTGAGACAAGCCTCTAAGTGAACAGAGACACTTTATACCAATAACGGACCACTATCATTCTATGATTTTGGACCAATACTTATGTATAAATTAAATCCCAGTCAAACTAAAAACATAACTAACAACATAGATATATTTTACATTAAATTAATTGGTTACATGGTTTGCAAGGTAGAAGTTAACTTTACCACGGATGAAAGTGAAAGACTATTTAGGTGCTAAAATCAGCTTTATCCATACTTACAATTCTTGGCAATATTGCCCATGATTATTTATCATAAGTGCTCGGTTCATCATCACAATGAGAGTAGAAAAATGCACTTAAATTTACTCACCTTGTTGCCGACTGAGCTGAGAGAAAAAATGGATCAAGAATACCAACTGATCATCCAATTAAAGCCGCATGAGAGATTTCAGCTCTGGCCTCGATTAAGGCCGATGATTTACTATGTAACTAACGATGAATTAATTCGCCAAGCTTCAAAACAATACTTAGCTCATCACGACTGCATGATTGCTAACACCTTATTTGGTTTGTCACTTTGTCCACGCTCCTCAGCAAGAGGGCCAATAACATCGGCTACCGCAGCAGAGCAATACTTGAACACTGGCATTAGGAATATCTTCAACCATATGGAGACAATCGATTTTAGCTGGCTTACTGAACATCATTTAAAGCTATGGCAACATTGCTGCCACTCATTCTTAATCTATGCATATAAAAGTAACTATTGGAATGATGATGTTGTCGCATACGCTGAGTCTCAATGTGATCCAGCCATCTTTAAAGAACAAGCCTAGAAAACGTAAAACTCAATTTGGCACCAAACGACTATTTTCACTAGGCGATAAAACTGTAAACTAATTAGTTTGACGAGGAATAGCTTGTATATTTAATTATCATCTCTTGTACTTACTCCAATGTCGTTAGCTAAAGGAATAAGCATACTTCGATCAAAAGGCCATCGCTCTAGAAGTTTTTGCTTCTTACGTTTTAACAACCAATATAGAAGCAATACTGTGCTTTGTTTATATATGGCTCCTTCAGAGAATTTCGCTTTTATTATCTCAGCTACCGCAGGATTTTTATTAATATATGTTTCTATGGAATCTATTAATGTTTCGTCAACCAAATCTTCAAATTCATCCAAAATCGTTAATATTGATTTTTGAGTTTGAGGCTTAAT
The DNA here is from genome assembly GCA_937139475.1 of uncultured Gammaproteobacteria bacterium. Taxonomy (GTDB): domain Bacteria; phylum Pseudomonadota; class Gammaproteobacteria; order Enterobacterales; family Psychrobiaceae; genus Psychrobium. The sequence goes on along the minus strand of CAKZQF010000033.1, from coordinate 4,154 downwards.
ACCTGTATAGCTAAAATAAAGAGCATCTAATCGAGATAATATTCCAAACTCTTCTACAGGTCCTTGGTTTAACTGTTGCGTAACTTCAGTAAAAAAATCATCAGTCGTTTCAATGAGCGCCATACTTTTAGCGACTGTACGATGAACCTTTGGCTCGACTGCTCTTTTAGCTTTATAAATGGCATCATGAGTTAATTCGGCATGAGCATGTTGGAGTAAAGTTCTAATTTGAACTTCGCAAGGAGTATCAGTAGTAATAGTACAATCAACAATAGTAATTGCTTTTTTAGGGCGAAGAACAAAATGTACTGATTGATAAGTAAATAAAAGAGGCTCTCTTTCTTTATCTTCATCAAAATGTTTACAGGCATCAAACGACCATATCTCAGATTGGTTGATAATTTCACTAATCAATCTAATATCTTCAACTAACAATACTACAAAGCGAGCACCTACTTTATCTTCAATATCATTGTATGGATCAGAGTAAGTTTTTCCTGGGCGATAAAAAGCTTTATCGATTAAAGATTGATCTTCTTTTAATCGATGTTTAGCAGGAATTTTAAGAAAACTATCATTTATTTTTCCCGCCTTAGTTAGCTCATCAAGTATTGTCGAAACAACCAAGCTTCCCCAAGCATCATAAACAGCTTTGTCTTCGTGCCATTGCTGCTGAAACTCTGCTTCGGTCATTCTTGTTTCACTATCTTGTCCTTGATTATTACTTGAGTCCATTCTGCCGGAGTACCTGATTCATCTGCATCACCTTCTATTGTAGACATAGTTATCAAGTTTTTAAAGGAATCTGAGGGTGCTGATATTTTAACATTCTTACTAAAGCTAACTTTTCTAAACTTTAAGTTTCCTGCTATATGTTCAACATCTTTAGTAAAAGACGCTGTAGGCAGTCCTGCATCTTCCATGTGTTCAGTAAAAGAATCCTGAGTATCCTGATCAAAATACTTTGAAGCAAAATCTGAAGAGCTAATTGTAGATGATGTGTCAACTTTCAAGTATGTAGTTAACGCATTTAAATAATCACTTTTTTCATGTTCTTCAACATCTAGAGCTTTAATAAAATCCTTTGCTTCATCGTAAAATTGCTTTGTAGTTCTCGCACTTGTTTGAGGGTAACCGCAACCAAGAAAGTCTGCATAGAAGTATTTAGCTGCTGCTTTACCACCAGCTTTGCTAATTTGCGAGTCTGATACCATAACAACCCATTTATCATTTAAATTTGACGATGTTGAATCATAATTAGCTTTTTCAAAGAAGCCTGCTGTTTTATATAACTTTGAGCTAGGGGTTAATAGAACCTCTTCAACATATTTTAATGATATTTCCCCTGTAGTATCGTCTACTTCTTTTTCATATGCGCTATGTGTTTCAGCTTTAATTATTCCAAGAAACTTTTTAGCAGGGTGCCCTTGTGTTCCAGTAAATACTACAACTATACCGCCAGGAATCCCCTTAGTATGCTGAGCATTAGTAAGCTTTACAGCAAAGTCATAAGATGAAACAGCGAAAGTCACGCCATCTTCATCAATTGAACGTTCAACCAAAGTAGGTAGGTCTTCCGTTTCTTGGTTGGTGATTTCCATCTCAACGGCTTTTGAGCTTTCACCTAATGCCTCAACTACGCGTTGTTTGAAAGTTTCCATCGCTGTTGCAGAAAAATTGGTATATTCATGACTTTGCATGGGAGTAACTTTATGTCCCTCTGCATCTCTTTGGTAAACCTGATGAATGATTATTTTATCAATATTCAAATTAAGCAACTGCACAGTATTTCCTTATTTTTATTATTTACTTCGAACTAAAACTTACATTTATGTACTATACCTGAAACATATCAGGCTCAACTATAAATCATATTGATATTACACAACAAAAAGCCCTATAGGTTATATAGGGCTATTTTCTTTGCTCCCAAAGAAGCCAAACCTTCGGGCAACTTAAGCCACGCTGGAGGCTATTTGTGAAATCAAAATTTAGGGGTGTCCCTTTTTATTTCTTTTTATTTTCTTGCGAAGTTAATATATCTCTGATTTTTTCAACGCTATCAACATTGCCATGATCAGCCAGGCCAACAACTTTTATGTTTTCTTCCAAGCAAACTTCTAGAAGCCTTTTGTTATAATCCTCTTCTGAAACACTCTGTGCAGCTCCTCGGTAGCTGATATAACTGGAAGGGTTAACTTGGAGTGCACACTTCCAAAACTTTGCTTTGGTAAAACTAATATCGCTCACCATATATCCCTATCTTATTAATTTTTAATACAATATAAAGTAACAAAAAAAGCCCCGCATCGCGAGGCTAGTGTTGGATTGAAATCAATCTTTAGTTACTTTGCTCCCAAAGAAGCCAAACCTTCGGGCAACTACCGTGAGGTTATTTTTAAAATAAAAGGAATAAAAAACGTGGTATATCCCTTATTTAGTTAATTTAATTTGATCTAATGAAGTTCTTGGAAATGTATAATTAACCACATCTAAATTTTTACCACGAAAAAAAATCCAGCTTCTTTTTTCTGAATATCTTGAGGTAGTAACCGCTAAGGTGTTTTTTTCTTGCCAAAAAAGTTCTGTTTTCATTTCTGAATATTGCACTGAAGAACCATCGCCACTACCTTTTACTGATGATGAGAAAACAATCCTCCCTCCATTGCAAGACATATTTGAATTAAAAGTTTTTTCAATTTCAATCTTTCCTTTAGCATCAAAAACAACAACTTTCATTATGAGAGGCTCTTCAAGAACTTTAATATGAACAATATTGTTCGGTGAAGATATTTGTCGAAGACCAAAAACATTTCGTTCTAAAATTGGTTGTTTAAGATATTCACTAAATGATGAATCACTTTTACCGTTTGACAAGAAGTAATCATCAAATTCAGGACAATTACCTCCATCATCAGAAAAGGAACTTCTTGAAAATAAACATGATACAAGTAAAGAAAATATAACTAATATTCCATTATTATTTCGTTTGAAATCCATTATTTCTATTCCTTATACCTTTCACTATATATAGATGAGTAAATTGTGGGAGTGCTATCAATTAGTCCTGCTATAGAAAACGGAGCTGCAACAGGGATCAATCCCCAACTAACAGCCTCATATAGCCCGCCAGAAACCCCAGTTCTTAATATACCATTTCCCATTGAGTCATACATACCTACTCGATCAGATAGCCAATCATGAGGCCCTGCAAAAGACTCCGTTACTCTGTCAACTATTCCGTATGGCTTGTAAGGTATACCACCTAGCCCTGAAGGTAAATCACCAGGGTTAATTTGAACTCCTTGACATCCTCCTGCGGGTCCACCACATTCCAAATACCCTCCTAACGGATCATTTGGATTTACTACTCGTCTCGTTCCTGCAATTCCTTCGCCATCACCATAAAACCCTCCACTCTTTTTGCCAATATTATCTTTATTGAGCCTAGATTGCTCAACCATTTGTTTTCTCATAGAGTAATTCGCATATGATAGCAATGAAACGGCCAAGCTTAGCTTTGCACCATCCGCAAATTTTCCACCATTTGCTCTACTACTCAATCCTCCAGCCACAGTAGTAGTACCTACACGGGACATATTCCAAGTTTCACCATAATGCCCACCAATACCTGCAAACATGGCACCACTAAATGCTCCAGCAACAGCTCCTTTTAATGATCCTGTTGCAATGGCACCACCAACAAAACCTGCCGCAGCCCCAGCTCCCACATATGCTCCTGCCGTAGCATACGTTACAGAAAACCCGCCGACTGCTGGTGTAGTTGTTGCTAATTGCAGCAACGTATAATCAAATGTGTAATATGCAACTACCGCAGCTACTGCCAACTTCCAATATTTTTTCACAAACTTCTTAAGTTTTTTGAAAAAGAAGCCTGAAGGGTCAGTATATGAAAGAGGGTTGTTGAGCACATAACTATAACGGTTATAATTCTGGCTATTCGTTGGTGCTTGGATAAACGGATCAGCCTGTAAGAATCGACCTAAGGTTGGATCGTAGATCCGACCGTTCATATGAATAATATCCATATCATTAACCATTTTATGCCCGGTATACCCCTTACTTACGCCAGGACTTGAATAGGCAGTAAAAATGTCATTGCTATGCACATTGTACTGTTTTCCCCATGGGTC
>CAKZQF010000032.1 GCA_937139475.1 uncultured Gammaproteobacteria bacterium | reverse complement strand
CTGTTTGGCGTTTCGATCCAAAAGCCAAACGGATAGTGGTTTTGGCGTATGGGGGTAAAGGCATGGGGAAGTGTGTGCGCGAACACGCGAATGATTGCCCTGCAAAACCAATCGACAAAAACGCCAACTTGGTTTATATTTTTAAAATTATTTTAGTTTTTATAAACCAGAGGTCTGTATGATTGGAGAGCGCATAAAACGAGCCCGTGCAGCCGCTGGCCTGTCGATGCAGGCCTTGGGTGAGCAAGTTGGTATTAGTGCCAACATGGTTAAAAAATACGAGCACGACCAGAGTATGCCTTCGTCGGGAGTTTTACTTAAATTAGCGACGGCTTTGTCGGTTCGTACTGAATACTTCTTTCGCCCAGCACAGGTGACTTTGGGTGAGGTGGAGTATCGTAAAAAAGCCTCAGCTTCAGCTAAGTTGCTAAAGAAGATTGAGTCCGATGTGGTTGACCAAGCTGAGCGCTGGTTAGCGCTTAAAAATGTATGGCCAAACTTCCCGATAGCGAGTTTTAACTACCACCCCGACGTTCCTGTTGTAAGTACTTTAGACGCAGTAGAGCAGGTTGCCGCCAAAGTCCGTACTGATTGGCAGTTAGGTATGAATCCATTGCCAGACTTAATCGACTTGCTTGAGTCTAAAGGTATTCTGGTGATTGTCAGTAACGTACCCCAAGCCGATAAATTTGATGGGTTACAAGCCAAAATATCAGGGCAGCCAATTGTTGTTGTGTCCTCTCATTGGCCTGGTTGCCGTCAGCGGTTTACATTGGCGCATGAGCTTGGCCACCTTGTTTTACATGGCTTACTCGATGAATCCATTGACGAAGAGATGGCCTGCAACCGCTTTGCTTCTGCGTTTTTACTGCCTGAAGTAGGCCTTTTTCAGCATCTAGGAGAGCGACGTTCGAACGTAGACCCCAAAGAGCTGTATTTCCTGAAACATGAATATGGCCTAAGCATGGCGGCTTGTTTGTATCGCAGTGCCGACCTTGGTGTGATCACCGAAGAGAAAAAACGCCAAATATTTATACAGTTCTCAAAAAACGGTTGGCGTAAGCAGGAGCCAGGGAATCCTTATCCACAAGAACAGACATTATTGTTTGAGCAGTTGGTTTATCGTGCATTGGCAGAGGGAATTGTTAGTGAATCGAAAGCCGCTGAGCTGTTACAGATGTCAGTAATGGCATTGCATAAGCAACGCCAAATGTTGGCTGAGGCTGTTTAAATGTATTTGTTGATCAGTGATGCCAATATCCTCATTGATCTCGAAGAAGGCCAATTATTAGGCGTCTTTTTCAATTTGCCTTACCAGTTCAAAGTTCCAGATGTGTTATTCCACGAGGAGCTAAGCGATCAACATGGCTATTTACTCGAGTTAGGGTTGTTGTTGGGTGAGTTAAGCCCGGAGTCTATGATGTACTCATTTGAACTGAGGCAAAAGTATGCTGGCCCTAGCATGAACGATTGCTTTGCACTTGCGTTGGCGAAACAAGAACAGTGTCCATTGCTAACTGGGGATATGGCGCTTAGGAAGGCGGCTGAAAAAGAAGCGATATTAGTTCAAGGTACGCTATGGGTTGTCGAGCAGCTCGTCACCCATGGTGTATTGTCAGTTGAAGAAGCTCAAGCTGCCTACGATAAAATGGCAAAAGCTGGTCGTCGCTTACCTTGGGCGCTTGCAAAACAGCGTTTAACCCAATTATAAACTTTACATAGTCCCGATTGCCCCATTCTTTGGGGCGGCTCAAATTCCTCTTATTCACCCTCTAAAGCTTGGCATATCTGGTGTTGCCCTATTGTCCCATCTGCCCACAGTAATTGAGCGCGCATGTTACGATCTATCTATAATTGCATATCAAAAAGTACAAGATGATACATAATAGCTGATCATTCTTGTGTTTGCGGGATTGCGGTGATATGTTTTTGTATATAATTTTTCTTAATTGATGCATTAAGGCGTATCGAAATGAGCTATGTAACAGAGCAGATACTAGAAAGTCTTCGAGAAGCTCGGGTACGCAAGGGGTTTAGCCAAAGAGAGCTGAGCGCGCGTTCCGGTGTACCTCAAAGCCATATATCGAAAATCGAGTCTGGCGGCGTTGATTTAAGAATATCCAGTTTAATTGCACTTGCCCGTGTACTCGACCTAGAGCTATTGGTTGCGCCTAAAAAGTCCATTCCTGCCATCAAGTCAATCATTCGAAGCAGCCAAGGGATTAGCGATGAAGGTGAGCAGATGTCACCGGCATATCAGTTAGAGGAAGACGACGATGACTAATCATGTTTCTACGCTCAACGTGTTGCTCTACGGGGAACCTATCGCAACGATCACTAACGTGGGCAATGACAGAACGCTTTTTGCCTTTATGGATTCGTACATTCATGATGAATCACGGCCCGTGTTAGGGCTGGGCTTTAAAGATTCGCTAGGTGGCTTGCTGACTAACTTTAAACCGACCCAAACCAAGTTAACTCCGTTTTTCTCTAACCTTTTGCCAGAAGAAACCATGCGTCATTACCTGGCAGAGCGTGCCGGAGTGAACCCCGCACGAGAATTTTTTCTATTGTGGGTGTTAGGACAAGATTTAGCAGGTGCGATCACGGTTGAACCTGCTGATGGCGAAGCGCTGCCGCCTAATTTGCATCAAGACATTGACGATGAAACGAAAATAGATGTTCCAATGCGTTTTTCATTAGCGGGTGTACAGTTGAAGTTTTCAGCCGTACAACAGGCAAACGGTGGTTTGACTATTCCAGCAACCGGTCAAGGTGGCTCTTGGATTGTGAAATTGCCATCGTCTCGTTTTGACGCTGTGCCAGAAAATGAATATTCGATGATGGAACTGGCTCGCATGTTGGGGATGGATGTGCCAGAAACGCAGCTACTCCCGATTAACCAGATTGCTAATATCCCAGATGGTATTGGTAAATTTGGCGATGCTTTTAAAAATGCTCAGGCGTTTGTGATCAAGCGCTTTGATCGTGCAGGTGATCAAGCCGTACATATTGAAGATTTTGCGCAAGTGTTTGGCGTCTATCCTCAAGATAAATACAAAAAAGCCAGTATGCGCAATATTGCTCAGGTTATCGGCATCGAAGGTCAAGACGAAGACATTGCAGAATTTACGCGTCGATTGGTGTTCAATACCCTAATTGGCAATGCGGATATGCATTTGAAGAATTGGTCTGTGATTTACAAAGACAAGCGCACCGCATCGATTGCGCCTGCTTATGATTTTGTCTCGACTATTCCTTATATCCCCGATGATAGTGCGTCGCTGAAGGTGAGCCGTAGCAAGAAATTCAGTGATTTCACGCTGGATGAGCTGTCACACTTAGCGGCTAAAGCCATGCTGCCAGAAAAATTGGTGTTAGATACTGCAAAGCAAACTGTAGCAGGCTTTCATGAAATCTGGGCGAAAGAAAAAGCGCATTTACCACTTACCAAGTCGATGATTGAAGCAATCGAAACACATTTGCGAAGCATACCGCTACGCTAAAATGAGAACCGACGCGTACAGAAATGCAGAGGCGTCAGTCATATTGATGTTTGGTGGCTTGTTTTGTTAATCCAAGCCCTGATTGTCCCATCCCTTGGGGCGGCTCAAATTACTTTTGTTCATCTTCTAAAGCTTGTATATCAAGTGTTGCCCCACTGTCCCAACTGCCCACGGTAAGTGAGCAAATGGGGGAGTTTGTTAGTTTCGCCTGATGGGCTTTTTCGGCATGCGGCTGCGTTTGCCATCGAAGAAGGCCAGTACTCTGAACCAATAGAGTGATTCTTCATAACCTAGGCTATACGTTGGGCGTGCAGGCGGAATGAGCCCCAGCTTGCGTCCTAGGCTGACAATCACGTAGAACGTGAGTTTTAGCGTCAGCCATGGAGCGAGTACCACCAATGTCGTCAGGCAATATCGGGTAAGTGTGTAGCCTACGCCATGAGATTGCTCGAGTAAGGCAATGCCAATACACCAGCCAAGGCCTGCCAGCATGGCTATTGGAAAGGTAATGGGGGCGAGTCGCATCATCAGTTGCATGTTAACGCCCTCCTGTGTTGTGCTGTGAAGGGTGCTCAAAGTTCACCAGCGGTTCGATCACATCAGCCACGGTTTGATGGGCAATACGGCGCTCTTCAAAGTAATCGTGGCGGTCGTAGATACCCTCAACGCCTTTT
>CAKZQF010000031.1 GCA_937139475.1 uncultured Gammaproteobacteria bacterium | reverse complement strand
GCAGCAATGCCTTTTTCTTTAGGAAAGTAACCACCACGCTCCGGTTCTTTTAATCCAAGAAAACGTGCAACTGATGAACGCACTTCTTCACGGTTAAGTTTCTCACCTTCAATAGCGCTAGTGCTTAAAGCTTCTTCTACCAGTAAATAAACAAAGGCATCGTTATGGTCATTTGTGGGAATTTGCGATAATGCCCCTTCAATGCTGTAGGCCTTTTTCGAATACTCGCTGATACTTGCCTCAAAGCGTGTCGCATCATATTCAAATTGAGGCCAGTTTTTCTGTTGCCAATGATACATGTGATTTAAACCTTATGTTCGTTATAAATCACTTTATATCGAATTATGATTTAAAAGTCTATATTTTATGAATCATATGAAGAGAGATTTTGATTTATAAAGTGAGGATGTATAAATCAAATTAATCCTTTGGGTAGGGTTGAGTTATTTAAATGTTCGCTTTGTAAAAATGTTCAAATCATTGTAAGTGATAGCGAACATCTCTTGATAGCTTATAGTTGCCTGTCTGGTGAAGTCCAAGCTTATTCATCGAAACTGTAAGGTCAGATATGAGCTACTACACATAAATTCAACTTACAAATAAGGCAATATGTCCCATTGTATTGCCTTAAGTTTTAGGAATAGTCAAATGCTTGGCCTTATCAAGACTCTCTTTTATAAGTACGATAAGTGGTAATAAAACACCTTTTTCTCTTAGCGTACTTTCCAACTTAACTAGTACTTTGTTAAGTTTAGGCTTCTGATTAAGAGCTGATTTTCCACAACCAACAGCCTTTGCAATTTCGCCACTGTTTAACTTTCGTCTAAAAATGATTTGCTTAAAATCATCATCAGACTGCGTTGCTTGCAATACTTGGAAGGCTTCTAGATTATGTATTGCTTTTTGTTGTCCATTTGCCATGCTGAGGTCCTATTTTTCTTCAATAAAAATAAGCTGGGAAGAATCATTTGTAGCCTTGTCGATAGCGTCTTTGAATCCCACTTTAGAAATAGCTTTCCCATTTGAAGCTATTACTTGACCATACTCAGAAATACTCCATCCATGATGTTTAAGGTTTTCTGGTGAAGTAAAGTGAGCTAAAGCCTTAATATCATCATTATCCAGAGATAATTGTGGTGTATTGCTCAAGGCTTCGTTGTTAGAGGTGTATGAGGTAGGTACTTTTAAAGCGGCTTCGCATGTTTGAAGTTGATTTTTTAACTTTTTATTCTCGCTAACTAAATCAAATAACGCCCACCTAAGTTGAACATCCTCAAGTGAGTCAATTTTTGCTTCAATCGAAGTTGGTTTAGCTTTTACTAACGTTTCTGACTTACCTCTAAATAAATCAGCATACGTTTTGATTAATGTTCGGTAAAACTGAGCCGATGATGTCTTATTTCTGATTGTTTGCTCTTTAGGTCCCCCTTGCTCTAGTGATAGTCGACCAATATGAGCAATAGAGAAATCGGGAGTTTCTCTAGAGGATTGCATATCACAAACTTTTTTTATCGTAGCTAAACTATTTTGAACCCTCGGATTAGCATCAATTATCAGCTTTTCATAAGCTTCATTAGCTAATGTAAGTTTCTTTTTAAAGCTCATCTTTTTTTGCCCCCTTTTTAGAGTCATTACTATGAGCAAGTTTCAGGTTATTTCCAGCCAAAAGAAGTTTAAGTTCTTTCTTCGTTTCGGTTGGTTTTTCAATCCCTAAATCTTCCAAAGTAATTAGAGATTGTTTATCCATTGCATCTGAAAGCTTTTCATAGCTTCCTAACCTTGCAAGAAGCATATTAGTAACTTCATTACCTACTTCAATTTGTTTCTCTGGCGTTAAAGCAAACATACCTGGCATAAGGCCATTTTTAGTTGCAAACATATCGATCAATTGAGAACGATTAATGTTTGCTTTCTCAGGCCTTGAGGATTGGTAATAAACGGCACTTTGACAAATTATATCAAGATGCAAGTAGTCAGACGTTTCACTTAGTTGAATCTTAAGCTCTTCTTCATCAAGCTGAGTAATTAACAACAAACTTTTATCACTAGTATTAGGCTCCCTCCTATTAATAAGTTCAATGGCGCTGAAAGACAATCTAATTAAAGAGATCATATCTACATTAAAGTTATCGAAATAAGTTACTTCTTGCTGATAATTTGATTCTGCTGTATTTAGTTGATGCTGTTTATCAAAAGGGTGCCCTAGTTTTTTGGCGGTAAATTTCTCTTTCTCAAGAAGATCAATTTCATCTCCAAATTTTGCAATCCGCAACGATGAAGAGTTACACTCAAGGCTGATTTCATTTACCAGCAATTGGAGGCCTCCGATGAATGCGGGACCAGTTAATAAAAATCGACATCGTGGACAATTCTCTATCCCCAAGTAACCTGCTTCAACAGGAAGATAATGATTAGTTTTTTTATGTTTTTCTGAACTTCCCATATCACACTTTGTTCGACCATTGGGGCAAATGCCATAATCCATAATGGCGTATGATGCTCTATTTTTCGGCAAAGAGCTTTTTTTGATTTTTCCATCAATAGAAATTAGCTCAGACATTAATTTGTCTAACTTTCCTTGTCGAATTAACTGCTCAACTCGTTCTGTCTGATTTTGAATGATTCGGTTTTCGGCATATTTTAGTTCATCTCTTATTTCTTCCACTCGTACTTTTGTATAATAAATCGTCATCACAATAGATGAATGGCCTACGATCTTTTGAACTATTTCAGGCGCTATTTTGGCATCACGAATATAGGCTGTAATCAATGAAACTCGCATACTATGAAGTGTGTAATATGAAATAATGTTGCTTAATGAGTGGCTATCTTCATTTCCAAGCTTTGTTAAAGGTAACTCTGAATCTTCAATCATGTGAAGTACCCCAGCCAATGTACTTCCTAACTTCGTTTGGTTTAATGGGCTTTTACCATCACTATTACAAGGATCTCTGAACAAGAAACAACTAGTACCCTTATAGCCATATTTATATAGCTCAGATTTTGCTGTATCCTTCCTTAACTCTGCATCTTCCCAACGGGTTGGCTCACTAATTGGGTTGTACTTTCCTTGCCACTCTATTAGTTCTATAAGAAAAGGTAGAACACGTTCATCAACCCAAGGAACACCGTAACCTTTATGAGCATCCCTGCCTGTTTTATTAGTATTTATATGAGTATGAATAATTGAACGTTCATTGCCGAAACTTTCTGGTTTTAAAAATCCTTGGTAGTTATTGACAGGCACCCGGTATTTACTAAATAAAGTATTTTCCAGCCAGATCAACTCTCCTTGTTCATTTTGAATCAATTTATATTGATCTGCTTCACCACTATCTAACCAGACAACTTGAGCCCCACGTAGTGGAACATATAACTGCAAAAGCGCAGCTACAAGCCTTACAGGCGACCAAAGTTGATGCTTTTTATTGGTAGGATGTATTCGCCAAATACAATTATTATCTTCTTCATCAATTAAAGATTCATCAATATCAAACCAACTATCGTAATTTGTAAAAAGATCTGTTTGATCTGTAATATGTTCATATATACCGCCAAGCGTTTTAACTTGCTCTGGAGCAATAAAATTTCGAGCTTTTTGGATATATTTAAACGGCAATGCATCTTTGTCAGTCTCGCTACGTGAGTTGTTAACAAACTCAACCGGCAAATTGGAAAAACGTATCGGTATACGATATCCTTCAAGTAAAATCACTTCTCCTGTTTCTTCGTCTACATCAGAGCATCGCTTTTCAAGAATAAAATCAAAAAACTTTTTAAGGTGATTTAGTGATGATTCATTACGACTTGATTCAGGTAATGAGTTAAACCAATCTGTTGGGTTGATGAGCTCTGTACTAGTTAGGCATTGTCTTTCGATTTTATTATGGAGAATATTTTTGTATTGTCGGTAAAAAACTTTAATCAAGTTTTCTCGCCCTTTCGGGTTTCTCCCTTTGCTGCAATATTTCTCTGCAATATTAATCCAGTCATCATACTCTTGTGAGTCAAAAACGTTAAAAGGAGAATCTGTGAAGCGGATTTGCGCCAATTTAGTAACGCCTTTAATATCTTTAACAAGTATCGGTAACTTAGGGGTTTTAAGAGCAAATGATTTATATTCTTCTGCTGAATTAATTTTATTATTTTGGCAAAACGCTGTAGCTTCTTCTTTATTAAAAATCTGGCTGTGATTGAACGCCAAAAACTCTTCAAAAGTACTAAAGCCATATTTTATTACAGGATCTTCAGGTAAAGAGCGATACCATTTTCTCAATGCCTGATATTCTTCAGTTGACGACAAAGTAGGTGCAAGTATTTGAATAAGTTTAATCGCGTCCAATGGATTAACATATTCAATACCAACCAAGCTAGGAAAATCATAATAACCTTCCAACTTATCTCGGTTTTTTGCACTAGGAATACTTTTGTTTTTTGTGGTTTTCTTAGCAAGTTCACTAGATTTTTTAATGTTATTCTCAGCACAAAAAGCCACTAACTCTTTATAGCTATAGATCTCCTGCTCAAAAAAATCAGGCCAGTCAACCCAGTCTTTGTAAAAGGTATTAGGATGAAAAGGTAAACGGTTGTCTTGCTTTTGAGCATCGTGATATTGCTTTTTCGTTTGAGGAGTAGGTATCAGCTTTTTCATAGCAATTTTCGCTTCTTCAAGCGTTTGGTATAACTGTTCTCCTTTTTTATTAGTTTCTAAAAAATCGTACCAACTTTCCCATGTGGCTTTATAAAATTGATCCGGATCAGCTGGTAATTTACAATCGTTTATTGATGTTTTTCTGTAAAGATCGACTGTTCTAGGCACCGGGGTTAGCAACTGAACAGCAGCTTTAGCTTCCTCTAAAGTTCTATAAAACTCAGGACGCTTAGTACCCAATAAATCATACCAATCAATCCATTCTCCTTTGTATTTTTTTTCAGGGACACTTGGCAATTTACTGTCTTGTTCACGAATTTTTTGGTACTGTTTATTGGTAGTAGGAACAGGATTGAGCATTTGAACAGCAACTCTAGCTTCTCCCAATGTTTTGTATAAATAAGGAGATTTTGTACCTAAATAATCGTACCAATCAACCCATTCGATTTTATAGAATACGTCTGGGAATTTAGGCAATTTATTATTTTTTGTAAATGCCTCCTTGTATTTATCAACAGTTGTCGGAACCGGAGTGAGCTGCTGAACAGCTATCTTGGCTTCTTCAATCGTGGTGTAATAATTTTCATAATTAATAGGTTCTTTGCCCAAAAAGTCATACCAATTAATCCATGAACTTTGGTAAAGTTTTTCAGGTGCTGAAGGAAGCTTACTATCTTGCTTATAAAGTTTTTTATATTGTTCATAACCTGTCGGTTTTTTCTTTAAGTTCTGAACAGCTTCTTTTGCTTCTTCAATGGTTGCATAAGGTATTATGCTTTTAGGATTTTGAATTCCTAAAAAATCGTACCAATCTACCCATGAGCCTTTGTATTTTCTATCTGGTTTACTTAACAATTGACTATCTTGCTTATAAGAGCTTTTGTACTGAGCAGATGAAATTGGAACAGGTGTGAGTTTTTGAACTGCTTTTTTGGCTTCTTCCAAGGTAGAATAGCAAGTGGTTTTCGTCTTTGTCATATATGAGACTCCTTTTACAGCTGAAATTCTGGTAATAGCGGCACTTTATTTGATGATTCTTCAAGAGCTTTAGATCCCACTTTTAATGCACTGGCAATTTCAGCTAATAAAGGTTGTGTATAAACTTTCTGACTATCTAAGCTTTTGTGATGCATAGCACCTTTAATAAATAAAGGGTCAACTTTCGCACCAGCCAAACGTTTACCATAGGCGTGACGGTGACAATGTTCAGCACCGCCATGATCTAACAGTGGCTCTAACCCAATTTTTCGAACAGCGCTTTGGTGCGCTTTATCAAAAGTCCCAAGCTTTAATGGGCTGCCATCAGGACCTGTAAACAAGTATCGATGATCATTAGATGGTAATGGTTGAACTCTTGTCGTTAAATACAGGCGAAAAAGCTCGTAAAAGAATTCCTGAAGCTCAGGATACCCAAAGAAAAATACTTCAAAATATTTCCCGTTATTAATTAAGGCACTGTCCTTAAAACCCGCATGATATGGACCTTTTGCTGTTTTTCTATCAGTCATACCATATTCTTTAGCTAAAAATTGGCTACGGGTTAAGTGTTGATCACCATACTTTATTCTGGCAAAAGCTGGAGCAAGCCCAGTTTGAGGATCATAAACCTTGATATTTTGACCTTCCTTATTAGGAATAATGTCATCAATAAACAAGTGAAAAGGCTCACTTTTCCTTAATCCGCCTAAATGCAATAGCATAGTAATAAGCATATAGTCGATTCGGTATGCCTCATGAAAAGGAGTATTTTCAGTGGCAGTTTTCTTTTTAAACCCTATGAATAGTAAGTCCCAAAATTTATCTTCTGGAAAGGATTTTTTAGACTCAGTGTTTGCTATAGAGTTATCTTGTCTTCTAGATACATTTCTAGCGTAATTCACAGCCTCATTTTTTTGCTCATTAGAGTATGTGTGTTTTAAGAAAGAATTGTTCTTCCTATGGTTAAAAGCAGCTAGATTAATAATTTTTTCTGCTGGTGATGCTTCTTTCTTAGGGTTTAGTAGTGCTGATTTACCGCCTTTTTCATCGTACAACCAATCACTGAAATTAGTTATATGGGTAATCATTCTATTGTAACTGTCTACACTTCGAGGCTCCCAACGTAAGCATGTCGGATCGTAGCCACTTTTATTAATAGTCCCTTTATCAAGTCGATAGACGAAGTTTTCAAACATTTCTTTTGGATTATTGAAATATCCTTCATTTGCAATCGAATAATCTAGAAGTAACCTTATTGATTGATTAAGTTGCTGCTCCCAAGAAATTGATAATCGCTTGTTCTTTATTTTGAAAGCAGCATATTTAGCTACATCAAATAGAAGACTACCTTTGGAGATAATTCCGGTAACGATGATAGGCTCACCCTGATCGAAGTGAATCTCGATTTCTTTGGTAACGCTGAAGTGATAGTTAGATTTTGACATGCTGCCCTGTAAATATTATGTGGTATGTTTTTATTACAAATACCAATATAAAGTAGTTCAAAAAAATACAGCGTCAAGGGCAATTTCGCTGCTAGCTCACTTAAATAGTATAAAAATTTTCTTACCTATACATCGAGCTCTTGCAGCAAGTCATTAGGAAATTCAATATCAGCTTTATCGATTTCATCAATCAATAAAATTGGACGAACATCACTGTCAAAGGCCTGCCACATTTTCCCTTTAACGATGTAGTTGGCAATATCTTTAACGCGATCATCACCTAGTTGCGAGTCTCGCAGGCGCGACACAGCGTCGTACTCATAAAGCCCTTGTTGCGCTTTCGTGGTGGACTTGATGTGCCATTGAATTAATGGTACATCTAAAGATTGTGCAAGTTCTTGGGCAAGCATTGTTTTACCAGTGCCAGGTTCACCTTTGATTAATAACGGGCGCTCAAGGGTAATGGCGGCTTGCACCGCTAGTTTTAATTCGTCGCTAACAACGTAATTATCAGTACTACTAAATGACATGTTGGAATTCTTTTTAAGTTAAACAGATGTTTTAACATTACCATAACTAGGCATTAAACCCTGCGACATATTGGAATAAGAAGTTAGTTTCTTATTACATAACGTTATAACTAAATGTCACTTCACATTCTTGCCTAAAGAGGTAAGCTAATAATATAAACATTATTTAATTCAATATTGGGTTAACCCACTAATGACAGAAAAGGACCAACTCATGGCTAATATCGCGCAAGACAATTCATTAACTATTGGCAATACCCCATTAGTTCGATTAAACAAAGTTTCTAACGGCAATGTTATTGCAAAAATTGAAAGTCGTAATCCTAGCTTTAGCGTGAAGTGTCGTATCGGCGCAAACATGATTTGGGATGCAGAAAAGTCAGGCACCTTAACCAAAGAAAAAGAACTTATCGAACCAACAAGTGGTAACACGGGTATCGCACTAGCATTTGTTGCTTCAGCTCGTGGCTACAAACTAACGCTGACAATGCCTGATACGATGAGCCTTGAGCGTCGTAAACTACTTAAAGCACTTGGTGCAAACTTGGTATTAACGGAAGGAGCTAAAGGCATGGGGGGCGCTATTGCTAAAGCGCAAGAAATTAAAGATTCGAACCCTGAAAAGTATGTATTACTGCAGCAATTCGAAAACCCTGCTAACCCACAAATTCACGAACAGACAACCGGCCCAGAAATTTGGAATGACACCGACGGTGAAATCGATGTTTTTGTCGCTGGTGTAGGTACTGGTGGTACGATTACCGGTGTTAGTCGTTACATTAAGAACGAACAAGGTAAAGCAATTACATCAGTTGCTGTTGAGCCGGTAAACTCGCCTGTCATCACCCAAGCAAAAGCCGGACAAGAGCTAACACCTGGACCACATAAAATTCAAGGTATCGGTGCAGGCTTTATCCCAGGTAACCTTGATTTAGATCTTGTCGATATTGTTGAGCAAGTCGACAACGAAGAAGCGATTGAAATGGCGCAACGTTTAATGGAAGAAGAAGGCATTTTAGCTGGTATTTCATCGGGTGCAGCAGTGGTTGCGGCAAATCGTATTGCAGCGCGCCCTGAGTATGCAGATAAAAACATTGTCGTTATCCTACCAAGTTCTGGTGAACGTTACCTGTCTACCGCATTATTTGCTGATATCTTTACTGAAGCTGAAAACGTGCAATAACGCTTTTATCAGCTTGAATCAAAAGGATAAGCAATTGCTTATCCTTTTTTTTTATCTCAACAATGCTAGACTAAAAGGGTCCATCGATTCAGTGAGTGTTTAATTCATGCCAAAACAGACGTTAGCCGTGCTACCACAAGTTTTTACCATTCATAGCTTTGCTGCTGATACCAAGCCAATGAATGAGATTTTTGAACAAGATATTTATTTCTTGAGTAAAACTGCTGATGAGCTATCTGTTGTTGCTCCCTCTACATTACCCTTAAAAAGTCTGGATAGTGAAACAGACTGGCGCTGCCTAGAAGTATTGGGGCCCTTAGACTTTTCATTAACTGGCATTCTATCGGGTATCGCTGGTGTACTCGCTTCAAGCAACATTAGCATCTTTGCAGTTTCTACTTTTGATACGGATTATATTTTAGTAAAGCAAGATAATTTAACCCAGGCCATTGCTCAACTAGAAAGGAGTGATTACCTAGTCCACCAGGAAGTTACTCTCTAACAATGGGTACTGAACTAAACCTAGCTAAAGCCAAGCCCAAGCTGGCAATCAGAACGCTTGCCAGCCCTATTAGCGGAGAAAGCAAAACACTTACTAGCCACCCCGACCTACTCATAGCAAAAGGTTTTCTAGGCAAAGGTGTATGTATTTTGCCAATAAGTAGCCGACTAGTAGCGCCCTGTAAAGCCAAAGTCATCGCCATCGCACCAACCGGACACCAACTAACATTAGGGGCTGGTAACGGACTGATTATTGAATTAATTATCGGGAAAAATGCTAAAGAGAGCCACGGTGTAGGCTTTAGTACTAAAGTGAAAGTCGGGGAGGTAGTAGCGCAAGGGCAGGTACTTGTAGAGTTAGATCTCATTCGATTAAAGGCATCGTTGCCCGCCACGGCAGTCGCTATGCTTATCAGTAAAGGGGCACTTAAGATGACACCCTATCATGGTAGCCGGCGTGCTGGGGAAGATGACATTATGCAGCTAATCGTAAAGGAGAATCGAGGCTAAAATAGCTGATTATCCAGTGTAAATATGCTTTAATTAAGCCAACTTTCATAATTCGGTTATCTCGATGTCAAACAATACCACCCTCCTCTACGGAATTAAAAACTGTGACACCATCAAAAAAGCAATTAAATGGCTTGATGCTAATAAAATCCCTTATGCCTTTCATGATTACCGCGTCGATGGGCTCGACTCTGCACTATTAGAGTCGCTATGCCAATTAAGTGACCCGCAATTAATGCTAAACAAACGCTCAACGAGCTTTCGCGCACTAACTGATGAGCAAAAAGAAAACTTGGACAACGAGTCTCTCAAAGCACTATTTTTGGCTACCCCAACCCTAATTAAGCGCCCACTGTTGGTTAACAATGACAGTGCTCATTTAGGTTTTAAAGCCGATCAGTACCAGGCAATTTTTTCTTAATCTCAATAGGTGACTTTGTGAGTGAACAAATTAACGATCAAGCGCTGTTTGATTTAAGCTGTGATTTATTATCCCGCCCGTCAGTTACCCCCTTAGACGAAGGCTGTCAGGATTTGATGGCCGAACATCTAAAACCGCTTGGCTTTAATATTGAGTCGATGATCTTTGAAGACACCACAAATATGTGGGCACGTAAAGGTGATACGGGACCACTCTTTTGTTTCGCAGGCCACACAGATGTCGTGCCCGTGGGCAATGAAGATAAATGGGATAACCCGCCATTCTCACCTAAATTAATTGATGGTATGCTCCATGGCCGTGGCGCTGCCGATATGAAAGGTAGTCTCGCCGCCATGGTTATCGCCACAGAACGGTTTGTCAAACAGCATCCGGATCATAAAGGCTCAATCGCTTTTCTAATTACCAGTGATGAGGAAGGCCCTTTTATTAATGGCACAACCCGCGTCATCGATACCTTAGAAGCGCGCAATGAAAAGATTCAATACTGTATTGTTGGTGAGCCAAGTAGCTCACACCATTTAGGCGATATTGTTAAAAATGGACGTCGAGGCTCATTAACCGGGGACTTAGTTATCCACGGTAAACAAGGCCACGTTGCCTACCCTCACTTGGCGATAAACCCGATCCATGTGGCTGCTCCAGCGTTGGATGAGTTGAGTAAAACAGTATGGGATAATGGCAATGAGTACTTTCCACCAACAAGTTTTCAAGTATCAAATATCCATGGAGGCACGGGCGCTGGCAATGTGATTCCGGGTGAACTACATGTGCAGTTTAATCTGCGTTTCTCCACCGAGCTCACTTTTGAAAAAATTATTGCCAAAGTGACGCAAATCTTAGCTAAGCATCATTTGGACTACGATATTGAGTGGACCTACAACGGCCTGCCATTTTTAACCGATCATGGTAAATTGCTACAATCGGTAAAAGAATCAATCAAGGAAGTCACTGACATAGACACAGACCCACAAACAAGTGGCGGCACATCCGATGGTCGCTTTATCGCGCCAACAGGGGCAGAACTTGTGGAAGTAGGTCCTGTAAATGCAACGATTCACCAAGTGAATGAGTGCGTTAAATTTAGCGACCTTGAACAGCTCACCAATGTTTATCAACGTATTTTAGAAAAGTTATTGGTAGACAATGACAATTAACTTTACCGATGCCCAACTGACTGGGCACTGCCAATCATCTTTAGTTACCTACACTGATAAATATCAGAATGATAAGACTTTTCAGGTTCATCAGGAAAGCCTGGATGATTGGCAGGCATTGGTAGCAGCAGCTAAACAAGATGGAATTGAACTAGCAATTGCCAGTAGCTATCGCTCGTTCGAGCGTCAACTTGCCATTTGGAATCGTAAAGCAATCGATGGGGCAAACCTAAAGAACCGTCATAACGAGCCTCTAGATATTAAAGACCTTAGCAAAGAGCAGATACTCGAAGCGATTTTAAATTGGTCTGCCGTTCCCGGTGGCAGTCGCCATCATTGGGGCTGTGATATGGATGTTTATTGTCCAAGTATGCTGGATAAAGCGGGTCTGACACTGCAACTTGAGCCATGGGAATATCAAGCCGGCGGTCCTATGCAAGAGCTTGGCATATGGCTAGGTAATAACCTACAGCGCTTTGGGTTTTACCGCCCTTACCAACACGACCTTGGCGGGGTCGCGATCGAGCCTTGGCATATTAGCCACCAGAAAGTTTCCGCTATTGCCCAACAACAATTTAGCCTCTCGGCGCTGTCACAAGCGATTGACGCCGCAGATATTGGACTAAAGCAATTAATTATTGATAATCTAGAGCATATCTATAAGCAATATGTGATTAACACGGAGGCACCATGAATATCGTCTGGGTAATCGTCATTATAGCTGTTGTTCTAGGGATTGTATTATCCCAAATCGCCTTGATTAAACATTCTAATAAAGTAAAAATGCCACCACCAAAACCTTCTACCTACGATGATAAGTGGGATGAAGACGAAGAAAAGTGGTAATCCCTACTAACAACTAATAATAATTAAAAGAGAAAGAGATGAAAAAAACGACCATTGCCCTATGCATAGCTGCACTAACAACCTTGAGTGCATGTAATGATAAAACGCCACCAAATACCGCCGCACCAGTAGAAAAAGCAGCTGAAGTACCAACAACGAAAGCAAGCGAAAAACATACCTTGTTGCCTGCTTTTAATCAGCGCTTAGATATCTATCAAGAAGTTACCTTAAACACCGATCTATCACACCTTTCAGTTAACCAAAAGCAAATGTTAGCTAAGCTTATTGATGCCAGTGTGATCATGGATGACTTATTTTGGAAACAGGCTTTTAGCCAAGACAAGACACAGTTTTTAAGTTCTATAGATAACGAGAAAGTTCGCGAGTTTGCGCGAATTAACTACGGTCCCTGGGATCGTCTCGATGCAGATAAAGTATTCTTAAATGATTATCAGGAAAAACAGCTTGGCGCACAGTTCTACCCAAGCGATATTGATAAAGCTGAACTTGAAACCACCGCAGCAGGTGTCGATAGCAAAGGCCTTTACTCGGTATTGCGTCGCGATGACAGTGGTAATTTAATTAGCATCCCATACTCTCGCGCCTATCAAGATGAACTGCGCATTGCCAGTAAATTACTACTGGAAGCGGCAGCGCTTGCTGATGACAAAGAGTTTGCTAACTATCTAACCATGCGCAGCAAAGCATTGTTAACCGACGACTATCAAGCATCTGATTTCGCTTGGATGGACATGAAGAATAATCCGATTGACGTAGTGATTGGTCCAATTGAAACCTATGAAGATCAACTGGTCGGTTATCGCGCTGCATTTGAAGCCTATGTGTTAGTTAAAGACTTAGCTTGGTCTGAGCGTTTAGCTAAATTTGCTAGCTTTTTGCCAGCGTTACAAAAAGGACTGCCAGTTGATGCCAAATTCAAACAAGAAATGCCAGGTACTGATGCAGACTTAAATGCTTATGATGTCATTTACTACGCAGGTCATTCAAATGCAGGTGGTAAAACAATTGCGATTAACCTGCCAAATGATGAGCGAGTGCAGCTAGAAAAAGGTACCCGTCGCCTGCAACTTAAAAATGCAATGCAAGCCAAGTTTGAGCATATTCTTGATCCTATCGCTAAAGTACTTATTACTCCGGAGCAACAAAAGCACGTTACTTTTGATGCATTCTTCGCTAACACCATGTTCCACGAAGTTGCCCATGGCTTAGGCATCAAGAATACCATCAATGGCAAAGGCACCGTACGCCAAGCGCTAAAAGAGCATGCCTCAGCGCTGGAAGAAGGCAAGGCTGATATTTTAGGCTTGTACATGATCACTGAGTTATTTAAGCAAGGCGAAATCAGTGAGGGTGTGGTGGAAGACAACTATGTTACCTTTATGGCTGGCATTTTCCGCTCCGTACGCTTTGGTGCAAGTTCGGCACATGGTAAAGCGAACATGGTCCGCTTTAATTACTTCCAACAAGCTGGTGCCTTTGAGCGTAACAGTGCAGGTTTGTATAAAGTAAATATTGAGAAGATGAGTGAGGCAATGACCAGTCTGTCTAATCTTATCCTAACAATCCAGGGTACAGGCGATTATGCGAAAGTTGACCAATTAATCAAAGATCAAGGCATGATCAAGCAAGAATTAGCCGATGATTTAGATAAACTGTCGAAAGCTAACATTCCTGTTGATATTACCTTTAAACAAGGTAAAGAAGTACTGGGGCTATAACTCCCTTTAATCAAAACGCCAAGCGAGATGCTTGGCGTTTTTGTTGCTACAGTCTTTTTACTACAGTCTTTTTACTACAGTCTTACTAATCCCCACCTTGACTTATCATTTAAAATAAGTGAAATTCGCTATTCACACTACGCTTAATAAAACTAACAAGTATTAGCCTAGCTATGAAAAACTGGAAATACCCCCCACAAAATCCAATTGTCGCCAAGTATATCGATTGTTACTGGTTACTAGAAAAAGAACCAGAGGATGTTGGTAATAACCGTCCTAAGTTAAACCCCGATCCAGCAGCTCACTTAATTCTAGCGACTGACGATTATAGGTATCAGTATACTCAGGGCGAAAGTCACCAACAAGGCAGTGGTAGTCATTGGATATTTCCCCATAAAAAAACATTTATAATGGATCACTCGGCGCCTTTTCGGGTACTTGGTATTAAGTTTCATGTTGGCGCGCTATATTCAATCAATCACGCTTTGGTTGACTTACAATTGGATAAGATAACGCAGACCAACTTCAATAATCTGGTTGTGCCTGATTCACTTGATGTGATGGATTTGCTCGCTCAAGCGTTAGTCTCCCCAGAACAAGTTCGCGATAAATTGGATAGATTACTGTTAGCTTTCTTAGCTGGCTGCGAAGAGGATAAACACAGTAAATTGGTTCGCAAGATTTTAACGGCTGTTGCAGACACTCCCATCGCAAAAATAGGAGAAACCCTGCACTGCTCTCAGCGCACTGCTGAGCGCAGCTTTTTAAAGGTTACGCAGCTTACGATAAAACAAGTTCAATCGATGAATCGGCTCGAGCAAATATTAAATTATCTATATAAGCAGAAATCCCAAAATATTAACTGGGCCAATGTCGCCAATCGATTTAATTTTAGCGATCAGCCGCATTTAATTCGTTATTTGAAAACAACGATTGGTTCAACGCCAACAAAATATCAAAAGCAACGAGATCTCACCATTGATGTCTATGGCAACTTTGAATCGTAGTTGTCGCTTTTTTTCAATCCTTCATCGAATAATCCCATTATGCTTAGCCAAGAATTAGTTTTTAACAGCAGCAGAGGCATATCGATGATTACGTTAATCAGGCAGTATCAAGCCAATGACCTAACCCAATTAATGGCAGCATGGGAGAGTGCAAATAGCCTAGCGCATCCGTTTTTGACCAGCGACTTTGTAGCACAAGTAAGAAAGGATATCCCAAGCCTTTATTTACCTAATGCTGACACCTGGGTCGTTGAGGTTGATACCGACGTGGTGGGCTTCATCGCGCTAATAGACAATGAAGTTGGCGCTATTTTTCTTCAACCATCATATCATGGCAAACAACTGGGCAAATTAATGATGGATAAAGCGCAAGAGTTGCACGGTGCACTTGAGCTTGAAGTATTTAAAAAGAACACCATCGGCCGCGCTTTTTACAAAAAATATGGCTTTGAATCACATCAGGAGACAATACATCAACCAAGTGGTGAAGTTGTATTACGTTTAAAATTCAACCCTAACAAATAGCTGCAACCAGCGGCGGAAAGTGTCATACTTTTTCAATCTAGGCAGCGCTATTTAGCGCGTCTAATCGAATGAATAATTAACGTTAGGAACAATAAACACCCCATGTATCACGGAAAATGTTTATGCGGCGAAGTCGCTATAGAAATCAACGGTGAAATTAGCGATATTATTCACTGTCACTGTTCTTTGTGTAGAAAAAATAGTGGTACGGCATATGCGACTAATGGTTTCATTCGTGCTGCCGATTTAACCGTTACCTTGGGCAAGGAAAAACTATCCACATTCTCCTTTAAACCAGGTCGCGACCGGCACTTTTGCAGTCATTGCGGTTCACCTGTTTATAGCTCTAATGCGCAGGACCCAAAGCGCTATAGAATAAGGTTGGGGATCCTTGATTCAGATATCAATACAAAACCAATTTCCCATAACTTTGTGTCCTCTAAAGCAAACTGGGAAGACCTCGATGCTAATTTACCAAGGTATGACTCGTTTGAGCCGAGCCGTAAGTAGCAGGTTATACCAATCAGATAAAGTAATTTCAATTCCCACTGAGTGGCAAGCTACTTAATCGGATTGGTATAAGGTTGACAAGTCAGGCAGCGGCTATTGTTGTTTGGTCGCATGCACTATCTCAAGTTGCTCTCTAAGTGGCAGCTCCTCAATAAGGTCACACAGCTGATAATCAAGTTTTTGCTCGCTTGCCTTTGGCATACTATCGACTTGCGTACTTCCCCACACGGCCATCATTAAAAAAATAAACGGAAAAAAGATTAGCGCAATCGATTTAGCCATCCCCAGCCCACCATGTAAAATTTTGGTTGGTTTGTACACTTTCATGCCCTTAGGTGGAAACTGACCGTGAATAAGGCCCTTTATTCCTAATGATAATGCCCAAGGGCTAATACTAAGTGCGACAAATAGCGGGATGCCTACAAACATTCCTACCCATAATACATAAAATCCGGAGTAACCAAATGGCGTGTGACAATGGGCAGTTTCGATATAAAAAACAATTAGTGGCTGCAACCATTTGAGATGAACAAGTACGAGAAAGCCCGCGACGAGTATCGTTAAGAAGATTCTTCTCCTTGCCTCTTGCTTGCTAAATTGCGGTGCGTATTCCATTACATGCCTCTTTGCGAATCACTCGCTTCAATTGATTAAAGCAAAGATTTAATATCAGCTGCGATTTTCTCAGGTTCTGTGATTGGGCTATAGCGTTTTATCACCTTGCCTTGGTTATCGACAAGAAACTTAGTGAAGTTCCACTTGATACGCTGGCTACCCAATATCCCACGAGCGGCATCCTTTAAATGAATAAACAAAGGGTGGGTATTGTCGCCATTGACCTCAACTTTCTCAAATAAAGGGAACGTCACACCAAAGTTGAGCTGGCAAAACTGTGATATTTCATCACTCGCCCCTTTTTCTTGCTCGCCAAATTGATTGCACGGGAAGCCCAGTACGCTAAATCCTTGCGCTGCAAAATCTACATGTAACTTTTGTAGCCCTTGATATTGCTTGGTAAAGCCACATTCGCTGGCGGTATTAACAATCAGCAGCACCTTACCTGCATATTCAGACAATTGAACTTCATCGCCATTAATTGCGGTTGCCGTTAAACCATATATTGGACTGTCCATTTAACTACCCTTGATATATAAAATATTAGACTACGAAATCCAAGCCTCCATTACTAGCAAAAATAATCAGCAATATCATCTTACTATGTCGCAAATCTCAACACCGTGAACTTTATGTACTTTTTCAACACTATCGCGACATTACTCTTTATTTGCGATTTGTTTACTCTTTGTGACAGAAATTTAATGATGAATGCACTTAACGCGACTTAGTTAACATTTAATTTACAATTTCGGTTGAGTCACTAAAGAAAAACTTTAAACAATCTACAGAGAAACCCTCATGCACTATCAAAACAATAAATTGAGCAATCTCCTATCTGGAAACAATAAAGTTAGGAAATTAAGCTTGGCAGTTATCGCTGCTATCGCACTACCAAATGTAGCTATTGCCGCTCCTGGTGATGATGTTGAAACATTGAAAAAGCAAGTAGCAGCACTTAGTGCGCAGGTTGAAAAACTTAGCGTTAAGCAAACAAAAGTAAAAACCAAAGGCGGTGGTCTGGAAGCCAAAAGCCCTGATGGTAGTAAATCGTTTGAAATGGGCGGTCGTTTTCAACTAGACCTTGATGTATTCGACGGCGCTTACAATGCAGGAAACGATGGTAAGTCAGCAAGCGAGCTATTTCCGCGCCGCATTCGTACCTACGTAGAAGGTCAAGCTGATGCTTGGGACTATAAGCTATTACTTGATTTCTCAGAAGGCCAAGGCGAAATCACCCTGGCACGCCTGCGTTATAAAGGCTTTAAAAATGGCCCAACCGTTAAACTGGGTAAAATCCGTGAAGACATTAGTTTAGAAGCACTAACAAGTTCAAAGCATATCACCGGTATTTCACGTCCAATGTTGGCAAATACTATGTCACCTTACTTTAAATTTGGTGTGTCGGCTTATCAATACTTTAAAGAAAGCGGCCTGCGCTATGCTATCGGTGCCTACAAAGGCGGCAGCTTTGGTAGTAACGGTAAAAACGAGAATGACAACCTCGCGCTCTCTTACACGGGTCGTCTAACCTGGTCACCAGTACACACTAAAACTGAGACATTACACTTTGGTGCATGGGCATCAGCACGTGACTTTGGCGGCGCCGTAATGAGTAATAAGGTGGCGCGCGGTGAAGTGCGCGAAACGAACATTCGCTTAG
The DNA here is from genome assembly GCA_937139475.1 of uncultured Gammaproteobacteria bacterium. Taxonomy (GTDB): domain Bacteria; phylum Pseudomonadota; class Gammaproteobacteria; order Enterobacterales; family Psychrobiaceae; genus Psychrobium. The sequence goes on along the minus strand of CAKZQF010000031.1, from coordinate 215,863 downwards.
TAGATTACGCCGCTGGTGGTAACAAGTTTGCGGTTGATAGTTTAGATCAATACGGTGTTGAGTTTGCTAGCGTTAATGGTCCACTGTCATTTCAAGCAGAATACGCCAAACGCGATGTCAACGCCGTTAATCCATTAAATAACTTTAGCCAAGATGGCTACTACCTCACGGCAAGCTACTTCCTAACGGGTGAAAGCCGAGTTTATAAAAAACGCGGTGTGTTTAACTCACCAAAGCCACTATCAACTGATGGCGCATGGGAAGTTTTTGCACGTGTATCAAACATGGATAGTACCAGCGCAACGCAAGGTACTGAGGCTGACGTAACCACATTGGGCGTGAACTACTACCTGAACAAGAAAATCAAGTTTATGGCTAACTACCTAAGCGCTGATGTTTCTGGCCCAGGTGCTAATGCTCTTGTTGGTCAACATGATGATGGCGATGCCCTAACCTTCCGCGTTCAATACTTATTCTAATAAATTTAAGGCACTGCTCAGGCAATGCCTTTTACTTATCTTCATTTGGAGAACATTATGAAAATTAAATCATTATTTGCAGCTATTGGCATGACGGCGATGACGCTAAGCAGTATCACTGCCAGTGCAAACGAAAAAATTGATACGAGCAATATTCACTTTCTAATCCCTGGTGGCCCAGGCGGCGGCTGGGACGGTACGGCTCGCGGTACCGGTGATGCTTTATTAAAATCGAAAATGATTGAGCACGCTTCATTCCAAAACATGTCAGGTGGTGGCGGGGGTAAAGCAATCGCTTATATGATTGAGACGGCAGCTAAGCAAACCGATACGCTAATGGTTAACTCCACACCAATCGTTATTCGCTCATTAACTGGCGTATTCCCGCAATCATTTCGCGATCTAAAACCTGTCGCTGGAACCATTGCTGATTTTGGTGCATTTGTTGTTCGTAGCGACTCAAAATACACCGACTGGGAACAGGTGATTAGCGATTTTAAAGCCAACCCTCGCAAGGTTAAGTTTGCTGGTGGTTCGACTCGTGGCAGTACTGACCATTTGGCCGCCGCACTAGCGGTTAAAATTGCAGGTGGTAACCCGCGCCGTCTTGCCTACATCGCTTACGATGCAGGTGGTAAAGCGATGGCAGGATTGCTATCAGGCGAAACAGCGCTACTTTCAACAGGGCTAAGTGAAGCAATCACAATGGCCGATAGTGGTGAAGTACGTATTTTGGCAATCACGTCAGAAAAACGTGTAGCTGCTGCGCCAAATGTGCCGACATTGGTTGAGATGGGTTATGACGTAAAGTTTGCTAACTGGCGCGGGTTCTTTGCAGCACCGAGTATGCCTGATGTCAAAGTAAAAGCACTGGCCGATAAACTAGGCGCACTAAACAAAACAACAGAGTGGCAAGCGATTCGAGACCGTAACGGCTGGGTCGACTTATACCATGGGGATAGGCAGTTCTACAAATTCCTTGAAGAGCAAGAAGTCGTGTTAGGTGATCTAATGCGCGAACTAGGTTTTTTAAAATAACCTATAAAATGGCCCGCCTTAAGGGTGGGCTTGCAGTACAAATTATTTACATAGGTGATTTATGATTATTACCAGAGACAAGCTAGGCGCATTAGTCTTCTTCATTTTTAGTGTGTGTTATGGCTATTACGCGACGCAAATTCCGCTTTATCCGGGCGAAGAATATGAACCGTTCACCTCGCAATCGATGCCAAAACTTTACGCTTTAACATCAATTATCATTTCCTCTTTAGCCTTGTTGTTATCGGTCATTGAAGACATTAAAAATAAAGCATCACAACAACATGACCAAGAAGCTTTCGATAAGGCGGGTTGGTTAAAAATTGCTGCGCTAATTGGCTTAATGCTGTTTTATGGAGCCACTTTAGAGCCGCTTGGTTTTATTGTTTCAACCACTTTATTTTTAATTATCGGCTATTTAGTCATGGGCGAACGTAGTCCTAAAACTATTTTCCTAGCGTCACTACCCGTTGTTGTAGTGTTCTGGGCAATTATGACGCAAGCGCTGGGTATCTATTTATCTAGCGGCAGTATTTGGAGTTAGTGACATGAGTGAAGGTATTTTATTAGGACTTGAGACCGCATTATCAATGCAAAACCTCATGTTCGTTATATTTGGTTGTTTCGTCGGTACATTCATTGGCATGCTACCGGGCCTTGGCCCAATCACGGCGATTGCGTTAATGATTCCGATTACCTACGGTATCGATCCATCATCAGGCATGATCTTAATGGCTGGGGTTTATTATGGCGCAATCTTTGGGGGCTCAACATCATCTATTTTAATCAACGCACCGGGCGTTGCAGGTACAGTCGCTACCTCTTTTGATGGTTACCCCTTAGCTTGTAAAGGTCAAGCGGGTAAAGCACTAGCACTTGCAGCCTATGCCTCATTTAGTGGCGGAACCATTGCCGCAATATTTTTATTGATTGCCGCGCCAGCGCTATCAAAAGTGAGCTTAAGTTTCCAATCCCCAGATTACTTTGCCTTGCTTGTGCTTGGGTTAACAGCGGTTGCGGCATTTTCATCAAAAGGTAATTTCTTAAAATCACTGATGATGACACTCTTTGGCTTGATGCTCTCAACGGTTGGTACCGATCAAGCCTCTGGTATCGAGCGATTCACCTTTGGCCAAATCGATTTACTCGATGGCATTAGCTTTCTATTAATCGCGATGTCTATGTTTGCATTGTCTGAAGCACTGCTCTCAATTGTTGGTAAAAACGATACCAACAATGGTGCTACGCCATCATCAAATATGGGCAGTTTGAAGCTAACCAAGCAAGAAATAAAGCAGGTAGCACCTACTGTTGGTCGCTCATCTATCTTAGGTTTCTTTGTTGGGGTACTACCAGGTGCAGGTGCAACGATTGCTTCATTCCTGGCTTACGGCCTTGAACGTAACCTTGCCAGCGCCAAAGAAAAACTTAAGTTTGGTAAAGGTAGTTTACGTGGACTGGCAGCTCCAGAGACCGCAAACAATGCCGCGTGCAGTGGTTCGTTCGTACCACTTTTAACCTTAGGTATTCCCGGCTCAGGCACGACAGCGGTTATGCTTGGTGCATTAATGGCCTATGGTATTCAACCGGGACCACGTTTATTTATCGATAACCCAGAAGTTTTTTGGTCGGTGATTGTGTCCATGTATGTTGGTAACATTGTACTGCTGTTTATCAACCTGCCACTGATTCCGTATATCGCACGTTCGCTTAACTTGCCTAAGCAACTGCTGACGGTATTGATTTTATTCTTCTCATTAATCGGTGTATATCTGGTATCGTTTAATGCGTTTGATATTTTCATGATGGCTGGTTTTGCAATTATCGCTATTGGCCTGCGATTACTTAACTTTAGTATGTCACCATTGATTCTTGGTTTCATTCTAGGTGGGATGCTGGAGAATAACCTACGTCGCTCAATGTCATTATATGATGGGGAATTAACCTTCCTATGGGATCGTCCGATCACCCTCACCATTATGTGTATTGCAGCACTTGTATTGTTAATGCCTTTAATCTCAACCCTCAAAGGCAATAAGCAACAAGCACAGCCAGCGGTCGCAGAAAGCTAAACACTGATTAGGGCATGAGGTTTGTTGTGCCCTAAAGCCATCACCTTTCTACTATACTCAAACTTATTACTTACTAGTTGCTAAATATGTCATTAATACAGCGTTTATTGAAACCCGGATTACACAATAAAATCGCACGCTTCTCACTGCTGTTTATTGTGGTTCAGGTGCTGTCTTTAGCCATGTTTAGCATCTATTATTTACAACAAAATCTTGAACAGGAAATTGGCAAAAAAGCGCTCGCTGTATCTCAAGCCATTGCTAATAGTGAAATTATTCGTCTCGGACTCGTTATTAATGACAGTAAAATGGTACAGGCGCATGTTGAACAAATTCGCCAGCTCGTCGATGCAAAATTTATTGTGGTTGGCGATACTAACGGCATACGTTTATCACACCCCAATATAGAAAAAATTGGCAAAAAAATGATAGGCGGGGATAACTCCCGTGCTCTCATCCAAGGGGAGTCATACGTTTCCAGTGCTGTTGGCAGTTTAGGGTTATCATTACGCGGTAAAAGTCCGGTGCGCTCAAAGCATGGTGATATTATTGGACTGGTTTCTGTTGGCTATCTAAAAGAAGATATTAACCATTCTGTTGCTAAGTTTAAGCGTACTTTTATTCTGTTATTTAGCTTGATGCTCATTGCAGGCATCGGACACACTTTTTATATATCAAAGCGCTACCGTGATGAAATCTTTGGCTTAGAGCCGGAAGAGATAGCACGCACTTATAGCGAGCGAAAAGCCGTTTTAGAGTCGATTTTAGACGCAATTATTGTCGTTGATGAACGAGGGCTCATAATCACTTTGAATCCTGTCGCTAAATCCTTGTTAAAGGTGAAGAGCTCGATTATCGGCAGCCCTATTATTGAACTCTTTCCCGAGTATCAATTTTTGTTCTCTGAACATTCCCAGTCCTCATGGCGCGATATCGAGATAAACACAGAAAACCACACCTTACTAATGAACAAAACACCATTACTCATTAATGGCAAAGATAAAGGGGTTGTTTTAACCTTTCAGCTAAAAGATGAGCTGATTGCACTTAGCAAAAAACTATCACAAGTTGAACAATTCTCCACCATGCTTCGGGTACAAACCCACGAATACTCTAATAAATTGAATACCATCGGCGGCTTAATTCAAATTGGCTCAATTGACGAGGCGTTGGAGTTAATTTCAAATGAAACCGAAGGGTATCAAGACTTAATCGAGTTTTTATTGCGCGCCGTCCCGGATCCGATTATCGCCGGGCTTATCCTAGGCAAATATAATGCCGCTAAAGAGCAGCATATCGATTTTGTTATCGAGCCTGAGAGTAGTCTTTGTGAGATACCACGACATATCCCACACGAGAAACTTGTAACCATCATTGGCAACTTAATTGACAATGCATTTGATGCAAGCATGCAAGCTAACCGTGATAGCCAGCAGGCTAAAGTCACGTTGGCAATTACCGACCTGGGCCCGGACATTATTTTTGAAATAGAAGACAACGGTAGTGGCATTAATGAAAATCGCCTACAAGATATTTTCAGCCTCGGCACCACCAACAAAACCGACATGGGGCATGGCATTGGTATGTATTTAGTCAAAAGCTGCCTTGACCAAATAGGCGGTTCTCTATCAATTAGTCCAGCAAAACCTCATGGCACAGTCATGACAGTGTATGTTCCAAAACAACCAGTTAGGCAAGAGTCCCTATGAATAAACGAAATGTATTGATTGTCGAAGATGATAATCGAATTGCTACAATACTTGCAAAAACAGTCAATAACTTTGAAGAATACGAAGTCGTAGGGATAGCGGCAAAAGCGCAGGAAGCAATCGACGTATTAGTATGCTTTGAACCGGAGCTTATTTTCCTTGATATTACCTTAAGTGAAGGTAGTGGCCTTGAGGTACTCAAGTATATTCGGGCCAATTTGAGTGATGCGAAAATATCGGTGGTAATGATCACTGCGGCAAAAGATACTGAAGTCATTCAAACCTCGATAACTCACGGTGTATTTGATTATATTCTCAAACCGATTTCTTTTAGTCGCTTAAATCTAACCTTACAACGTTATTTACAATACAGTGAGAAATTAGCCAACAGCGCAACCTTAGAACAAGAAGATGTCGATCTCTTTTTAGGACAACAACATCAAGAGCCAACGCCAACAAAATCAGTCCCCAAGGGCATTGACCCTATCACCTTAGATAAAGTGCGTGCGGTAATGATTGACGATGCCACCATAGCCTATACGGCAGAGGCAATGGCAGATTGTATTGGAACGAGTCGTACCACAGCAAGACGCTATCTTGAATTCTTACTTAACAATAACGAAGTGAAAGCAGACATTGAGTATGGAACCGTCGGTCGGCCAGAGCGGCGCTATGTGTTAACACATAGATAATACCCATTCGATTAATTAAGTGTTCAACTATTTAATCAAATGGGCAAAGTTAGCAAAATGCCGCATTTAAGCGGCACTTTCAAGGGCAGTCGGTTACTTTATAAATTTGTTATAAATAAATAATAAAATGAAGGCACCTGCGGTGGCGGTCAGAATACTACCGAGACTTAATTCCCCCGTTGTCCCCAAGCCAAAGAAACTGCCGACAAAACCGCCAACAAATGAACCTGCGATACCAAGAATGACAGTCATAATAAAACCACCACCATCTTTCCCCGGCATAAACCATTTAGCCAACATTCCAGCGATCAAACCTAAGAAAATCCATGACAAAATACCCATACTCATTTCCTCTTTTATTTTGTAATCGATGCTTAAATCTATTCAAGCACTGTGTTTAAGTATAGTTAGCGTTAGTAATTTAGACTAAGAAACCAAACATTTAGCGTAAAAATACTGCATACACACCAATTCAACAACGAAAACACGCCATTATAACTAGCCATAAATACCTTTTGTTAAGCTAGCATAACGTTAAAATTCATGAAACATCGCTAAACGTAACAAATATTTACACTTTTATACGCGATAGTTTCGAATTTAACTGACTGTTAAGCCGATAAAGATTAGAGTAATGGGTTTAACTTTCGCCCCCGCCATAAAGAGAAATATAGATGATAAAAAGAGCTCTATATGTATCGATTATTACAGCAATGCTCAGCCACCCCGTGTTGGCAGATCAAACATCACCTGTGATAGGAATGCATCATAAAACGCCAAGCCTGGTGACATTTACCAATGCCACCATAGTACAAAAACCAGGAACAACACTGACCAATGCCACGTTAATTATAAACAATGGTCATATCCAAGCCGTTGGTAGCAAGATCAAGCCAGCCAAGGGTTCACTGGTTATTGATTTGAAGGGATACACGATCTACCCAGGTTTTATTGATACCTACTCGCAGTATGGCATCAATTACGACTATCCCAAAAAAGAACAACGTGCCCCAATTTATCAAATTGACCGTGTAGGCGGAAATGCAGCCAATGGTGCTATGCATGCGCAAATTAACTGGGTCGATCATTTTGCACCAGACAAAAAGAGCGCTAAAGATTACTTAGCCAATGGCTTTACCGCAGTACAAATCGCAAAGCATGATGGGTTGCTGCAAGGTCGCGGAGCGACTGTTTCATTGGCGAAAGGAATAGCTAATGATCTTATTTATCAACCGTACGCACAACATTTTGCTTCATTTGATAAAGGGAGTTCACCGCAACGCTATCCTACCTCGTTAATGGGAAGTATTGCCCTACTACGCCAATCATTTTCCGATGCTAATTGGTACCAGGAGGCTTACCCGAAAGGTATTAGTGTTGACGGCGAGAAAATTGAGTACAACGCTGCACTTAATGCCTTAGAAAATATAGAGCAACAAGGTGCATTTTTCACCACAAAGAATGAACAATCATTATTGCGCGCGGCCAAATTACTTAAGAGCTTTGATATTAAGCCAACACTACTAGGCAGTGGCTTTGAATACGCCCGCCTGACAGAGATTGGCCAACTTAACGCTAACCTCGTACTCCCGCTTAGTTTCGCCAAAAAGCCGGAGTTGGGTCAAACCCAGGGTCGCGACATCGACTTAGCTGATCTGCGTCATTGGGAGCGCAGTCCTGGAAATTTAGCCGCGTTAGAAAAATCAAAGCTCAATTTATCCATTACCAGCCATGGTGTAAAAGCTAAAGACTTTTTAGACAATTTACGTAAAGTCGTAAAACACGGTTTCTCTGAGCGCGCTGCATTAGCCGCGTTGACCACAAACCCAGCAAAAATTGCAGGAGTGGCAGACAAAGCAGGTCAGTTGAGCGCCGGTTATTACGCTGATTTTATTATATCAAAGGGCAACATCTTCGATGACGGTGCCATTGTGTCGGTTTGGACCCAAGGGCAAAAAAATACCATTATCGAAAGCAATCACATCAGCTTAAGTGGGGACTATGAATTTGTCAGTAAGCAAAGCAACGAAAAGCTTGCACTGAACATAGAGCTAACGGAAAAGAAAGCAAAGGTGACCTTAAAACAAGGCGATAAAAAGCTTAAATTAAGCCAAGTCACTAAGTCTGCTGACAGTGTTAGCTTTGTTGTTACCGAGAGCCAACAGGTTATCCGTTATCGTTTTTGGAAAGATAGCGATGGCATAAACTTAAATGGTCGCCAAATTGATGCAAACCAGCATCAGGAATTAATTAGTGCCACTGCGGTCGATAGCTCAACTGATGATGAAAGTGCAAAAAACGCTGAATCAATCGAATATATCAGCGAACTAACTTGGCCTAACCGTGCTTTTGGCCAAACCAAGTTACCACAAGAACAAAAGCTGCATATAAAGAACGCCACTGTATGGACTTCACACGATAAAGGGATCCTCAACAACACTGATGTACTTGTTGCCAAGGGGAAATTTAAGAAAATCGGTAAAGACTTAAAAACTCCCTCTGGTTATACGGTGATCGATGCTACAGGTAAACACCTAACTGCCGGTATTATTGATGAGCATTCGCACATTGCAATTTCGCGCGGTGTAAACGAATCATCAGAGGCAATCACAGCTGAAGTGCAAATTGGCGATGTAATTAACCCTGACGATATTCACATTTACCGCAGCCTTGCAGGTGGTACAACTACCGCTCAACTACTTCACGGTAGCGCTAACCCAATTGGTGGCCAGGGCCAAGTAATCCAATTGAAATGGGGAGAGTCAGCGCAAAACATGAAGTACGCTAAGGCGCCTGGCACTATCAAATTAGCCTTGGGTGAAAATGTAAAACAAAGTAATTGGAGCATCGCCAATACTCGCTACCCTCAAACACGCATGGGTGTTGAAGCATTAATGAAAGATGCGTTCCAACGCGCAAGAGAATATGAACAAGCACAGAAAGATTACGATGAACTAAGTCGTTCTAAAAAACGCAAGGCAGCACCGTTACGCCGAGATTATCGCCTAGAAACGCTTGTCGAAATTCTTAATGCCAAGCGTCATGTACATATTCACTCCTACGTGCAGTCTGAAATTTTAATGTTCTTACGTCTGGCCGAATCATTTGACTTTAAAGTCACTACCTTCACCCATATTTTGGAGGGCTACAAGCTCGCTGATGAAATGGCTAAACATGGCGCTGGCGGTTCAACATTTGCCGACTGGTGGGGCTATAAGTTTGAAGTCTATGATGCAATACCACAGAATGCCTGTTTAATGGCACAGCGCGGCGTATTAACCAGTATCAATTCTGACAGCCGAGATTTACAGCGCCGCCTCAACCAAGAGGCAGCTAAGTCAATTACTTATTGTGGTATGTCACCAGAAGATGCTTGGGATATGGTCACCATTAATCCTGCCAAGCAACTAAAAATTGATGATCGCGTTGGTAGCATTGCTAAAGGCAAGCAAGCTGATTTTGTTATCTGGGACAACAATCCGCTATCGGTTTATGCTCAGGCTCAACAAACGTGGATCGCCGGGCGTAATTATTACAACATCGATGATGATAAAGCTCAGCGCCAAAGCGTTCGCCAAGAGAAAGCTAAGCTATTAAACAAATTAATGGCTGATAAATCAAAAGCCAAAGCAACTACAGCATTAAGCGCCACAGAGAAAATGCTGCAACCAGCTTGGCACTGTGAAGACAATCATGACACATGGCAACAACACTTAGACCATGGAGTACACCTATAATGAGTTTTATTAATACCCCGCTTAAAGCAATTGTTGCGGCAGCTGTTTGTACCCTGACATTGGCTCAGATGAGTTTCGCCCATGATATGGTGCCTGGGAAAAAGCAAAGCCAGCCAATCTTGATTAAAAGTGCAACATTACACACGGTTAGCAACGGCACGTTATCCGACACAGATCTGCTGTTAGTCGATGGAAAAATTAGCAAAATTGCCAAAGACATTAGCCAGCCCAAAGATGCTCGCGTTATCGACGCTAAAGGCAAGCATGTTTACCCTGGATTAATTTCAACGGTGAGCCAACTTGGCCTGCGTGAAATAGAAGCAGTTAAAGCAACTGTAGATATTAACGAAGTCGGTGAAGACAACCCACACCTGCTAGCGCACGTTGCCTATAACCCTGATTCTGAGATCATTCCCACCATACGTGCCAATGGTATTACCCACGTTCAAGTAACGCCTGCCGGTGGCTTATTTGGTGGTCAATCATCACTCGTCAACCTTGATGCGTGGAATGTTGAAGATGGTATGGTAAAAAGTGCTTTAGGAGTTCACTTGTTTTGGCCATCACAGCCGGGCTGGTGGGTATCGAAGAAGCGCTTACCCAAAGCTAAAAAAGCCTACCAAGCGAAATTAAAGCGCTTAACTGATTATATTGAGCAGTCTAAGCAATACTACTTAGCCTACCAGCATGATAAAACGATTGAGCAAGACGTTCGCTGGCACGCGATGCTTGGCTTATGGCAAGGCAGTAAAAAACTGTTCGTACACGCCCAGGATATTGGTGAAATAGAGCAGGCACTGCGCTTTAATCAACAACATCAATTTGATATGGTGCTAGTTGGCGCTAGCGATGCCTGGATGGTTGCTAAGCAACTGGCTAGTGAAAAGATACCGGTTATATACACCAATGCATTTGGTTTACCGTCACGTGATGATGAAGATATCGACCAAGCATTTAAAACCCCAGCAATGCTCCATGCCGCAGGCGTTAACGTAACAATTGGTTACGAAAGCGCGTGGGATAGTCGTTCCCTGGCGTTTGCAGCGGGTATGGCAGCAAAATACGGTTTAGGTAAAGAACAAGCGCTTAAAGCGATTACCCTAACACCAGCCAAACTACTAGGTGTTGACGATAAACTAGGCTCACTTGAAGTTGGTAAATCCGCATCGCTTATTATCAGTAAAGGCGACGTATTAGATTATCAAAGCCATGGTATTGAGTTAATGCTAATTGATGGCCGTGCGGTTGATCTAAACAATCGCCACCGCCAGTTATATGACAAGTATCAACAAAAAGGAAAGTAATCTTATAGATGGCGCCCTTGGGCGCCATCTTTGTTTTTTCTTCCATAACCATTGCCCTTGGGCTTTTCCATTGAATCAATGATAATACTTCCCAGCCACAGTGGAAGCTCTTGGCCCTATTGCCTAGCTATATCCTTGCCAATACACACAATAATTTTAAGGTATTTATATAATTCTCAACAATCCAATAACCTACGTTTAGATAGGGAAACCGTTTACTCAATAAAAGTTCAAAAAAACATCAAGTTTTTTAACAAATAATGTTTGACTCACTTAAAATGCCATATATAATGATTTTCAGCTTGCAAGTACTTCTTATATTTATGCTCAAATTTCGATGTTCTATTCTACTTTATAGTACCTTAGATATTCGCCTTGTTTTACATAAGTAATAGCAACACTTACAGCACCACAGTCTAAATATTTAGACTTCAATTACTTAAAAAATAGGATATTACTATGTCTACTACTACTGGTACAGTAAAATGGTTCAACGAATCTAAAGGTTTCGGTTTCATTTCTCAAGAGTCTGGTCCAGACGTTTTCGCTCACTTCAGCGCAATCACTGGTAACGGCTTCAAAACTCTTGCAGAAGGCCAAAAAGTTGAGTTCACTGTAACTCAAGGTCAAAAAGGTCCTCAAGCTGAGAACATCACTGTAGTTTAATTTTTAAACTTGCAGCAAAAAAAGGGGAAGCATTGCTTGCCCTTTTTTATTGCCTGAAATTTATACCGCCACTCTCAACAAATTGATTAAGTCCCAATGAGCAAGTCGACACTTATTTCCCCCATCGGACACATCAAGTCCCCGTTTAAACAAAAATTTGCTATCCCACGTCAACCGCGTTTAGCAACAGCAGCGCTTGCAATCATTGAACTGGAAGATGATTACAACCATCCTGATCTAGTCAGGGATTTAGAACAATTTTCTCACCTGTGGCTAATTTTCAGTTTTCATCAAAATATCCAACAAGGCTGGACACCGCTTGTACGCCCTCCTAGGCTAGGTGGCAATAAAAAAACCGGAGTCTTTGCTACCCGCGCGACTTTTCGGCCAAACGGTTTAGGCATGTCCGCTGTCAAACTTGAGCAAGTCATAGTTGATAATAATAAAGCTAGCATTCAAATTAGTGGAGCAGACTTAGTAGATGGCACACCTATCTTTGATATAAAACCCTACGTCCCCTACTCTGACATCATTAATGAAGCCGACGGTGGTTTCGCACAAGAGGCACCATTGACGCCGATGGTCGTTGAGTTTAGCGCGCAAGCACAGACCTTTTTAGACAGCGTCTCCACGCCTACTGATTTCAAACAACTGATAGAACAAGTATTGGCTCAAGATCCCCGACCAGCCTATAAAAAAAATAAAGCGGATGACAAAGAATATGCCGTTGAACTTTATCAGTTTGATGTTCGTTGGCGCGTCATAGAAAACCGCACCATAGTAACTAATATCACGCTTATTGATACAGATATCTAAGACTAATGTCATACCAATCCGATTAAGTAATTTCTCTCAATGGGAACAAATTTAATCAAATTGGTATAATGGTGCATTGCCAGGCAATGCCTGCTACAATTCGCCTTTAAAATTTTCCAATTCACATTAATTGTTAAGGTGTTGATTCATGCGTACCACCAGCTATCTACTAGCCACTCAAAAAGAAACTCCAAATGATGCAGAGATTGTTTCTCATCAGCTAATGATCCGTGCAGGTATGGTTCGCCGTCTTGCGTCAGGTCTTTACACTTGGCTACCCTCTGGCTTACGCGTGATGAAAAAAGTAGAAAACATTGTGCGCCAAGAGATGGAACGCGCCGGCAGTGTTGAAGTACTAATGCCGATGGTTCAGCCAGCCGATCTTTGGACAGAAACCGGTCGTATTGAGCAATTTGGCCCTGAACTATTACGTCTTAAAGATCGTCATGAGCGCCCGTTTGTTCTTGGTCCAACTCATGAAGAAGTGATCACCGACATGGTGCGTAACCAACTTAAGAGTTACAAGCAATTACCAATGAATTTGTTCCAGATTCAAACTAAATTCCGCGACGAAGTACGCCCACGCTTTGGTGTAATGCGTTCACGTGAGTTTTTAATGAAAGATGCTTACTCATTCCATATCTCCGATGAGTGTATGGAAAAAACATACCAAACAATGTTCCAGGCATACTGTCGCATCTTTGATAGATTAGGCCTGGATTACCGCCCAGTGCTAGCTGATAGCGGCAGCATCGGCGGCGCATTGTCACATGAGTTCCACGTACTGGCTGAATCTGGTGAAGATGCAATCGTTTTTAGTAACGGTTCTGATTACGCAGCAAATATAGAGAAAGCGGAAGCACTGGCACCGACAGGAGAGCGCGCAGCGCCGTCACAAGAACTAAGTAAAGTAGATACGCCAAAGGTTCGCACCATTGAGGAGGTTTCTGCGCTACTAAAGGTTGACGCAAGTACGACAGTGAAAACCTTGCTTGTTGTTGGTGATAGTGAAGAAGCGCCAGTCGTCGCTCTGGTTCTTCGTGGCGACCATGAGCTAAACGATGTAAAAGCAGAAAAAGTAGCAGGCGTTGCTGCGCCACTTGAGTTTGCAACAGATGAGCAGGTTAAGGAAGCAGCTAAAGCAAGCCCTGGCTCTATCGGTCCAATCGGGTTAAATATTCCTGTGATTGTTGATCGCAGTGCCGCTCATTTAAGTGACTTTGTTTGTGGCGCCAATGAAAATGGTGTTCACTACACTGGCGCCAACTGGGATCGTGATATCAGCGATTATCAAATAGCTGATTTACGCAACATTGAAGCCGGTGACCCTAGCCCTTGTGGTCAAGGAACAGTAGAAATTAAACGTGGTATCGAAGTTGGTCATATTTTCCAACTTGGTAATAAGTATGCAGAAGCAATGAATGCGGGCGTACTAAACGAGCAAGGTAAACAGCAAATCCTAAATATGGGTTGTTATGGTGTTGGTGTTTCTCGTATCGTCGCTGCGGCGATTGAACAAAACCATGATGACAACGGTATTATCTGGCCTAGCGAAATCGCACCGTTTAAAGTGGTTATCGTGCCAATGAACATGCAAAAATCTGAAACTGTTAGCAAAGCAGCACACGATTTATACGAGCAATTACAAGATGCGGGCATCGAAGTGCTGTTTGATGATAGAAAAGAACGTGCAGGTGTGATGTTTGCGGATATGGAACTTGTTGGTATTCCACACACTGTTGTTATTGGCCAGCGTAGCCTTGATAACGGCGTTCTGGAATATAAGTCACGTCAAGATGGTCAAAAACAAGAAGTTGCCGTAGATGATATGGTCAACTTCATCAAGGAAAAGTTAGCATAAACTAACTTGCTCTAACTTTCATTAAAGCCATCAGCTCAAACTGATGGCTTTTTTGCTCTAAAGGCCTTGGGGTCGGCGATTAGTTTAGTATCGCTTATTAGTTTTTCGATTGTCGCGCTTGCCTGTTTATCATAACCAGCAGAGGCAGGGTTCATAAACCCATGGGCCAAGTCAAATTGCGTTACACAAAGCGACTCGCTAGCCGGAAGCTGCTTAATTACCGCTTGTAAATCAAAATGAGCTTCCTGCTTAGGCATTAAAAGCGTCGTGGGAATATGAGGCTCAACATCCATATGATGTCTAATTTGCCCCGGATAAAATCCAATAAAATGTCTTGCGTGCAGCCCTAGCTTCTTGTCCGTGAGTCTCCACAGCGCACTTGCACCAGCACTAAAACCGATTAACACAACGGGCTGTTCTATATAGGTCAATATGACTTTAAGCTGCTCTGTATAAACATCAAGTCCGCCTTCATCAAGAAACGCCTGATAAGCTTGCTCCTCATCTTCAAAAGCCATTTCTTCACCGTGATAAGGGTCGATAATAGCAACAGCAGCTTGTTTTGAGAGGTTTTTTACCAATTTATTTAAGCTTGGCGTGATTCCAAAAATGTCTGGCGCAATAATAATATTCATACAAGGGGTTACCAATAATAGAGCCTTAACCAGTGATTCTACGTTATATTGAATATAATTAAATACTTAATAAAAATTAAAGAGTTTGCTAGATTAGATGAGTTGGGTAATTTAAGGAGTTTCCATTAATGATATTGAGTGATAAAAGTAACAATAGTGAGAGCAATAAGACTGCATTGTTATTAAGCGGTGGTGGTGCCCGAGGCGCCTATCAAATTGGTGTATTAAAAGCTATTGCTACCTTCTATCCGCGCAATCATGGTATCCCTTTTCCAATACTCTGTGGCACCTCAGCCGGTGCATTAAACTCCACGGCATTAGGTTGTTATGCCTCATCTTTTCATTTGGGCGTTAAAAAGCTTGATTGGATATGGCGCAATATGCGCACAGAACAAATATACTGCAGTAATTTTGGCCATGTGACACGCTTTATGTTTAATAATGTCACCAAATGGATGCGCAGCGACTTGTACCGTAACAGACCAACTTCTTTGCTGGACAATGCACCATTGCGCGAATTACTTAAGCAGGTGGTCCCTTTTGAGCGTTTAGAACGAAACATTAGTAATGGCTATTTGCATGCGCTGTCGGTAACTGCCTCTAGCTATCAAACAGGCAACTCAGTATCTTTTTATCAAGGACACCCTAACATTGAAGATTGGCATCGCTCAAAGCGCGAAAGTGCCCGTGGCACCCTGAATTTTGAACACTTAATGGCTTCTTCCGCATTACCGCTGGTGTTTCCCGCTGTAGAAGTACGTCAAGCATTTTATGGCGATGGATCAGTCCATCAACTATCACCACTTAGTACCCCGATTCATTTAGGGGCTGATAAAATCCTGTGTATCGGTTTAGACTCCCCACACGATCAAATGAAACACCAGCAGATTAAACACCCCAGCGCATCAAGTATCGCGGGTCATCTACTCGATAGTGTATTTAGTGACACCCTTGATTCAGATATAGAGCGGGCCCAACGTATTAATAATACCATTGATAAAATAGATACAACAACGCAAAAAAAACTTGGACTGCGCAGAGTTGAAACTATGCTAATCAATCCGAGTATTGATATTAATCGGCTAGCCCATAACCATTTTGATGATATTCCGTGGGCGATTAGGCTACTACTGGCATCTATTGGTATTAGTAAAAACAGTGAGTCGAGTATCACCAGTTATTTATTATTTGAACAAGCCTATTGTCGAGAGTTAATTGAGGCTGGGTATAAAGATGGCATGGCGCAAAAATCACAGCTGATAGATTTTTTAGGCATCGATAAATTACCACCAGTAAAACAGCATTTTCACGGCACCAGGCGGCTAAGCGCCTAAGTTATACCGCTGCTACTTACCCGCCATTAAGTAAGTAGCGCTCTGCACGCTCTACCCTGCGCGGTTTACCACATAGTACTAGCACATCACGCGAGGTCAAAATAAAGTCATCTTCCGGCGTGGTTATCTCTTGATGGCTGCGCCTGATGCCACGAACCTCAATTCTTAATCTTTCTAATGGTAGCTGTGAGAATTTCATACCGACCGCATGCGCCCCAAATGGTAGTGAAACCGCATGAAGCTGTTCGAGATCGGAGTCCATCTGATGTGAAGATTCATCGCCATGAAAAAAACCATGCATAAATTGATATTGGTTTTTACGTTCAATCTGGATACGCTTTAGGACACGGCTCATTGGTACCCCCGTCATAAATAATACTTGTGAAATTAACATCAAGCTGCCTTCAAGTGACTCAGGCACTACCGTCTGTGCGCCAGCGTCTTTGAAGCTTTTCATCATCGCGTCATCTCTTGTCCTGATGACTACCTTGATTTCTTTTTCCATCTCATTGCAAGTACTTAGCACCTGCATCGCGCTATGATGGTCATCAAAAGTGATAATGACTAACTTGGCTTTATCGGCGTGGCAACTTTTCAAAATATCACGCTGACGCCCGTCGCCAAATAATACATTTTCGCCGCCTCTTAGCGCTTCTTGTACGCGCATCACGTCGTGATCCATTGCAATATAAGGAATAGCTTCCTTACGCAAGAATCGGGCAATCGTTTGCCCCACCCGACCAAAGCCACAAATCACAACATGCTCCTCCATTAATGGACAACTGTCAGGGATAGGCAATGGTTTTTCTAGTAGATTGTGCCCACTAATAAGCCGCTTGGCGAGTTTATCGGCATAATTCATCAACAGTGGGGTTAGCCCCATACTTAATACGCCAAGCGCAATAATTAATGACACCGTATTGGCGGGCAGCAGTTGATAGTTTTTTGCCAGGGCAATAACGACAAAGCCAAACTCGCCAATCTGGGCTAAATACAGTCCGCTTTTAAACGCGCTACGACGCAATGGCCGCCGGCGAAAATAAATTAAAGACACTATTGCTGCTTTTAGAACAATCAGCAGCGGCAATAAAAATACTAATATTTGCCATTGTTCTGCCAGCAGCGTTAGCTCCAGCATCATGCCAACAGAGACAAAGAAAAGCCCCATTAAAACATCTTTAAATGGACGAATATCGGCATCAAGCTGATGGCGGTATTTACTTTCCCCTAACATCATTCCAGATAAAAAAGCCCCTAAAGCGGCTGACAAACCTAATGAATAAGTTAACGCGCCAGTAATAACAACCACCATAATGGTAGTAAGAACAAAAAGCTCATCAGAGCGCGCACGTGCAATCTCATCAAAAAGCCTAGGTAGTAGCCACTTACCAGCAAAAAATATAACCACAAAGGCGACAATCCCCTTTGCGAGCGCAAAGAGTAATGACAGACCAAAGTCGGCATCGGCGCCTAACATCGGGATAACGATAAGGATCGGTACCACTGCCAAGTCTTGGAAAAGCAATACAGAAATGGCCATTTGGCCGCTTGTGCTATTGTTTTGCCGCATTTCTGATAGCTGCTTTATTACAATAGCTGTCGATGACAGGGCGACTACGGCACCAATAATACTGGCTTGCGCCCATTCAAACCCAATATAGCGACACACGCATGAAACAATGCCGGCAGTAATAATAACCTGAGCTGAGCCTAGGCCAAATACAAGGCTTTTCATTGACATCAACTTAGGGAGGGAGAATTCCAAACCTAGTGAGAATAGTAAAAAGACAACCCCTAATTCCGCCAAGAAATGAATTTGCTGTGAGTCTGGCAACAAGTTGAATACGCTGGGGCCAACCAAAATACCCGTTAAGAGATAACCGATAATGGGTGGCACATGAGTCCGTCGACATAACAATAACACGCCGATCACTAAGATAAGCGAAATTAATATTGATATTATTAACGGTTTTTCCATCTTCTATTCGTAATCCATAACAACAAAACAGATGTAAACACTCTACCTGATATTTCAAATAACGCACATAGATAACTAGAACAATCTCTCATAATATTGTCCTGCACCGACCAATAAATATTGGCACACATAATGCTTACTTAAACTTGAGAGAAGGTGACTGTCAAAAAATTGATAGCCACAGAACCAAGTACTACGGCAATTGATGAGAGTAGAAATGCCAAGGTATTGCTTAAAGAGAGGCCGTTATGCAACGACTAAATATCGGTTCAAATGAAATTGACGCGAATGAATTCACTTCACTAGCGAAAGAGTTTAACGAAACTCGTAGCGCCACTGTGCGCCGAGCCGTTGATAAACTTGCCTTCTTGGAAAAGCTAAATACCGCTATTGATTTACAGCCTTTACTAGCCATTTATGCAAAAGAACTGTGTCTGCGCTTGCCGATAACAGGCTTAGAGTTTTACCTCGATCAGCCTTATCAACTTAAATATTCACAAGCCAGTAAATGTTCACTTGAGAGCGAATTGAATATAAGAAATAGCGTCGTTGGTAGCGTAAAATACCTATCATCAGCGCCCTTATCTGCCTCTTCTCGGCAGCTAATTGCCTCTTTGGAATATCAATTACTCCAGCCACTTAGCAATGTATTAGCCTTTGAACGCAATAAAAGACTAAGCTTTCGTGATTATTTAACCGGACTGGGTAACCGCAGCTACTACGAAGAATTATTAGGCAGCATGAAAGCCACAGCACAGCGTGAAAATCGCTCATTTAGCGTCGTTTTGCTCGACTTAGACAACTTTAAGAACGTCAATGACGATCACGGGCACACTGAAGGCGACCGCGTGCTTCAAGAGTTTGCAAAAATTCTAACTGGCGCTGTGCGAACCAATGACCATGTATTTCGCTTTGGTGGTGATGAGTTCGTTTTATTACTTGCCCATGCCGACCACTTAAACCCAAGTTTAGTGGCAGGCCGGATCTTACAATCCACATTAGACAACGACCTGATGAATAAACACTGCGTTACCGCTAGCATAGGGATCACTAATTGGCGCGCAGGAGACTCTAACGCAATGCTGACTGAACGTGCCGATAATGCCCTTTATAAATCTAAAAAGGCAGGAAAAAATACTTACTTTGCCTGCTAGCCTATATGTTCAACTTTGATGGCCTGTTGCTTGGCGCAGGCCGTGTAATCTTTATCCACCCACAAGCCAACAGCCGCCACTAATTTCTCGCCATAAAACACAAATGGAACCAAGCGACGTTGCCAGGTAGGCACGTGATACTCTTGCATTAACTTCTTCACGGTGCGGCGTTTGTCACGGCCAATAGGCCATGATGTGGTTGCCCCCGGAATAGCAAAACGAATAGTCACTTGCTCCTCAACGCGGGGTTTGCGTAGTGCCAGTTCATCTTTTGTATCGGTAGCAACTAACTCGCCCATCCCCTCCCCTAGCGATAAAGGATGGCTCAAGGCCCAGGAAAAGGTATTATGAATTAACTTCCTTTCTTCTGATACGATATAAAGCACTCTCTTATAGCGTCTTAAGCTAAACGCGCCAAGCGCTATCACGGGATCACTGTCGTCTTTTGCTTGTAGCATCTGCACCACAATTTGTTCCATCACCTGTTGTGAAGGCATGGCTAAGTCAAATTGGCGCAGCCACATGCGCAGCACATTGTTAATTCTAGGGGGGGACATTCCCGCCATTAACGTTAGGCATAGTTTGTCGTGAGTAAGCTGAATTGCATTCAAGTCTTGCTCGGCAATTTCATCTAATAAATAATTAGCTTGTTGGCACAACTCTGCACTGCGCGCAACATTCGCACTAAACCCTGGCCAGCGTTTGTTAAGCTCAGGTAACACATCTAAACGCAAAAAATTGCGATCAAATTTAGTTTCACTGTTGCTATCATCTTCTACCCAACGGAGCTGTTTTGAAGCCGCATACTTTTCAATAGCCTCACGAGGCACCCTAAGCAGTGGGCGTAACAGTATCCCCTGCTTAAACGGCAGCGTTGTTGGCATTGCAGCCAGGCCACGAACCCCAGATCCTCGCTTAAGTGCCAACAACAGCGTCTCACACTGGTCATCTTGGTGTTGTGCTGTTAGTAGTAGCGCATCTCGCTCCATATGCTTCGCTAACGCCTGATATCTTGCCTGACGCGCCGCAGCCTCAATCCCCTTGTCCAAACTCTTGAGGTGAACATGTTCACTGAAAAATTGGATCTGATATTGCTGGCACAACTGTTTGCAAAACGCTAACCAAGCATCGGCTTTAGCGCTCAATCCGTGATGTACGTGCACTGCCACCACGTTGTTATTGCTCAGTGACAAGCGACTTAATATATCCAGTAGTACCACTGAATCAATACCACCGCTTAGTGCAAGGATTATTTTATTGCCAGTTGACACGTGTTGCGTGATTACATCTGCAACTCGGTGTTGAATGCTCATCAATTATTTTCCAGTTAAAAAAAAACCACCATAAATGGTGGTTTTAGTATACCTTAATTAACTTACCAAACGAATTAGCAGTAACCAAATGACATTAGGCGCTTGTAGCGATTGTCAAGTAATGTGTCGGTATCTAAGGATTGTAAGGTTGCTAACTGATTAGTTAGGGTTTGCTTTAGATTCTTTGACATTGCTTCATAGTCACGGTGCGCTCCGCCCAGCGGCTCATCGATAATATTATCGATAAGATCTAATGACAATAAACGTTCAGAGGTAATCCCCATCGCTTCGGCAGCTAATGATGCTTTGTCGGCACTTTTCCAAAGAATTGAGGCACAGCCCTCAGGTGAGATAACCGAATAAGTGCTATATTGCAGCATATTCACCGTATCACCAACACCAATGGCTAGTGCACCGCCACTACCACCTTCACCGATAACGGTACAGATAACCGGCACTTTTAAGCCAGCCATTACTTTTAGGTTTTTAGCGATAGCTTCAGATTGACCACGCTCTTCAGCGCCAACACCAGGGTAAGCTCCAGGAGTGTCAATCAGGGTAATAATTGGCATCTTAAAACGTTCCGCCATTTCCATTAGGCGTAGTGCTTTACGATAGCCTTCGGGGCGTGGCATACCAAAATTACGCTTCACTTTTTCTTTCGTTGAACGCCCTTTCTGGTGTCCGATAATCATTACCGGTTTGCCATTTAGACGTGCCGTACCGCCGATAATCGCTTTATCATCAGCGTACGCTCTATCACCATATATTTCGTCAAAGTCTTCGAATACACGCTCGATGTAGTCATACGTATAAGGACGCTCTGGATGACGTGCCAATTGACTGATTTGCCAAGGACCGAGATCAGAGAAGATTTTCTGTGCCATTGAGACACTCTTTTCTTCCAATTTTTTGATCTCTTCGGCTAAATCAATATTTAACGAACTGTTGCTGCTTACATTACGTAGCTCATCAATCTGTGCATGTAATTCCGCAATCGGCTTTTCAAACTCTAAAAAATTCTGACTCATTAATCATTCTCTTTAAATAGTGTCGTTAAGTTAATCTAAATATAGTCTAACTTAACTGAATTTGAGACGAACGTGCTTATTTCCAAGCAACATTCGTAAATTATCCAACAACTCATCGTCCGGTGTTACACGCCATTGGATGCCAAGCTGCAAATTTGCAGTTGCCTCAGCACGACTATAGAACACATTTACCGGAAGCGCACCATATTGAAATGGTTCTAACACTTGGTTAAAACGAGTAAAAAAGTCTTGGGTGACTTGTTGTTGGTCTATCTTAATTTCTAATGCCGTTGCAAATCGCTCACGCGCAGTTGCAATGTCATAGACTTCTTTAACCGACATTCTATTACCCCCAGAAAAATCATCAAAGCTGACCTCTCCTTCTAAGACCAATATTTTGTCTTTTTGTAGCAATTCTTGGTATTTTTCCAGCGTTTCGCTGTATAACATCGCTTCTAAACGACCACTTTTGTCATCAATGGTCAAGATCCCCATCTTCGAACCACGTTTAGTTACCATCACTCGAGAAGCGATCACAAGACCCGCAGCTTTTACGACCTGACCTCTTTCTGTTGGCACCATATCTTTTAAACGGCATCGCGTATAATGACGTAGTTCAGGTAAATACTGATTAATTGGGTGCCCAGTTAAGAATAACCCTAAAGTTTCGCGTTCACCATCAAGCCAGATTTTATCTGGCCATGGCATCACATCGGCAAACTCATGGGTTACATCGTCATCATGACTTGCGAGCAAGCCAAATAAATCATTTTGCCCTACCGCACGATCTTTTGCATGTTGCTCAGACGCTTTTATCGCCTCAGGTAAGGAAGCCATTAGCGCAGCACGATGCGGGCCTAAATTATCCAACGCTCCTGCTTTAACCAACTTTTCCAGTACGCGCTTGTTAATTCGCTTGGTATTTACCCGTCCACAAAAATCAAATAAGTCTTTAAATGGGCCACCTTCGGCACGCGCCTCCAGGATTGCATCAACAGGGCCTTCACCAACTCCTTTAATCGCGCCAATACCGTAAACAATCTCTTCGTTTTCATTAACACTGAACTTATACTCGCCGGAGTTAACATCAGGTGGGTGCAGCTTCATCTTCATTCGCGCACATTCATCAACTAATGTAACGATCTTATCTGTGTTATCCATGTCGGCAGACATTACCGCCGCCATGAAATATGCTGGATAATGACATTTCATCCACAGGGTTTGATAGGAAACCAATGCATAAGCGGCAGAGTGTGACTTATTAAAACCATAGCCGGCAAACTTTTCAACCAAATCAAAGATTTTCATCGCCAATTCGCCGTCAATGCCGTTATTTTTCGCCCCTTCTTCAAATGTGGAACGCTGTTTGGCCATTTCTTCAGGCTTCTTCTTACCCATCGCACGACGTAGCATATCGGCGCCACCTAGGGTATAGCCAGATAATACCTGCGCAATTTGCATTACTTGCTCTTGGTATAAGATGATGCCGTAGGTTGGTTCCAGCGTTTCTTTTAATGACTCGTGTTGCCATTGTTGATCGGGATATGAAACCTCTTCTCGGCCATGTTTACGGTCGATGAAGTTATCTACCATGCCCGATTGCAGTGGCCCTGGTCTAAATAGTGCTACCAGTGCGATAATATCTTCAAAACAATCAGGTAGTAGTCGGCTGATTAGTTCTTTCATCCCCCGGGACTCAAGCTGGAATACCGCAGTTGTTTCGGAGCGTTTTAGCATATCGAAACATTTTTTATCTTCCAGGTCGATGGATTCAATCATCACTGGCTCTAGACCAGCTTTAACTCGGCGCTCGTTAAGTGGGTCCAGCGCCCACTTGATAATCGTAAGTGTACGCAGCCCCAGGAAATCGAATTTAACCAGCCCAGCAGATTCAACATCATTTTTATCAAACTGGGTAACCGGATTATTACCCTCATCGTCACAGTATATTGGCGCAAAGTCGGTAATGATTGTTGGTGAAATAACAACACCACCCGCATGCTTACCGGCATTTCGCGTTGTACCTTCAAGGCGACGTGCCATATCAATCAATTCACGCACATCTTCATCAGCTTGATAAAGTTGCTCTAACTGTGGCTCGACTTCCCATGCCTTGGTTAGATTCATCCCTGGCTCTGCCGGAATCAGTTTGGTTAGGCGTTCAACAAAGCCGTAAGGCTGCCCCATCACACGACCTACATCGCGCACAACCGCTTTGGCAGCCATGGTACCAAAAGTAATGATCTGCGATACCGCATCACGGCCATACAATTCAGCAACATGATCAATAACGCGATCGCGACCGTCCATACAGAAATCGACGTCAAAATCCGGCATCGAGACACGTTCTGGATTTAGAAAGCGCTCAAACAATAAGTCATATTCCAAGGGGTCAAGATCGGTAATTTTCAGTGCATAAGCCACCAACGAGCCAGCACCAGAACCACGCCCGGGTCCCACTGGCACGTCATTATCTTTACTCCACTGAATAAACTCCATTACGATAAGGAAATAGCCAGGAAACCCCATGTTGTTAACAACATCGAGTTCGACTTTTAGCCGTTCATCATACTCTGGACGTACCCGTGCTCTTTCCTCGGGATCTGGAAACAGGAACTCCAGTCGTTCCTCAAGCCCTTCTTCAGACACTTTGACTAGAAAATCATTAATGTGGAGGTCACCCGTTGGATAATCAGGCAAGAAGTATTCACCCAATCTTACGGTCACATTACAACGCTTGGCTATTTCAACGCTATTTGATAGTGCGGTAGGCACATCGCTAAACAGCTCACACATTTCTTCTTCACTACGCAAATACTGCTGCTCAGAATAATTTTTCGGCCGGCGCGGATCGGCTAAGCCAAAGCCATCATGGATAGCGACACGCACTTCATGCATGTCAAAATCAGTTTCGGCAAGAAACATCACTTCATTCGTTGCCACCACAGGAATATCTTGGGCACTGGCAAGGGCAACGGCCAAGTGAAGATAGCGCTCTTCATTTTCTCGCCCTGTGCGTAATAGCTCGAGATAAAAACGATCGCTAAAGTGCTCTTGATAAAAAGCCAAACAATCTAAAGCGAGGTTGTTATTCTCTTTTAATAACGCTAATCCGATATCTCCCTCACGGCCACCCGAGAGTATAATCAGTCCATCAGCATGCTCAGCCAACCATGCTTTATCGATGCAGGCCTTGTCAAAAAACTTACCCCGAAGATAAGCCTTGGAAATGAGTATGGTTAGATTCTTATATCCTTCATTATTCATACACAGCAGTGTGATACGCCAGGGGGCTTGATTGAACTCATCGCTAAGTACCCACATATCGGCGCCAATTAGCGGTTTAATACCGTTGTTATGCGCGCTGCCGTAGTACTTAACCAGCCCACAAAGGTTAACTAAATCGGTGATTGCCACGGCGGGCATGCCAAGACCAGCAACTTTACCGACTATTTTTCCAACCTTAGAAACACCATCGGCCATGGAAAAATCAGAGTGAACACGTAAATGTACAAATTTTGGATCTAACACATAAAGTCCTATTGAGGTTATTACAATAAGCCGAGGGCTTTTTTCACCGGTTTAAAACTTTTACGATGATGAGTTGTTACGCCGTGTTGTTCTATCATTTCAAAATGAAGTTTCGTTGGGTAGCCCTTGTGTTTAGCAAACCCAAACTGCGGATATTCCTTATCTAAGGCCTCCATTTCCCGATCACGCGTCACTTTGGCAATAATAGAGGCCGCACTAATTTCTTCAACGCGAGCATCGCCTTTAACTACCGCTTGGCTAGACATAGCAAGTTGTGGGACTCTGTTGCCATCAATCAGTACGTGCTGGGGGGTGATATTCAGTCCCGCAACGGCGCGCTGCATTGCCAGCATCGTTGCATGCAAAATATTGAGCTGGTCAATTTCTTGAGGATTAGCACGACCGATAGCGAAGGCCTTCGCCTTTAATACAATTTCATCAAACAACAGATCGCGCTTTTTGTCAGACAATTTTTTTGAATCGGCAAGCCCTGCTATCGGGTTATTTGGATCTAAGATAACAGCGGCAGTTACCACACCCCCGACAAGCGGACCGCGTCCAACCTCATCGACACCAGCGACAATAAGATGTGGGAATTGAAACTCAGCTTCAGTTGGCATAATACTCTTCTTACTTATGGTTAATTAGCGCAAGTACCTGCTCTGCGGCTTTTTGACTGGCATTGCATTGTAGATTTTTTTGGATGTCACTAAACTGCTTAGTGATATGACTCATATCCTGAGTTAATAAGATGCTTGCCTGCTCCACAATATTATCTACCGTGGCATCATCTTGAATCAGCTCAACGACTAATTCTTTTTTCGCCAATAAGTTTGGCAGTGAATAATGCTTCACTTTCATCAAAGGCTTAAATATTTTGTAGGTAAGCCAGTGAATTTTATGGGCAACAAGCATTGGCCGATTAACTAATAATCCTTCAAGCGTTGCTGTACCTGAAGCCAAAATGATCGCATCACTAGCCGCCATAACCTCGCGCGATTGTCCGTCTATTAGGGTGATCGTTAATTGTGGCGCCAGTATTTCTTTTCTCGCTAAAAACTGCTGTTTTCTCTGACTGTTAACAAGCGGTATAACAAAGGATAAATCAGGAAATTTGTCAGCGAGTTTTAATGCTGCCAATAAATACATATCACTGTTGTATTTAAGCTCACTGGAGCGACTCCCTGGCATTAATGCCAGAATTTGTCCCGATTCCTTTAGTCCCAAGGATTTACGCGCTTTCACCTTATCCATATGTGGATTGATTTCATCGGCCAGCGTATGTCCTATATAGGCACAAGGAAAACCATGGTTATCATAAAATTCTTTTTCAAATGGCAGCAACGCAAGCACTAAGTTGGTGGCCGCGGCCACCTTAAAAATACGCTTTTGACGCCAAGCCCAGATGGAGGGGCTCACGTATTGGACTGTTTTAATACCAGCGTTTTTAAGCTGTAGCTCAAGACGCAAATTAAAATCTGGTGCATCAATACCAACAAAAACATCTGGCGGGTTTGCCGTAAAATGCTCGCAAAGGCTATCTTTTATTTTAAACAATCGGCGTAGGCGACTAAAAACTTCAACCAGCCCCATGACCGAGAGTTCATCCATATCAAATAAACTTTGACAGCCGAGCTCTTTCATCAATGGGCCGCCAATCCCTTCAAATATCGCATTGGGATAACGTTGTTTGACGGCTTTAATAAAACTAGCACCCAAGATATCACCGGAAACTTCACCGGCGACAATGCCTATACGAATGGGGAGGAGGTTAGGCACGATTTCGATCGTGCCTTGAGAAACGGAACTTGAATTAATATCCACAAGTTTTCCTTTACGCAGTGGTTATCGAATGATGCCGCGAGTCGACGTTTTAATAAACTCAGCAAAGTGTTTTACTTGCTCATCATCTGAGCTGGCAAGCTCATTCATTGCTTGTTCTAGTGGTAGCTGCTGTTTGTATAGCGTTTTAAAACCACGGCGTATTGCTAAAATACTCTGCTTTTCAAAGCCACGACGCTTTAAACCTTCGCTATTGATGCCACGAGGAATACAAGGTTGGCCTTGGCAAATAACAAAGGGAGGTACATCTTGATTAACGTAAGAGGTTGCTCCAACAAAAGCATGTGCGCCTATTTTCACAAACTGATGTACGCCCGTCATGCCACCAAGAATGGCATGGTCCCCTACTTCAACGTGACCAGCTAAATTAACGCTGTTTGCTAAAATACAATGGTTACCAACGATACAGTCGTGCGCGACATGTGCATTGGCCATTAACAAGTTATCACTACCAATACGGGTGATACCTTGGTCTTGTACCGTACCACGATGAATGGTGACCCCTTCGCGTACAATGTTGTTATCGCCCATGATTAAGTGAGTGAGCTCACCAGCATACTTTTTGTCCTGGCATTGCTCGCCAATAGAGGAGAACTGGAAAAAATGGTTGCCACTGCCAATCACTGAAGGGCCTTTAATAACCACATGGGATTCAACAATACAGTTGTCTCCTAAGCTAACATCTTCACCAATATAGCTCCAAGGACCAATGGAAACGTTGTGGCCAAGTTTTGCTTGTGGATGTACAAAAGCTAAAGGGTCTATCACAATCTAATCCTTACGTGCACACATAATATCAGCACTACATACAACCTTGCCATCGACCAGTGCTTGACAAGAGAATTTGCCAATACCGCGGCGTTCTTTTAGATATTCAACGTGGATATCTATGACATCGCCTGGCACAACAGGTTGTTTAAAGCGTGCATTATCAATTGCAGCGAAGTAATAAAGTGTATCATCCGTTTTTTCAATGGTTTTAAAACCAAGTACACCAGTGGCCTGAGCCATAGCTTCTAAAATTAACACACCTGGCATTATTGGCTTGATTGGAAAGTGGCCTTGAAAAAATGGCTCGTTAATCGTCACATTCTTTACCGCATGTAATGACTTTCCTACTTCAAAATCGATTACTTTATCGATCAGTAAGAATGGGTATCGATGCGGAAGCAACTGCATAATTTCGTTGATTTCAATCGGTGATAATTCGTTAGACAAAATATTAATTCCTAATTTTAAAGGTCGCCAGGCGACTATTCAGCATTGAGCTGATTTTCCACGCGCTTAAGTCGTTTAGCCATCGCATCAAGTTGGCGATAACGAACGCCATTCTTGCGCCATTCTTTGTTTGTTTGTGATGGCATCCCTGATGAGTATACACCAGCACTATCGATATCCTTAATAACCATGGTCATACCTGTAATGGTGACCCCATTTACAATGGTCAAATGGCCACTTATTGCACATGCACCACCGATAATGCAGTTATCGCCCACCTGAGTGCTACCTGCAAATACGGTATTTGCTGCAACCGCACAGTGTTTGCCCAATAGTACATTATGGCCAATATGAACTTGATTATCTAAAATACACCCATCATCAACCTGGGTAGCATCTAGCGCACCGCGGTCAATCGTTGTATTTGCACCGACTTCGACATTGTTACCTATGATAACACCGCCGGTCTGAGGAATTTTAAACCACTGGCCTTTATTTGGAGCGAAGCCAAAACCATCGCTACCAATAACACAGCCGCTGTGAAATAAACAATCACTGCCGATGGTAACGCCATGGTAAAAACTTACATTCGCCCAGGTTTTACAGCCAGCACCTACTACGGTATTTTGACCAACAAAGCCATTAGCGCCTAGATGACAGTTATCACCAATCACAGCCCCAGCTTCTATAACCGTATTTGCACCGATGCAAGCATGTTTACCAATAACGGCAGACTCATCAATCACTGCTGTAGGGTGAATATTAGTTGAAGGTAGCGGGGTAGAATCTAGCAACTGCGCCAATTTAGCATAACCCATATATGGGTCTTTTACGACAATAGCATTCCCTTCGTATCCATCTAAATCTTGCTCTCTAAGTAAACAAGCACTTGCCTTAGAATCCGTTAATTGAGCGCGATATTTTGGGTTTGATAAAAACGAAATCTGCCCAGATTGGGCAGATTTCAATGTAGCTATGCTGGTGATGAGAACACTCTCATCACCAACCACAGTTGCGTCTAGCGCAGCAGCTAACTCGCTAAGGCGATATGTTTTCATTGCGTCTTACTTAGTTTTTGCAACTTTAGCTGCAACTTTTGAAGAAATGTCGTTTTCTTTATTAATATAAGCAACGGCATTTGATTGCATAATGATGTCATACTTTTCGCTCTTAGCAATCGCATTAACAGCCTGTTGTACTTTCATTAAGAGCTTGTTGCGCTCTTCACCTTGACGACGACGGTTGTCTTCTTCTAGTGCTTTACGCTTTAGTTGATAATCACTTTGCAATGATTCCATTTCACGAGCCATTTGAGTCTTTTCCTCATTGCTCATTAACGCGCCATCACGCTTTTGCTTATCAACTAAGCCTTGCATTTGCTTCTCAATCGCTTGGATTGACTCTACACGCTCTTTAAACTCACTTTGTAATTGCTGAGCGACCTGCTCACGCTGTGGCAAGTTTTTGAAAATTGTCGCCATATCAATTACGCCAATCTTCTGCTCAAATGCTACTGCTGCACTGCTCATCGTTGCGCCAACCATAAGTGCGCTTAAAGAAACCGCTGTTACTAATTTTTTCAAAACTTTCTCCTTATTAAAGCCAACCACCGAAGGTCAGGTAAATGTTGGCTAAATTATTTATCTATTTTTATTTTACTAATTATATTAAAAAGTTGTACCGATGTTAAATGAGAACACCTCTAATTCGTCACCTTTAACTTCTTTTAACGGCCGCGCTAAACTAAAGACCATTGGTCCCATTGGCGACAACCATTGTACTGACAGACCGTATGATGCGCGATATAAACTAGGGTCGGCGAAATCGTATATTTTGTCAATTTCTGAAGCAGGGAAATTGCTATATTTATTAAAATCAAATTCCGTGTCCCAAACATTGCCGGCTTCAACAAAGACACTCGTTCTCACTGAACTGGAAGCGCCTTCATCTAGGAACGGTGTCGGCACGAATAGCTCCATTGTAGCAAGCGCTAGTGCATTACCACCAATTGAGCTGTACTTATTGATACCAATTTGATTTGGATCGCCGTAGATAGGCGGGTTTTTACCATCGATAATATCAATTGGTGTGCTTCCGCCATTTTCGCCGCTACCAAACAAGTAAACCGCTTTAGGTCCAATCGTGTTTGACTTAAAGCCGCGTAGTGAACCACTGCCAGCTGCTCGGAAATTTTCATTAAAGGCATAAAGGTGATCATTACCTTCATGTTCGCCATAGCCATTACCGTAACCTAGGCGTACTTTACCCATCAATGAGAAACGGTGATCACGTGTTAATGGATAGTAGTGGCGACTTTCAAATGATAGTTTGAAGAACTGGATTTCACTGCCAGGCACAGTCATCTTACCGTTCAAGTTTGTTGATGAACCTGAGCTCGGGAATGTTGCACGATTTAGCGTATTACGCATCCACGCTGCAGAGACTTCAAAGTTGTTAAATTCGATATTACCGTTATTGTCGCCGCCGTATACGTTGTAGAACGGCTTAACTTGCTCATATGTACTTAACTTTGAGATACCATTATGGCGATAAGCTAAGCCTAGAGAAACACGACTGACAGGATTGATCGGGAAGCCTACATCAAAACCTATACCGTAAGATTTGTTATTATATTGCTCAAGGTCGGCGCGTCCCGCATCATACTCTGACCAATACAAATTTGCCCCGGCACTAATGCCGTCATGGGTAAAGTATGGGTCGCGGAATGATAGGTTAACACTCTTTGAGTAATCATTGGTATTTAGACTCAGGCCAACGCTATTACCAGTTCCCAAGAAATTACCTTGTTGTACACCAAGTTGTAGATTAAGGCCACCATAGCTACCGTAACCAACACCGGCGTTAAACGAGCCTGATGGCTGTTCTTTAACATTAACCTCTACATCAACGCGGTCTTCAAAACCTGCCAATGGAATAATTTCTGTTTCAACGTCTTCAAAGAAACCAAGGCGGTTCAAGTAAGCTTTTGAGCTTTCAACCAACTGGTTGTTAAGCCATGAACCTTCTAGCTGACGCATTTCACGACGTAATACTTCATCTTCGGTGGTGCTGTTACCGTTAAATCGTATTTCGTTTACATAAACACGTTGACCAGGCTCAATATTGAAATTGAGTGTTACCTCTTTAGTTTCTTCATCAATGTCTGGGAAGGTCGTCACTTTTGGAAAAGCGTAACCGAAACGGCCCAAATAGCGCGAAATCATTTCTTCCGTGTAGGTAACATCTGCGCCGCTATAGGTCATTTCACCTTTTATCGGCACTAACTTTTCAAGTATCTCGCGATATTTTTCTATATTACCGATAAGGTTAACGTCTTTAACCTTGTATATCTCGCCTTCATTAAGATTAAGGGTGATATATAGCCCTTTCTTGTTTGGGGTCATTGACACTTGAGTACTGTCGACTTTGAATTGGATATAACCGCGGTCTTTATAGAAAGATTCCAGTGTTTCGATATCACCTTGAAGCTTTTGCTTTTGGTAACGACGTTCACCAAAAAAGTTCCACCACGCTGTATGATCAGTAAGCTCTAGCTGATCTTTCAACTCTTGGTCATTAAAAATCTTGTTGCCAACTAAATTGATTTGCTCAATATCAGCCGCATCACCTTCTTTAAAGGTAAACTTTAACTCAACACGATTACGCGCAAGCTGTGTAATGCTCGCTTCAACATCGGCAGAATACTTACCTACGCTAAAGTAAAAATCTTCTAAGCCTTTTTCGATTTCAGTTAGCATAGTGCGGTCAAGAGGCTCACCAACACGAATGCCCGAACCACTTAAACTTTCATTAAGCTGTTCATCTTTTAGGTCTTTATTTCCCTCAAAGCTTACAGCTGATATGGTTGCACGCTCTTTTACTCGAATAATTAACAAGCCATCGTCATGCGACACCTGAATATCTTCAAAGTTAGTGGAAGCATAAAGGGCTTTTATAAGTCGCTGTACCGTAACCGTATCAACGCTATCCCCTACTTTTACCGGAAGATTCAATAGTGCGGCGCCAAGCGCTACCCGCTGTAATCCATCGATACGAATATCAGTTACCGTAAAAGGCTGAGCTGCAATGGAACTAAAACTAGTTCCTAAAAGGGCAATAGGTGCCAAAAGTTTGGAAAACTTCATAATGCTTTATTTTATTATCCTTATTATTCGACTGATTACAGTCGAGAAAAATCATTAAAAATTGCTATGCTCATCAGCATAAACAACAGAGCAGCGCCAATACGAAAGCCTACTTCTTGCACTTTTTCAGGGACAGGTTTGCCTGTGAAAAGTTCTATAAAGTAATACATCAGATGGCCACCATCAAGCACAGGCAGTGGTAATAAATTAATTATTCCCAAATTAACACTAATTAGCGCCAGAAAACCTAAAAAAGCGACAATCCCATAACTAGCACTTTGACCTGCGCCTTGTGCTATCGACAATGGACCGCTTAAATTTTTGACAGACAAATCACCAGTGATTAATTTACCAATCATATTAAAACTCAAGGTAACCAACTGCCAAGTTTTATCTACGCCTTTGCCAAGTGCTCCAACGATAGTGTAATCAAGCATCACCTGACTACTTTCAGGCCAAGGCACTGGCGTTGGACTAACACCGGCATAACCAATAGAAATACCGTTGTCGTTAACTTTTCGTTGCGGTGTTATACGGCTATTTATCACCGAGTCATTTCTTTGATAGGCCACCGTAACAGAAGTTCCACCGCTTTGTTCAATTATTTTAACAAACTGTTGCCACTTGGTTACTTTTACGCCAGCTACACTAATGAGTTTGTCACCGACACGTAAGCCAGCCAGGTGTGCAGGCGAATCTTCAGCTACCGCTGACAGTATGAGCAGAGGTTCAGGGAAATAAGGTTGTAGTCCTAGAGATTGAAAAGGGCTTTGTTTCTCAGGCTCAAACTGCCACTGACTTAAATCAAGATGCTTTGGCAGCGGCGTTTGTGTTGGTGTGCTTCTCACCATAACTTCGCTACTCGTTTGACCATAAGCGCCAACTAACGCCAGATTGACATCTTGCCAGTGCTGAGTCACTTGACCATCAATCGATACAATTTCATCGCCACTTTCAATGCCGGCTTTGGCAGCAATCGAAGTCGGTGCTATTTCACCTACAATCGGCTTAATCCCTGTGACGCCAATGAGATACATTAACCAAAACGCGAAAATTGCAAATAAGAAATTGGCCAAAGGGCCTGCCGCGACAATAGCGATACGCGCCCATACACTCTTGCGGTTAAATGCCCCGTCTTGGTCTTCTGGCGCCACTTCATCAATTCGTTCATCGAGCATTTTGACATAGCCGCCTAAGGGAATTGCAGCGATGACATATTCAGTACCATCCTTACCTATCTTTCGCCAAATCACTTTGCCAAAACCAATAGAAAAGCGCTGCACCGTTACACCACAGCGACGTGCAGTCCAAAAGTGGCCGTATTCATGAATAGCAACCAAAAGGCCAAGCGCGACAATAAAGGAGATGAAGTTCCATAAGATATCCACTGACTCTATGCTCCTTTGCTAATTATTGTTTGCGCAATCGTGCGAGCTTGTTGATCGGTCGCCAAAATACTTTCAAGGCACGAGGCAATGCTCAGATCACTCTGGTCTAACACTTGTTGGTTAATCGCTGCAATGTCGGTAAAGCCAATTTCTCCTTGTAGAAATGCCTCAACACAAATCTCATTCGCCGCGTTTAGGCTAGTCGTAGCGCCTTGACCATAATAACAGGCATCGATTGCTAACTTAAGGCAAGGAAAGCGCTGATAGTCTGGCGCCTTAAAACTGAAATCTTTAAGCTGCGAAAAGTCCAGAGGAGCAACCCCGGAGGTTAAGCGCTGTGGGTATGCCATTGCATAGGCAATTGGCGTTCGCATATCAGGCTGGCCTAACTGCGCAATCACCGAGCCATCGATGTATTGCACCATCGAATGTATAACACTTTGTGGATGAATAACCACTTCGATTTGGTTAGGCTGAGTATCAAATAACCAACGGGCTTCAATGTACTCAAGGCCCTTATTCATCATGGTGGCAGAATCTACCGAGATTTTACGTCCCATAGTCCAGTTCGGATGAGCACAGGCTTGAGCGGGGGTCACATCAGGTAACGTAGCGAGTTCACGGGTTAAAAAAGGTCCGCCAGAGCCCGTTAACAGCAATTTACTTACCCCAAGTTCCTCTAGGGGACAATGACCTATTTGTTGCTGCGCAGCGCTAGGTAAAGATTGAAAAATTGCATTGTGCTCACTATCAACAGGCATCAATAACGCACTAGAGTTGCGTAATTCGTTAATAAATAGCTCGCCAGACATCACTAAGGCTTCTTTATTAGCAAGCAGCACGCGCTTATTCGCTTTAACCGCTGCAATAGTGGGGAGCAGTCCAGCGGCACCAACAATGGCGGCCATCACAATGTCTACTCGCTCATCTTGGCATATTGAGACAAGGGCATCTTGGCCGCACAGCACTTGTGTTGAGCAATCATTTGCAAGTGAAGTGCGTAATGCTTTCGCGGCATTCTCATTGACCATAACAGCGTAAACGGGATTAAACTCTTCGCATAAGCTACGCATTTTTTCGACGCTTTGTTGTGCTGCAATCGCAAACACCTGATATTGCTCCGGGTTAATTCGAATGATATCTAACGTGCTTGAGCCAATAGAGCCTGTGGCGCCTAAAATTGTGATTTGTTGCAAAGACATTAGGCCACCAAGAAGAAATAGCCCAAGGCGAACAAAGGAATTGCTGCTGTCAGGCTATCGATTCGATCTAATACACCGCCATGCCCAGGTAACAGCGTACCGCTATCTTTTATGCTACTGCTACGCTTGAACATGCTTTCACTTAAGTCACCAAATACTGAGGCCAGTGCAGCAAATAACCCCAACAGCATCAATAGGTGAAGCTCAATATTATAAAAATAACTTTGCGCTAAGAAAACAACGGCCATTGCTGTGGCTACACCGCCTAACATCCCTTCCAGGGTCTTACCGGGGCTTACATTTGGCATCAGCTTGCGTTTACCAAGACTGCGTCCAACAAAATATGCACCGACGTCGGCCCCCCACACAATGCCAAATACCATCATAATCAGAAAGGCGCCCAACATCGGATCGTTACTATAACCATAACTTCTTAAAGCAATTAGCCCCAACCAGAACGGGATAAGCGTTAACTGACCAAACAGTCCTTTATAGAAATCACTTTGCTGCCAAAAAGCTTGCCCCTTAGGGTAACAAAATACCATGGCCGTACTGGCAATCCACCATATCAACGCAATAACCAGTGCTGCTTCGTAAATTGGATGTAACTGACCGTTAAGCCATAGGCTATCTACCGGAACCAGTACCATAAAACTGACTAACAGGAGGGTTAATGTTAGCGTGAACACAACACGATACATTTTAGTCGTAGCCGCTGATGGCTTTTGTTGTTCAAAATGCGCTGGAATAAAAGCGCCCCATTCCCACGCACCGAGTAAAGTAACTAAGGCGGCAAATACTGGAAACAACTCCAGCGGTAAAAAAAAGATACTTGCTAATGCCAAGGGGGCAAGTACTAAAGCGGTAATAATTCTTTGTTTTAACAAACTTTAATCCTTTGTTCTTATTTCGTCGCAACGACTTGTTCGCTTGTACATCCAAAGCGTCGCTCGACCTGAGAAAATGATGCGATAGCTTTTAAGAATTCATTTTCATCAAAATCTGGCCATAATGTTTCAGTAAAATATAGCTCAGCGTATGCTGCTTGCCATAACAAGAAATTACTAATACGACAATCTCCGCCAGAGCGAATCAACAAGTCCAACTCAGGTAATTGTGCGGTACAAACATACTGGTTAATCAGCTCTTCACTAATATCTTCAGGTGATAATTTACCCTGCTGCACTAAACCAGCCAGCTGCTGACATGCTTGGGTAACGTCCCAGCGGCCACCATAATTAGCCGCAATATTTAGCACCAAACCAGTGTTATCTTTAGTGAGGTCTTGAGCGTTTTTAATTTTTGTTTGTAATTTGTCACTAAAGCGGGTGGTATCACCAATAATGCTAAGTTTCACATTATTGCGATTTAAACGTTTTATTTCTAGAGATAGAACCGTTAAGAAAAGTTCCATTAGTACGGATACTTCGTCGGCAGGTCGCTGCCAATTTTCGCTGCTAAAGGCAAAAAGTGTAAGCGCTTTTAAGTTTAGCTCACTGGCTGTTTTTACAACTTCACGAACTTTATCTACGCCAGCTTTATGCCCAACTACTCTTCGCTTGCCCATGCGCTGAGCCCAGCGCCCATTGCCATCCATTATGATAGCAACGTGTGATGGCAAATCATCACAGCCAAGTAATTGCGCTTTCAATTGTTCGCTCATTCAAACTCCATAGACTACTTAAACTAAGGAAAATATCAGCCCTTAGCTTAATAAACGCTGAGTTAATCACTCAGCGTTTTAATGCTAGATTCCCTAATCTAGTCGATGTGGCGACTGAGCGCCATCACCTCAGTTTTTACACTTCTAGAAGCTCAGCTTCTTTTTCTGCTAGCAACGCATCCATTTCTTTAATGTATTTGTTGGTTAGCTCTTGGATCTGGTCTTCGCCTTTACGCGCTTCATCTTCACCAACTTCTTTCTCTTTCTCAAGAGATTTGATATCACCATTAGCATCACGGCGAATGTTACGTACGGCTACACGGCCCTTTTCAGCTTCACCACGAACAACTTTGATAAGGTCTTTACGACGCTCTTCAGTTAATGGCGGTAATGGAATACGGATTAAGGCACCAGCCGACTGAGGGTTTAGTCCTAGGTCAGAGCTCATAATCGCTTTTTCAACAGCGGCAATCATCGTGCTATCAAATACAGTAATAGTTAATGTACGTGCATCACCAATACCTACATTACCCACTTGATTAAGCGGTGTTTCAGCGCCGTAGTACGGCACAGTGATCGAATCTAATAGGCTTGGGTGCGCACGACCTGTACGTACTTTTTGCATTTGTAGCTTAAGCGACTCTACGCTTTTACCCATACGTGTCGCTGCATCATCTTTAATTTCGTTAATCACTAGTTATTCCTATTATTTGTCTAGTTTTATAATATTATTTATCTAATTTGGTAATCAGTGTACCAGTATCTTCACCCATAATAACACTACGCAGTGCACCTGGCTTGTTCATATTGAACACTTTAATTGGCATGCTATGATCACGGGCAAGTGTAAATGCACTTAAATCCATTACTTTAAGCTCTTTCTCTAATACAACATTGTAGTCTAACTCTTTAAACAGCTCAGCTTCTGGATTTTTAACTGGGTCAGCAGAATATACGCCGTCGACTTTAGTGCCTTTTAATACTACATCGGCTTCAATTTCTATACCACGTAAACACGCCGCAGAATCAGTGGTAAAGAAAGGGTTACCCGTACCAGCAGAGAAGATTACAACGCGACCTTCTTTTAACATACTAATCGCTTCTGCCCAGTTGTAAGAATCACAAACACCCTTTAAATCTACCGCTGACATTAGTCGCGCATTCACGTAAGCACGGTGAAGTGCATCACGCATTGCAAGACCGTTCATTACGGTAGCCAGCATCCCCATTTGATCGCCTACCACGCGGTTCATACCAGCTTCTGCTAGTCCTTCTCCACGGAAGATGTTACCACCTCCTAGTACGATACCAACTTGAACACCTAACTCTACCAGTTCCTTGATCTCTTGGGCCATACGGTCGAGCACTTTAGGGTCGATACCAAAACCCTGTTCGCCAACAAGCGCTTCACCACTAAGTTTTAAAAGAATACGGCGATAAGCCGGTTTAGGATTTGCAGTCATTTTGATGCCCTTTTGCCTGTGTAATTGCGATGATAGATGTTTGTTCAACGCTTAATTTATTTTTTATCACTCATTGCAATAATAAAAAATAAATTAAACTTTTAAAAAGACCGTAGCACTGCCACGGTCTTTTTTTATTGCACCAAGTCATATAACCCAGTGCTTAGCAAGAAACTCTTACTGTTTAGCAGCAGCGATTTGCGCTTCTACTTCAGCAGCAAAATCTTCTTCTTTCTTCTCGATTCCTTCACCAACTTCTAGGCGAATAAATGTTGAAACAGAAGCGTTCTTA
Organism: uncultured Gammaproteobacteria bacterium; assembly: GCA_937139475.1. Taxonomy (GTDB): domain Bacteria; phylum Pseudomonadota; class Gammaproteobacteria; order Enterobacterales; family Psychrobiaceae; genus Psychrobium. Next base: position 177,300 of record CAKZQF010000031.1, on the reverse strand, counting down.
GCTTTAAGGATTTGACCAACAGTTTGCTTTGGTTCCATGATGAATGCTTGACCAGTAAGAGAAACCTCACCAGTGAACTTCTTCATACGACCAGCAACCATTTTTTCTGCGATTTCTGCAGGTTTGCCTTCGTTCATTGCGATTTCGATTTGAAGTTTGCGCTCACGCTCAACAACTTCAGCAGGAACATCTTCAGGGTTTACGAACTCAGGGCTTGACGCAGCAACGTGCATTGCAACGTGCTTAAGCGTTTCTTCGTCAGCTTCACCAGCAACAACAACACCGATACGCTCACCGTGACGGTATGAAGAAAGTGCGGCACCTTCAACATATTCAACACGACGAATGTTCATGTTCTCACCGATTTTAGCAACAAGCGCGATACGAGTTTCTTCGAACTTAGCTTGTAGTGCTTCAATAGAAAGCTTTTCTGCAATTGCAGCATCAGCAACTTCGTTAGCGAACGCTAAGAAGCTAACATCTTTAGCAACGAAGTCTGTTTGACAGTTAACTTCTAGAAGTGCAGCAACGCCACCTTCTTGCTTGATGATGATAGTACCTTCAGCAGCGATGTTACCCGCTTTCTTAGCAGCTTTAGCTTGACCATTCTTACGCATTTGATCGATTGCAGCTTCAATATCACCGTTTGTTTCGGTTAATGCTTTTTTACAATCCATCATGCCAGCGCCAGTGCGGTCACGAAGTTCTTTTACTAATTTAGCAGTAATTGCCATTTTTCTTTCCTCTGTATTTTATAGTTGGTGCCAGCGTTTTGCTGGCACCAAATTGCTAATGATTTAGTGGTTACTCTATTGAGCAACGGCTAAATTATTCAGCTTCAACGAAACCATCAGTTTCTGCTTGAGCAGCAACTGTGTTGTTACGACCTTCGTTTACAGCGCCTGCAACAGCAGAAGTGTAAAGTTGGATAGCACGGATAGCATCATCGTTACCTGGGATGATGTAATCGATACCGTCTGGGTTAGAGTTAGTATCAACAACAGCAACAACAGGAATACCTAGGTTGTTTGCTTCTTTAACAGCAATGTGCTCGTGATCAGCATCGATAACAAAAATCGCGTCCGGTAAACCGTTCATGTTTTTGATACCACCTAGAGATTTCTCTAGTTTTTCCATTTCACGAGTACGCATTAATGCTTCTTTCTTAACTAGCTTGTCGAAAGTGCCGTCTTGTGATTGAGTTTCTAGGTCTTTTAGACGCTTGATTGATTGACGAACAGTTTTCCAGTTAGTCAACATGCCGCCTAACCAACGATGGTTAACGTAGAATTGGTCACAAGAAATTGCAGCTTCTTTGATTGCATCGCCAGCAGCGCGCTTAGTACCAACGAAAAGGATTTTACCTTTTTTAGACGCAGCGTTAGCAAGAACAGCAAGCGCTTCGTTGAACATTGGAGCAGTTTTTTCAAGGTTAATGATATGAACTTTGTTACGTGCACCGAAGATGAAAGGCTTCATCTTTGGATTCCAGTAACGGGTTTGGTGACCGAAGTGAACACCAGCTTGTAGCATATCGCGCATTGAAACAGTAGCCATAATAAATTTCCTCTTGGGGTTAGGCCTCCACATATCCTGTCATTCGAACCATGTACATCAAAATGATGATTAGGCACCCCGAACACAGTTAGTGATATGTGTGTGATTTAAGATAAATGTAAATTTTTATTGGTTCTTTTAGACAAGATCATTAAAATTGGTCTTTAAACCAAATTAAAAAGATGGTTGAATAAATTCCCCGGCGCGCTTTATACCAAAAATACGCACTAAACACAAGTTTTGACCCGGTTTTGGGTCAATAAAAAAGAGATAAACTTAATGGCAATAACAATTAAAACTCCCCAAGAAATCGAAAAAATGCGCGTTGCCGGTCGTTTGGCCGCAGAAGTACTTGAAATGATTGGTCCATTGGTTAAAAAAGGCATGACAACCAATGAGATTAACGACATCTGCCATAAACACATTGTTGAGGTACAAGACGCCATTCCCGCGCCATTAAATTATCATGGTTTTCCAAAGTCGATTTGTACTTCTGTTAACCACGTTATTTGTCATGGTATTCCAGCGGACAAGAAGCTTAAAGACGGTGACATCATCAACATCGACATCACGGTGATCAAGGATGGTTACCATGGTGATACCAGTGCAATGTTCGTCGTAGGCAAAGGCAGTATCTTAGCTGAGCGACTGATTAAAACCACCCAGGAAAGTTTATATAGGGCCATCAAGATGGTTAAGCCTGGGGTTCGTTTAGGCGATATCGGTAACACCATTCAAACGTACTGTGAAGGTTTCAATTACTCAATCGTACGTGAGTACTGTGGTCACGGCATTGGTAAAGAATTTCATGAAGATCCGCAAGTGGTACATTACGGTAAAAAGGGGACCGGCGATGTATTACAAGCGGGTATGTGCCTAACAATTGAGCCTATGGTCAATGCTGGTAAACGACATAGTAAAATGGCAAATAACGATGGCTGGACTGTGGTGACTAAAGACCGTTCACTATCAGCACAGTGGGAACATACGTTGTTAGTGACTGACAATGGCGTTGAAGTTCTCACATTACGCAACGACGAAGATCTACCAAAAGTTATTGAACACGCCTAAAAAATCTATCGTACTAGCTAGAATTTAGTCTGGCTAGTGTGTATTTTAGGGGTTCATTCGCCTTTTAATGCCAATTTAAATCATTTAGTGAACCGTTTGCCTAAGTTATCAGCCGTGTTCGCCTTCCTAGAAATTGGCATATATAGCAGCTCAACGTAAGGAAAGTCATGTTAGCGCCACTAGAGTCCATCGCACAGCTTACTCCCATTGAAGTAATGAATCACTACAAGAAGCAGATAGAAGAATTCACAACTCACGCACAACAGCGTTTTATCAAAGGTGACGATGTCCGTGAGCTGCTCCATGGCCGAAGTAACTTTACCGATGTATTGCTCGCCCAGCTATGGCATCATTTTGAGCTGTCAGACGATGATATTTCATTAATTGCAGTGGGCGGCTACGGACGCGGTGAGTTACATCCTCACTCAGACATTGACCTGCTGCTACTGTCTAAAAAAGCCATCAGTAGAGAGCAATCGGAGCGAATTAGTCAATTCATTACGCTACTGTGGGATATTCGATTTGATGTCGGCCATAGTGTTCGCACCCTAAAAGAAACAATAAACCTTGGCCGTGAAGATATTACCGTTGCGACCAACTTAATGGAGTCAAGACTCCTCGCTGGATGCCCTAAACTCTATCAGGAACTTGAAGCGGCGGTAGAGCACCCGAAATTTTGGCCGAGTAGTGAATTTTATATCGCAAAACGGGATGAGCAAATAACACGTCACCAAGCGGGCGATTCATTTGATTTGGAACCCAATATCAAAGCTTGCGCTGGCGGGCTGCGTGACATCCAAACAGTAGGCTGGATAGCCAAACGACACTTTAAAGCAACTTTTGTCGAGCAACTTGTCGCCCACGGTTTTTTCTCGCAGGAGGAATTGAATGAGCTCATAGAATGCCAAGATTTCCTCTGGAGAATACGTTTTGCGCTTCATTCCACTGCAAAACGCGGTGAAGACAAGCTGCTCTTTAATTATCAGCATGATGTGGCTATCGCCCTAGGTTACGATGACGACGAAAGTGAACAACTTCCTGTCGAGCACATGATGAAGAAATATTATCAAACAGTACGTCAGATAAGCGAACTGTGCGAAATGTTACTGCAACTCTTCAAACGCGAGTTTTTAGGCCGGATAAGACCTCTTGAATTAGTAAACATCGATGACAACTTTCAACGACTAGGCCACTTTGTCGAAGCCAAAACCGATAGTTTATTTGGTGACCCGCAACAAATTATCAATCTCTTCCTAAATGCCGCCAAAGATAGCGAGATAACAGGTATATACGCGCCGACCCTGCGCCAACTACGCCAGGCACGTCATGAACTTGAACAGCCATTGAGCGATATTCCAGCTTGTCGTAAGGCGTTCATGCAAATCCTAAAACACCCTAACGGCATCAGTGCGCTTTCGCTAATGCACAAACATGGGATTTTAGGCAGCTATTTACCCGCCTGGGAAGCGATCACCGGACAAATGCAATTTGATTTGTTCCATGCCTATACTGTGGATGAGCACACCCATAGGCTGCTGTTAAATATTCAGCGTTTCTCCAATCCTAAATACAAAGACGAGTTTCCGTTATGTAGTGTCCTGATCAATACAATTTCTAAAAAAGGTCTGCTTGTACTCGCTGCAATCTTCCACGATATAGGTAAAGGACGGGGTGGCGATCACAGTGAATTAGGCGCTGTTGATGCATTGGAATTTGGTAAAGCCCACGACCTTAATGATCATGACTCGCGCCTCGTTGCCTGGTTAGTTGAGAATCACCTCGTGATGTCCATTACCGCACAACGGCGTGATATTCACGATCCGGATGTTATCAATACCTTTGCCAATACAGTTAAAGACGAAACGCATTTAGCGTATCTTTATTGTTTAACTGTTGCTGATATCTGTTCGACTAACGACAATTTATGGAATAATTGGAAAGGCTCACTCTTAAGAGAATTGTACTTCTTCACTTTACGTGCGCTGCGCCGCGGTAAAGTAACGGAAGTCGACGCTGAACAGCGCGTTGAGGAATATAAGGCCAAGGCGCTTCAAATGTTAAAAGAACAAGAGTTTGAAGAACAGCAACTCGATGAAGTCAAGACCTTATGGAATGAGTTTGAACCTAACTATTTCTTACGTCATAGCCCGAAAGAAATTGCGAATCATAGTCAGAGCATCGTTTTAAACACTAAACCTAATGTACCACTAGTGACTTTATTCAATTACGATAAAAAAACCAGCAGTGAATTGTTTGTCTACACACAAGATACAAGCAATTTATTTGCGCGCGTTATGCGCGTATTAGGCGCCAAGAATGTGCAAATAAACGATGCTCACGTCATGGCAACTAAGCACGGATATGCGTTAGATACCTTTACGATTTCAGAGCCCGATGGCAACGCGCTTATCGAGCCAAGGCGAATAAACTCAATTGTTCAGACATTGTACAAGTCACTAACGACTAAAAACTTCAAATTTCATAGCCGGCGCCGCATTGCACGTCAAATCAAGCATTTTAATGTAACAACACAAATATCATTTATCAGAAATGAAAATAGTGACAATACTATCTTTGAATTAGTAGCTTTGGATATGCCAGGGCTGCTAGCGACCATCGGTGATGTATTCACAAAACATAAAATCAACCTAGTTAACGCCAAAATCACCACCATTGGCGAGCGAGTAGAAGACTTTTTTATTATCACCGATTGCGATGGTAATGAATTAACGGAATCTGCTCAGCAGTCTTTAAAACAAGCGCTTTTTACATCGATTGAAAAGCTCAATCAATAAGGAACCCCATGGAAAACTTACAACAAATTATCGAACATGCTTTTGACACGCGTGACCAGTTTACAAGTGAAACAGCAACTACAGAAGTACAACAGGCCGTAAAAAGTGTCATGGCAATGCTAGACAGTGGTGAAGCCCGCGTCGCTGAAAAAATTAGCGGTGAATGGGTAGTTCATCAGTGGATCAAAAAAGCAGTATTATTATTTTTTAAACTACATGACAACATCGTTATCGATGGCCAAGAAACGAAATACTACGACAAAGTGCCACTTAAGTTTGCTAACTACACGCAAGAGCAGTTTGCAGCCGAGGGAATGCGCGTTGTTCCTCCAGCAACAGTGCGTCAAGGGTGCTTTATCGGTAAAAACGTTGTTTTAATGCCTTCATACACTAACATCGGTGCCTTTGTTGATGAAGGAACCATGGTCGATACGTGGGCTACGGTTGGCTCATGCGCTCAGATTGGTAAAAATGTACACCTTTCTGGTGGTGTAGGTATTGGCGGTGTATTAGAGCCTTTGCAAGCTAACCCTACCATTATCGAAGATAATTGCTTTATCGGAGCACGTTCTGAAATAGTAGAAGGCGTTATCGTTGAGGAAGGAAGTGTGATCTCAATGGGCGTTTACATTAGTCAAAGCACCCGTATTTTTGACCGAGAAACTGGCACCATTCATTATGGCCGTGTTCCAGCGGGATCTGTGGTTGTCTCTGGTAGCATTCCTTCTGCGTGTGGCACCCACAGTTTATATGCGGCTATCATTGTTAAGAAAGTAGATGCAAAAACAAAAGCAAAAGTCGGCGTAAACGCTTTATTGCGCGGCGTTGAATAGTCACCATTGCGAACCACTAGCTTTGCCGAAAGCCTTTAACAAGCGCGATATGCCATCGCGCTTTTTTGTGTTGCCTGTCACAGAAATGTCTTGTTGTTTTGCTAAACTCCTAGATAAAACAAATAAAGAGACAAACATGACCAACATAAATCAACTTCAAACCTTAAAGCTTGCCTGTGAAGCCTGTGGCCAAAAGCACCTAAAGACGGTTGCATGGCTAATTGAGAATCAGGCCATTTCGTGTGACTGCGGTCATCAAACTACGCATCAAAACATTGAAGAACTAGTTATCCAGGCGGTTAACGAATTAAAATAACTCTTCATTAAAAAGCTAATAAAAACAGTTCGTTGAATCAACCACACTAAAACTTTTCCATATTTAACTACCTACCTAGTGCGGATTATTGTTGCTATATTAACCTAGTAATGCCAACTTGGTTAATTAGCAAGCTAATTCATTATATCTGAAGGGTTAAAGCCCATTATTGTAATTGGCTTATTACCTTTATTAGACATGGAATAGTTGAATGAGCAAATCGCTAAAGCAAGGTTGGTATGTAGTTTACCTCCCCACACTAATATCATTGCCTTTGTTCTTACTGGTTGCTTTTATTAATGAAGTTAATATAAAAGAGAATGCAAAAAAAATTGCTTTGCAAGAGCTTCATTATAAAGCGGATTATATTGGGCGCTCACTCCATTTTTTTGCAGGACAACAGCCATCATCAAGTCTTGAATATGATTCCTTTGTCGATGCATTAGCAAGCAATAGCCAAACCCATATTTCTATCATTTCACTTGATGGTACACTACTTGGCGATAGTTTTTCCTCTGGTTATTCATTAAAAACCAGCCCAAACCAATCACAACAGCCGGAAATAGCTCAAGTGCTAGAGGGTAACGCGGATGGCGTCACACGATATAATCCTCTAATATCACAATCAATGCGTTATATTTCTCGCCTGGGCAATGGTTTCATTCTTAGGGTGGGTCTAGCCACTAGCAAAGAACAACAGTTCATTATTGACCGACGGTATGACTATGCTCCAACATTCATTACGCTATTTTTAATTACCAGCATCGGTGGCTATTTTTTTGTTAAGTTGATTAACGACCGATTAAAAATTCGCTATCAGCAGCTAAAACGTCGCGTTCATACACAAACTGAAGAATTACTTTTGCTACAGGAATTTGGCACATTACTCACTCTTTCCAAATCCCTTGAAGATATTGAACAAGTCTTGACTAAATTCGCCCAAATGCTGCTCTATCATGATGCGGGAGCAATATCGATCATACGTTCTTCCAGAAATTTGGCAGAAATCAAAGTAGCTTGGGGAGAAAGAAACTGGTTTGGCATCGGTCATTACAACCTTGATGCATGTTGGGCTTTGCGCAAAGGCTACGCTCATCCCCAAGGGCCATACGATAAACTTATACGCTGTAGCCACGATATTGAAGAGCACTGCAATATAATCTGTATTCCATTGGTCTCTCAAGGTGAGACCCTTGGTGTGATGCATTTTAAACGTAATAACTTTGAAGATGAGTACGGTGACAATGATCGCAAAGTTGCCACCTCAATAGCCGAGCAAGTCGCCTTATCTATCGCCAATTTGCAGCTACGGGATAATCTACGCAACCAAGCCATCAAAGACTCTTTAACCGGCTTATTCAATCGCCGCTACTTCACCGAAACGGCAGAGAAAGAACTCTCACGCGCGATAAAGAAAAAATCAATGATGGCAATCTTGATGATTGATTTAGACTGCTTTAAAAAGCTCAATGACAGCTTTGGTCATGATGCTGGGGATAGGGTACTTCAAGAGTTCGGCACGTTGCTAAATAAGCTAACCCGCAGCGAACATGTGGCTTGTCGTATGGGGGGCGAAGAATTTGTTGTGTTACTCTCAGATGTTAACGAAACCTTAGTAAAAATGTTTGCAGAAACAGTATTAGAGCAGCTACGTAATCTAAAAATTATTAGCCATGGTACCAATATAGGGAGAGTAACCGCTTCTATCGGTATAGCGACTTACCCGGAAGGTGGTGAGAACATTGATAACATTGTTAAGCTTGCCGACGAAGCCTTGTATCAAGCAAAATCAGCGGGTAGGGATTGCATTGTATTTTCTTCGCAGCAACCCCATATCACTAAGGATTTAATCGCGCATCACACAGAGCTGTAAGCAGCTTTGAGTCTTAATTTGCTAACCCATAGTTAACAAATTAAGACTCAACAATTGCTATTATGGCGTAAAGAAAAATGCAACGTAACCAACATAGCAAACTATCGCGATAGCTGCCGCGACCAAGTTATAGGGAAGTTGGGTTTTAACATGTTCGATGTGATCACAACCACTCGCCATCGATGCGACGATAGTAGAGTCTGAAATTGGTGAGGAATGGTCGCCAAAAATTCCTCCACCTAATACCGCAGCAACTAAGAACGCTGGCGGTAATCCGGTGCTAAAAGACAAAGGTAGTGCAATTGGGATTAGTACCGCAAAGGTGCCCCAGGAAGTACCCGTTGCAAACGCCATGATTCCAGCAGTAAAAAATAGCATCGGAGCGATAAACATTAATGGAAATGACTGTCCGAGCAATTCACTGACGTAAGTGCCAGTACCGTAGGCTTTGACCGCATCACCAAATGCAAAAGACAATACTAATATAATGACCACTGGCATCAAGTTTTTAACGCCTGTGACGCTATGCTTTGCGATAGCCGCAACGCTAAATACCTTGTCTTTTAGCAGCATCAATACCAAACAAATATAGGATGTAACGACAGCCCACATTACTGACCATGAACCAGACCCGCGCCTAATATCACCTTCACCGCTATAAAATAGTAAGCCGATCGTCAGCAAACAAATAAGTACCATAGGCAGGACTAGATACCTTGCTCTGCCCTGCGCATTACTCGGCACTTCGCCTGTGTCATTTGCTTCGAGTGTCTCTGTATAAGGATTTGCCTTGCTATCCCGCATCGGCCCATACACTTTGGTGCTAAATGCGGTGTAATACACAAAAATCAAAATCAGAGTCGGATAAAAATTAAAAAAGATTGTATCGATCAATACGCCAACGGTATCAGATAGCTGGTAGCCATCTAATAAGCCCAAAATATAAGCGCCCCAACCATTAACCAATAGTAATATACTTACCGGAGAACAAGTCGAATCAAGCAGGAATGCCAAGCGAGCGCGGCTCAAGCCATACTTATCAAACAAGCTTTGGCTGGCAATTCCTGCAGTAAACATACTAAGATTTGTGTCAGTGAATATACTGGTGCCAATAACCGAAGGCAACAAACTCGCTTGACGGCGATTTGTGACAAGGTTCTTTTGTGCAAGACGTTCAATAAAACGATTGACCCCGCCGCTTTGCTTCATTAGCACTAATAACGCGCCAATTAACAAGCTAAAGATAATAATCCGACGGTTGCCATCACTTAACACAACCTCTTTTAGCCCAATAACGGTGTCTTGTACTCCTGCAATAGGGTCTAGTCCATTATGCATAAACCAAGTTAATACTACACCGACAGTTAATGCCAATATCGCATTTTTACGCCAAACAGCAACAACAATAGCAACAACCGGTGGTATCAACGTAAAAGCATTATCTAAAATCATTTTACTCTCAAATTATTTTTGGCTTAGCTTGCGTGGAATATCGATAAATAGCAATAACCTAATATAAAAAATTAGCGATTTTACTTGTTTTTACACCCAAGCTTAATGATAATACATCTCATTAAGATTAAATAAGGGGCTACGACATGTTTTGGGCAACACTGGCAACAAGCTTTGGCTGTATTCTATTATTTTGCGCGAGCAAGTATCGCTGCTTGCCAACATCCACAAACAGCAGTTATATAATGCAATGGGACTTAGCAAACTTAGGGCTATTGATGGGGGGCGTTAGTATATTACTCTCTGGAGGGCTTTGGGTGAGTTTATTTGGTGCTTGGCAAGGGCTAATCGCAACCATTGCCTGCGTTATATTAAATTACATCGCGCTTAGCTTTATTAGGCCAAACGCTTTGTATCTCATTAGCGCAAGTGTCGCCCTGATTGGGTGCTGCTTTATCTACACAACCATTAGCATGGTAATACCAACCACACTGATAAGCTAAACACCAACAGACTATCCAAGAGCGTTAATATTTCTGCTTGCCGATAATAAGACATAAAAAAGGAGCCTGTTGGCTCCTTTTTAGATAGTGTTACTCAGATGAGGCTTTTTGTTGGTTTTCATAAATTAAAATAGGATCTGACTCCCCTTTAATTACCGTCTCATCAATGACTACTTTGACAACGCCTTCCACCGAAGGTAAATCATACATAGTATCTAGCAATACAGCTTCTACGATTGAACGTAAGCCACGCGCTCCAGTTTTACGAGTCATCGCCTTTGCAGCAATCGCCTTAAGTGCATCATCTCTAAATTCAAGCTCTACATTCTCTAATGCCAGCAGCGCAGCGTATTGCTTAGTTAACGCATTTTTAGGCTCGCATAAAATCTGTATTAGGGCTTGCTCGTCGAGTTCTGTCAGTGTTGCTACCACAGGAAGACGACCAATGAACTCTGGTATTAGACCATATTTAACTAAGTCTTCAGGCTCAACTTTGGTAAAGGTTTCAGAAAGACTAGCGCCACTAGCGTCTTTAACTTCTGCGCCAAAGCCGATTCCCGTACCTACATGTGCACGTTGCTCTATCACTTTGTCTAAACCAGCGAACGCACCGCCACAAATAAATAGTATTTTAGAAGTATCTACTTGTAAAAACTCTTGTTGTGGATGCTTGCGGCCACCTTGCGGCGGAACGGCAGCAACAGTCCCTTCAATAAGTTTTAGAAGCGCTTGCTGTACGCCTTCTCCTGACACGTCTCGTGTGATAGATGGGTTATCAGACTTACGTGAAATCTTATCAATCTCATCAACGTAGACAATGCCGCGTTCAGCTTTTTCAACGTCATAATCACACTTTTGCAGTAGCTTTTGAATGATGTTTTCAACATCTTCACCAACATACCCCGCTTCGGTTAATGTGGTCGCATCAGCCATAGTAAACGGTACATCAAGCATCCTAGCCATTGTTTCGGCTAATAATGTTTTACCTGAACCGGTAGGGCCGATTAGCAAGATATTACTTTTACCAAGCTCTACGCCGTCTGATTTGTTTGCATTTTGTAGACGTTTGTAATGATTATATACAGCCACTGCCAGTACTTTCTTAGCATGGTGCTGTCCAATCACATAATCGTCTAGGTTGTTTCGAATATCGTGAGGCGTCGGTAGTTTTTCCGGCTCAGGAGTATCTAGCTTTTCTTTAATTTCTTCCGTAATGATGTCTGTGCATAAGTCGACACATTCATCACAAATATATACCGAAGGGCCAGCAATTAGTTTTCGAACTTCGTGCTGGCTTTTACCGCAGAAAGAGCAATATAGCAATGTTTTGCTATCGTCATCGCCTTTGGTGGTGTCAGTCATTTATCATCCTCTATTGGATAAAATTTTCTCTATAATAGCCATAATTCTATTACAAAGTCGTCATAAACCCAAGCATCGCGTCTGGATATGAGACCTAAATACAAACATTGTTGTGTTTTTAGCTACTTACAAAAACAGTCATCATATTACCGTTTAGATAATACAGAATCGATTAAGCCATATTCAAGCGCTTGCTCGCTACTCATAAAGTTATCACGGTCAGTATCTTGCTCTACGATTTCTAGCGGTTGCCCACTATGCTCTGCTAACAACGTATTTAACTTATTTTTAATACCAAGGATTTCTTGGGCATGGATTTGAATATCAGATGCCTGGCCCTGGAAGCCACCTAGTGGTTGATGGATCATCACGCGCGAATTTGGCAGACAATGACGCATGCCTTTTTCACCACCGGCTAATAAAAACGCGCCCATGCTGGCAGCTTGTCCAATACAAACAGTACTTACTTTTGGCTTGATAAACTGCATGGTATCGTAAATAGCCATGCCCGCTGTTACCGAACCGCCTGGTGAGTTGATGTATAAGAAAATTTCTTTATCTGGGTTCTCAGCCTCTAAAAATAGCAACTGAGCCACAATTAGATTTGCCATATTGTCTTCAACTTGACCTACTAAGAATATGACGCGTTCTTTGAGTAATCGTGAATAAATATCAAATGAACGTTCACCCTTAGGAGTTTGCTCAATTACCATTGGTACTAAGACGTTTTCAGGCGAAGAATTTGAGAAGCTTTGCATTAACTTATGTCCCTTTTAAAATTCCAGATCGGTACCCCATAAGGCTTTGCCCCGTTGGGATATGGTATAGGTAGTAAAGATAAACCATTAACAGGCTCAAAAACAATTAATATCTTAGTAATTAAGCTAATTAGGGTAATCTATCACCATTTGTGCATAAAAAAAGCCCGCATAGATCACTCTATGCGAGCCCTTCAACAGCGCTTTAAAATTAAGCTTGTTGCTGTTGGATCATGTCACTGAATTTTTTCTTTTTCTCTTTAACCTTAGCAAGGTCTAAGATGAAATCAATTGCTTGGTCTTCAAGTGCAAGATCTTTCATTTGGTTGCTTAGCTTTTCATCATTTGCATAATGTGCAACAACTTCACTTGGATCTTCATAAGCCGAAGCCATTGATTCAATCATGTCTTTAACACGAGCTTCATCAGCTTCTAGTTTGTTTGCTTTGATTACTTCACCAAGTAAAAGACCAACACTAACGCGACGTTTAGCTTGCTCTTCGAAAAGCTCGTCCGGTAGTTGTGGCATGTTTGCTGGGTCTACTTGACCACCAAAGCGTTGCATTGCTTGTTGACGAAGAACATCTACTTCACCTTTAACAAGTGCAGCTGGCACTTCGATCTCGTTAACTTCTACTAGACCGTCGATAACTTGTTGCTTGATGTTATTTTTAACGTTTTGGCTTAGCTCACGCTCCATGTTCTTACGAACATCAGCTTTAAGTGCTTCAATACCACCGTCGCTAATACCAAACTTCTCAGCAAACTCATCCGTTAACTCAGGTAGTACTTGGTCTTCAACTTTCTTCAAGTTAATCGCAAATACAGCCGCTTTACCTTTTAGGTTTTCAGCGTGGTAATCTTCAGGGAAAGTTACTTCGATATCGAACTCTTCACCCGCTTTATGAGTAACGATTTGCTTTTCGAAACCAGGAATCATACGCTCTTCACTTAAGTTAAGAACGAAATCTTCTGCTTTGCCGCCTTCGAATTCTTCGCCGTCAATAGTACCAGTGAAGTCGATAGTTACACGGTCAGATTTCTTAGACTTACGCTTTACTTCTTTGTATGTAGCGTGTTGCTTCTGTAAAGTAACCAGCATCTCTTCAAGATCTTTATCAGTTACTTCAACAACTGGCTTTTCAACGGCAATCTTTTCTAAGTTTTGAACTTCTACTTCTGGGTAGATTTCAAACGTAGCAGTGAATTCTAAATCGCTACCAGCGTCATTTTTAACAACATTAAGCTGTGGCATGCCGGCAGGGTTTAATTTCTCAGCCATTACAGCGTCGAAGTACTGACGTTGCATTAATTCACCAGCAACTTCTTGACGAACTGCAGCACCGTAACGCTTCTGGATTACTGTAACTGGTACTTTACCAGGACGGAATCCATCAATACGTTGGGTTTTAGACAATTGCTGAAGACGAGTTTTCACTTCAGTATCTACAGTTGCGGCTTCAACAGTAATTGTTAGGCGGCGCTCTAGGCCTTGAGTCGTTTCAAGTGAAACTTGCATTGCATACCTCAAAAATTCATTTAGGCCCAACGGCCTCTTTTATAACCGACTGAAATATCGGCCATTTTAATTATCAATGATAACTTTCAACTAAATACGTCTCGTTGAAAACTAACATAACTATGGTTTTCGGACGCGACATTATAACGATGCAAAAGCCGTTAGTCGAGTCTCAATTATCTAGTAAAATCAAGTCGCAGAAAAAACATCGCGAAATTTAAATAAACTACATAAAAAGATATAAGGACAGATGGTAAAAAAACAAGCGTTGGCAACAAATAAAAGTTAAAAAACATATTTATCTGCTTTTTAGCCTGGACGTTGTTTATTTTTCAATAAAGTGCATAATAATTTATTCGTAGTAAACCAGCGCTAAATACAACGCGGACAATAAATTATGCAATCTAAAGCAACAAAAATAGTCAGTACCGATGACATTTTATTAAAGTTATGTAATTCGGTATCTTCTGTTTTATCAAAAGCTTCCCATAGTCAAATCAACCACGCAGCTATGGTTCAAAAAATAAGTAAGACAAGCTTGAAGCCGGACATTGGCTGTTTTGTTATCTTTGATGGTGGCTTTTCTGGCTTGGTAATCATTAATTTTACTGCCGAAGCAGCAATGGAAATCTACCGAGGCTATTTATTAAGCATGGGGCTGCCAGAAAACGAACTTGCTCGTTCACACACTGCTGACGAAGTTAGTAATGTTATGGGTGAGTTAATGAACCAAATATTAGGAACGTTCATTTCAACGATCAGCAAAGAATTACAGACCTCAATAACCCAAAGCCAGCCTAAAATGCTAACGGTGAATAAGCAATTGGTTATATCTATAGAAGCCAATCTAGATGAACCTGTTTCCCGCCGAGTATCATTTACCACAAGTAGTGGCAACGTGTTCTATTTAGAACTCGCCATAGATCAAACAGAGTTTATTCAGATTAAAGAGTTCGAACAGCTAGACACTGATTTCGACCCCGATGAATTACTTGAACAACATCAAGGGGATAAACTAACGGAAAAAAATAATAGCCCTGATGAGCTACCAGCAGATGATTTACTAGACTCACTTGGCATATAATGCACGCCATAAATTACAATCACACCGTGTTGTAATGAGCCAAGTAAGTTATTAGAGGTTTATTATTTAAATGTCGAGTAGAATTTTAGAGTCAGTTGTGGCGATCACAAGTCAAAAGGACACTGACGATTTAGCCTATAGCGTTATTGCAACTCTAGCGGAGTTAGTGCCGCTAGCAAGTGCAGCAATTGTGCAAATATCACATGAGAATACCATCAACCCGTTAGTTCATTTGGAAATCAAACAAGTAGATGATAAGCCGACTTATCACTGGGATCTACCAACACTTGAGCTCAATATTCAGGCAATTACAACGTGTTTGATCGACCAACACCCTGTTGATGACGAAAGTGATGATGCGCAGGCACACTACTTCCCGATTTCAATTAATGACAGTTTTTCAACCGCCCTATACATCAAGAGCGCTGTAGACCTAAGTGAGCATTATAGTGTGATAAAGGGCCTGCTATTGATTTATAAGAACTATCATAGTCTGCTGCAGGAAAGTGAGCACGACAAATTAACTGGACTACTCAATCGTAATAGTTTTGAACGACGGATAAACCGACTAGCCAGAATAAAAAGACCAGCACAACCTGATACACTAAATAATGATTCAGCTTGGCTGGCAATTATAGATATAGATTACTTCAAGCGGATAAATGACACTTATGGTCATATTGGCGGGGACGAAATACTGCTCATTGTTGCGCAAAGAATGCAAGCGCACTTTCCTAACCGAAATCTACTATTTCGTTTTGGCGGTGAAGAGTTTGTTGTCGTGCTCGAAAAAATGAAAAAACAGCAGGCTCAAGCAACACTTGAAGAGTTTCGCGCGTTAGTTGAAAACCACAGCTTTCCATTTGATGAAAGTCTGACTGTTAGCATCGGCTATTGCGAATTAAGCTCGTTTGATTACCCTACAACGGTGATCGATCAAGCTGACAAAGCATTATACTATGCAAAAGAAAATGGTAGAAATAAGATTGATAATTACCATGAGCTAGTCGTACAAGGGTTACTTACTCCCCAAGCCGAAGCCGGCGACATCGAACTATTCTAAGTAACCCCGTCTGCTATTGAGCCTCAAACCCAAGGCTTGATAGCAATTACCCAGCCGAGCGTTAAATAGCATTAGCAGCCCTCGCCAATGCAACCCCACATCAATTACTAAGACTTGGATACACAACATCTAAACTATCAAAACAAGTAATTCATTTACTAATAGTTCTATTAATTCTAGCTCTCTTCACACATTAGACACAAACACGCGTGACTATTGGTAGTAACAGCAAAGGAAATGAACTCTCGGAGTGTTGCGAAGGTTTTTGAAGTAAGACCGTTAACCTTCGTTTAACGCAGCATGTTTTGAACTAGAGGTGATCATCGCTTGCGGAGCAAGTGCAGAATATAACGAGTGACGTATCACAATAAAGAGAACAATTGGCAGTAAGCCCATTAAACATCGTGTAACGCAGCATATTTGAGCCAAAAGCGATCGTCGCTTGCGCAGCAAGTGCAAAAATGCTGATTGTATTGATGACGGTACGTAGATGCGGTCGGTGATTGAGGATTCGAACCTCTGCCCCTCTGGTCCCCCATTCCACCCAAGATAGTAGATGCGCTACCAGGCGGCGCTATTCAGCGCCAAAGAGTTCGGCGATCGAGTTTGCGTTATATTTTGTATATGAGGAAATATTTACTGGGGTAAAACAAGGAAGTGGTCGGTGATAGAGGATTCGAACCTCTGACCCTCTGGTCCCAAACCAGATGCGCTACCAGGCTGCGCTAATCACCGACTGAAGAGATACTGCTATCATTTAATCACGAGAAGCAAAGAAATGGGGTGACTAATGGGGCTCGAACCCACGACAACCGGAATCACAATCCGGGGCTCTACCAACTGAGCTATAGTCACCACTGAGGTCCTTAAATAAATGGCGCACCCGGCAGGACTCGAACCTGCTACCCACGGCTTAGAAGGCCGTTGCTCTATCCAGATGAGCTACGGGCGCTCCGCATTTAAATAAGTGGTCGGTGATAGAGGATTCGAACCTCTGACCCTCTGGTCCCAAACCAGATGCGCTACCAGGCTGCGCTAATCACCGACTTATTTAATTTCGAGTTGTAATACTAAACTAAGCGTTCTAACTCGAAGCGTTATAAAGAATTGCTCCTTGACAACGGGGCGAGATATTACAGCGCTAATCGCCCTTGGTCAAACCTTTTTATCAAAATAATTTTGTTCGATTAATTTGCGACCAGTATCGGCTACATACGTGCAAAAACTCTTTTTCAAACGCCAAATAAAACTTAATAAGTGATTATTGATCATGGTCACACTTTTTAAGCTGTGGCATAATACGCCGTCCCCAAAATTTAGGAATAAACTCCCCACATGAGCGCTCGTATTATTGATGGCAAAGCTGTTTCACAACAAGTAAAGGCTGAAGTTGCAGCACAAGTTGCACAGATGAAAGAACAAGGTCAGCGAATCCCCGGCTTAGCAGTAATCCTTGTTGGTTTAGACCCTGCATCTCAAGTGTATGTGTCAAACAAACGCAAATCCTGTGAGCAGGTGGGCTTCGTTTCACGCTCATATGATCTACCAGAGACAACTGGTGAGCAAGAATTACTGGATCTAATAGATGAGCTAAACATTGATAGCGAAATCGATGGTATTTTAGTGCAGCTACCGTTGCCAGAGGGTATCGATGCACAACTTGTCCTAGAGCGCATAGTACCGCATAAAGATGTAGATGGATTCCATCCCTACAACATCGGTCGCCTAGCGCAGCGCAACCCTGCCCTTCGTCCGTGTACTCCTAAAGGGATTATGACACTGATCGAGTCAACCGGAATAAAGACGCACGGCTTAGACGCAACAATAGTAGGCGCCTCAAATATTGTTGGTCGTCCAATGACACTTGAGCTATTACTTGCAGGATGTACTACAACCACTTGTCATCGTTTCACTAAAGACCTTGAACAAAAAGTACGTAGCGCCGATTTAGTCGTAGTTGCCGTAGGTAAGCCCGGCTTTATCCCAGGGGAATGGATTAAGCCTGGTGCGATAGTCATTGATGTTGGTATTAATCGACTTGATGATGGCCGCTTAGTGGGCGATGTTGCGTTTGAAGCAGCCAGAGAGCGCGCGGCATTTATTACGCCGGTACCGGGTGGCGTTGGACCAATGACGGTAGCAAAGCTTATTGAGAACACTTTAATAGCAGCAAAAGAATACCATTCTTAAGCACAATGCTAGCGATAAAAAAAACCGCCTAACGGCGGTTTTTTTTCATGACAAGCAAAGTACTCTAAGCCATAAATGGCAATCAGCATACTACTCAATCAAATTAAACTTTATCTGCTCAGCTTGCTTACGCGCGGCTTCCTTACGTTCAGCCTGCTTGCGCTCTGTTTCCATACGCTTTTTACGTTTATCACATGGATTATCACAATCACAGGCTTTTTCCACGCCAATTGCACCTAAGCCACCACAGCTACCAGCAATTGTTTTCTTTTGAAAAATATAACCAACTGCCATTGCAATAATAACGATAAAAAACGCAGCGAATGTATACACAAATGTCATCATGGTAATCTAGCCTAACTCTTTTCTACGAGGAATGGTTTGAAGGCGTCAGTATACACCTCCCTAAAGCCATTGTCTGTTTTGATAATCATAAAGGCAGCCAACTTTTGAGCTTGCGCAAACTTTAACCCGTCTTCTGGTCCCATTAACATGATTGATGTTGAAAGCCCATCAGCAGTCATGCAAGACGGATGAATCACAGTGACAGAAACCAGCTTGTGATTAATTGGGGTCGCACTGTCAGGGTCAATAATATGCGAGAATCTACGTCCATTCTCTTCAAAGTATTGACGATAATCACCAGACGTGGCTAATCCATTGTCTTTTGGCGATATTACCTGTTGAATAGTGCGGTGCTCAGAGACTGGCTTTTCTATTGCAATAACCCAATCACGCATTGGATTTGGCTTACCGTTTGAGCGAACTTCACCGCCGATTTCAACCAGGTAATTATATACCCCTTCGCCTTCAAGATATTGTGAAACCTTATCAACGCCAAAACCCTTAGCTGTTGTTGATAAATCGACATAAAGCTCCGGTAGCGCCTTAACCAGCGTATTATCGATCACGGCGAGGTGCTCGATGCCAACTTTGGCTTTCGCCTGTGCTAACTGTTCAGGTGTCGGTAGGCGTTCAGGTCGCATCTGCGGGCCAAAGCCCCAAAGATTAACTAAAGGACCAATGGTGACATCAAGCTTACCTTCCGTTAACTGTGCTAAACGAATTGACTCCTTCACTACCAATGCGGTATCTGGTGATACGGCAAACGGTGTTAATAGACGCGATTGGTTAAAGCGCGATAATTCAGAGTCAGCCTGATAGGTCGACATTTGATCATTCACTACTTTAAGTAGCTGGTCGATATCGGCTTTACGTGCTTTAGCAACTTTCTCGCTATTTTTAGCCACGTCAATATAGGTAATATGATAAGCAACACCCATGGTGCGGCCTTGAAGTTTCACTTGTATTTGCTTGTTATCTTGGCTGAAACATCCAGATAAAAAAATGGCCAGCGCTATCAGCGCCAGCCATTTTACTTGCTTAATAAACATCAGGGCTTAACCGCCGAAGTCATCAAGTAAGATATTTTCATCTTCAACACCTAAGTCTTTAAGCATGTTGATAACGGCCGATGTCATCATCGGTGGACCACACATGTAGAACTCACAATCTTCTGGTGCTTCATGATCTTTTAGGTATTCTTCATACAATACGTTATGAATGAAACCTGTCATGCCTGTCCAGTTATCTTCTGGTTGAGGATCCGATAGTGCAATGTGCCACTCGAAGTTTTCATTATCAGCCGCAAGGCCGTTGAAATCATCTTCATAGAACATTTCACGTAAAGAACGCGAACCGTACCAGTAAGAAATCTTACGCTTAGACTTAAGACGCTTAAGCTGATCGAAGATATGTGAACGCAATGGAGCCATACCAGCACCACCACCAACAAATACCATTTCGTTGTCAGTATCTTTAGCGAAGAATTCACCGAATGGACCAGAGATAGTAACTTTGTCACCCTCTTTTAGGCTCCAGATGAATGACGACATTTTACCAGCAGGCAACGTTAAGTTGTTTGGTGGCGGTGTCGCAATACGCACGTTAAGCATGATGATACCTTCCTCTTCAGGATAGTTCGCCATTGAGTAAGCACGTAGTGTTTCATCATCAACTTTAGATTCGATGTCAAAGAAGCCAAAACGCTCCCAATCACCACGATATTCTTCTGGAATATCGAAATCTGAGTACTTAATGTGATGCGCTGGAGCTTCAATCTGAATGTAGCCACCCGCTTTAAACGGAACTGATTCACCATCAGGGATATTAAGCACAAGCTCTTTAATGAATGTTGCTTTGTTGTCGTTAGACTTAACAGTACATTCCCACTTTTGAACACCGAAGATCTCATCTTCAACTTCAATTTCCATGTCTTGCTTAACAGCAACCTGACACGCTAGACGCTCACCTTCGCGGGCTTGCTTCTTAGAGATGTGACTCTCTTCAGTTGGTAGTAATTCACCACCACCTGAATGAACATGTACTTTACATTGACCACAAGTACCGCCGCCGCCACAAGCTGAAGGAATAAAGATTCCTTGACCAGCTAGAGCGCCCAGTAGCTTATCGCCAGGCTTAGTAACGACGCCTTTTTCAGGGTCGCCGTTAATACCTATGGTAACGTCACCCGATGAAACTAGTTTAGATTTAGCCATTAAAATGATTAAAACTAAAACCAATACTATCGCCGTGAACATTGTTACGCCAAGAATAATCTCTTGCATAAACTTTTCCTTTGAACTTGGTTATCGAGCCCCCAAGGGCCCAATTAACTAATTATAACGAAATACCGCCAAACGACTGGAAACCCAGTGCCATAAGGCCAGATGTAATAAAGGTAATACCTAAGCCTTTAAGTCCATCTGGAATATCAGAATATTTCAGTTTTTCGCGTACAGCTGCTAACAATACGATAGCTAATGTCCAACCAACACCACTACCGATACCAAATACTACTGACTCAGTTAGTGTATAGTTACGTTGAACCATAAAGGCAACGCCACCGAAGATTGCACAGTTAACCGTGATAAGTGGTAAGAAAACACCCAGCGCGTTGTATAGCGCCGGCATGTACTTATCAAGTACCATCTCAACGATTTGTACTAACGCAGCGATAACACCGATGTAAGTAATAAAGCTAAGGAAGCTTAAATCAATACCTTCACCTAGCGCGTTTGGCGCTAAGATCGCGTGGTATATGATTTGGTTAACTGGTACCGCAATCGCTAGTACGAAGATAACCGCTACACCTAGACCAATAGCTGTACTAACTTTCTTAGAAACCGCAAGGAAGGTACACATACCAAGGAAAAAGCTTAAAGCCATGTTTTCAACGAAAACAACTTTAATAAATAAACTTAAATAATGTTCCATAATATTCCCCTAGTCCTTCTCTACTTGCTCTGGCTTGTATTGGCGAATTGCCCAAATAATCAAACCAATCACAAAGAACGAACTAAATGGTAGAACCAACAGGCCATTACCTTGATACCAACCACCGTTTTGGATAAGCGGTAGAATTTCGACATCAAATAACGAACCTTTAGATAATAGTTCACGAATGAATGCAACAGCCATTAACATAGCACCATAACCGATACCGTTACCGATACCATCGATGAAGCTCATTAGTGGTGGCTCTTTCATTGCATATGCTTCAGCACGACCCATTACGATACAGTTAGTAATAATCAAACCAACATATACCGATAGCTCTTTAGACATTTCGTAAGCGAATGCCTTAAGCACTTGGTCAACTAGAATTACAAGCGATGCAATAACAGCCATTTGTACAATGATACGAACCGCATTTGGAATTTGGTTACGAATCATCGAAATGAATAAGTTAGAAAAAGCACATACCAAGGTTACCGCAATGGTCATGATTAATGCTTTTTGCATCGAACCTGTAACAGCCAACGCAGAACAAATACCCAGAACCTGAAGGCCGATTGGGTTATTGTCTAGAATTGGGCCCCACAGGGCTTTTTTCATTGCTTGAGAGTCAGCCATGATTACAGACCTCCGTTACGGTATTTGGCGATGAATGGACCATAGCCTTCTTCGCCTAGCCAGAAAGTAAAGGTATCTTCAACACCATTAGCAGTCAAAGTTGCACCAGAAAGACCATCTACACCGTGAACATCACCAGGTTTAGCGCCGCCTTTAACAACTTTAATCGCGATATCACCATTGCTGTTAAATAACTTCTTACCTTCCCATAGTGCTTTCCAATTAGGGTTTTCAATTTCACCACCAAGACCCGGTGTTTCACCTTGGTCGTAGTAGATCACAGATTTAACCGTATTTAAGTCCGTTGATAGACCAACAAACGCGTACATCATTGACCACAAACCACTACCGCGCATCTCAAGGATCACAGTATCAGTTTTACCTGCGTCATCTTTTACAAGATAAACAACAGTTTGGTTAGCACGGCGGTTAATCTTAGCAATGTCATTAACTGGCTTAATGCTAGTCTCAGCGCTTAATGCGGCAAGACGTTGATCGTAGGCAATAACATCACCTTCAACAAACTCACCTGTATTAAGATCAAGTAGCTTAGCTTCAACATATTTTTCGTAAGTTCCGGTAATATCTTTACCAGCTTTTTCTAACATGCCAGAGGCTTCTAAAATTTTGGTTTGCTTGTCTAGCAATTTGTTAGCGGTTTGCAGTGGTTTAAGACCAACAGCAGCACCAGCAACAATCACAGAACAAACTAGACAGACGACTAATACGAAGATTAACGTTCTGCCAAATGAGTCTTTATTAGACATGGCGAGCAGCCCTCCGTTTGATGTTTGACTGAACCACAAAGTAGTCAAATAACGGTGCGAATAAGTTAGCGAATAAGATTGCTAGCATCATACCTTCAGGGAAAGCAGGATTAACAACACGAATTAGCACAACCATAATACCGATTAGTGCGCCGAACGCCCAACGACCAGTATTAGTAAATGAAGCAGAAACTGGGTCTGTAGCCATGAAGATCATGCCAAAGGCAAAACCACCAGTAACTAAATGCCATTTCCAATCCATCGCGAACATACCATTGGTTTCGCTACCGATAGCGTTGAACAATAAACTTGTTGCAACCATACCGAAGAACACACCCAAAATGATGCGCCATGATGCGATACGTTGATACACGATAAATGCACCACCAAGTAAAATAGCTAGCGTAGACACTTCACCCACAGAGCCTTGCATGCGGCCGATAAACGCATCCATCCAAGTCATAGAACCTTGTAGAACCGCCATGCCTTCGTTGGCAACAACGCTTAGCGCAGTCGCGCCTGAGAAACCATCGATTGCAGTCCAAACAGCATCACCAGAAATGTCAGGTGCATAAGCGAAGAATAAGAACGCACGGCCAGCAAGCGCTGGATTTAAGAAGTTCTTACCAGTACCACCAAATACTTCTTTAGCGATTACAACACCAAATGAAATACCGATAGCTACTTGCCATAGTGGGATAGTAGCAGGCAGGATAAGCGCAAATAACACAGAGGTTACGAAGAATCCTTCGTTAATCTCATGGCCACGCACCATCGCAAACAATACTTCCCAGAAACCACCAACGATAAATGCGGTCGCATAAATAGGTAGGAAGAACATTGCACCATATAGCATCAATGTACCACAGCCAGCAGCCGCACCTAGTTCACCACCAAGCATGGTAAATAGTTGTTGTTGCCACGCATCGCCCATTGCCATACCAGCGATAACCGCTTCGTTAGCTTGAAGGCCGATGTTGTACATCCCCCAGAACATTGCTGGGAATGTCGCCATCCATACCATGATCATGATACGTTTTAATTCAACGCCATCACGAACGTGAGTTTTACCTTTATTTACGAACCCTGGGGTGTAGAAGATAGTTGCAGCAGCTTCATAAAGCGCATACCACTTCTCGTACTTACCGCCTTTTTCAAAGTTCGGCTCGATACTCTCGAGATAATTCTTTAAGCCCATCTGCTTAACCTTCCTTCTCAATGATCGTTAGTCGGTCACGCAAGATCTGACCAAAGTCATATTTGCCCGGACAAACGAAGGTACATAGTGCTAAATCTTCTTCGTCTAGCTCTAAACAACCTAAGGTTTGTGCACCATCATTGTCACCAGCACATAAGTCACGAAGTAACATGGTTGGTAATATATCAAGTGGAACAACGCGCTCATAACTGCCAATTGGCACCATCGCACGATCACTACCATTAGTAGTAGTCGTTAGGTTTAGCAAGCGCTTAGGTGATAGGTGAGAGATATAAGAACGTGTTACAGAAACAACATTTTTACCAGCTTTCATCCAACCCATAAATTCTTTTTCACGGCCTTCAGCAAGTACGCTTACTTGTGTCGCGTAACGACCTAAGAAAGCAACAGGACCAGCTGCAGTTGTGCCTTGAAGAACAGAACCAGAGATAACACGTTGCTCACCTTCGATTAACTCACCTGCAGTTAAATCTGCAGTGCTTGCACCCGCTAAGGTACGAACTAAACGAGGGTTCTTAACACCAGGACCAGCAAGTGCTACGACACGTTCGTTAGATAATTCACCAGTGGTGAATAACTTACCGAAAGCGATAACGTCTTGGTAGCCTAATGTCCAAACTGTGCGGTTAGCATCAACTGGGTGAAGGAAGTGAATATGAGTACCAACTAAACCTGCTGGGTGAACACCGGCAAATTCATGTTGTTCAACACTACCTACATTAGTATTTGGGATATCAACGCCTGCTTTTTTACCAACAAATACCTTGCCATCAGTTAAACGTGATAACACAGTTAAACCGTTGATGAAGTCTTGCGACTGTTCATTGATAATTACGCTAGGATCGGCTGCTAATGGATTAGTATCCATTACTGACACGAAAATAGCAGAAGGAGTTGAGTCAATCGTAGGTACTTTAGAGAAAGGACGAGTACGAAGACCTGTCCAAAGTCCCGATTTAACAAGGTTGTCAACAACAACACTACGCTCTAATTGAGCAAGTTCTGTTGCAGGGAAACTAGCGAAAGTCTCCTGTTCATTACCTTGTACATCGATAACTAAAGACAAAAATGCCCTCTTAGCACCACGATTTACTTGAGAAACGACACCACTAGCTGAAGCAGTATATAAAACGCCAGGATTTTTCTTATCTTCGAAAATCACCTGACCTTTCTTGACAGTGTCACCAACACGAACTTTCATGGTAGGACGCATGCCAAAGAACTCTTCACCCAGGGTAGCGACTTGTTTGATGGACGGACCATCATGGATTACTTGCTGCTGGATTGCCCCTGCGATAGGAAGGTCCAGACCTTTTTTTATTGTAATCATATTCACTTGCACTGGTTAACGGAAAGAATTAGCCGTTAGGCTCGACAGTTGCTTGCTATTTAATATTCAATCACTAGGAAATAAAACTTCGAAGCGATTTGAAATATTTAACGCAATAAAATCACTTAAAACACTTTATTAATAATAACAAATAGTTAGAAGTAACCACTATTGCAATAGCGCTCAAATTTTTAGGATATACACAATCAGCTTTGATTAAATATCAAACAAGGCCAAAAGCAAACCCTAACTGGGGCGCAATTCTAGCATTAATTGCAGCCATTCTGAAATCAAAATTAGGATTTTATTGTTAGACTTTAGTTTTTTGCAACTGGGATCAAAAAGGCCCGTAAAAACGGGCACTTTTCAAGCAATACTGATAAAAAGTAGGTTAAAAATTAACACGGTAGCCAATCAATAATGAGCGTTCCTGACCAACCAAATTAGTACCATTATGAGCTGACTCGATATAATTTTTATCCGTTACGTTATTTAAGGTCGCGAATAACTGTTGTTTTTTATCAATTTTATAGCTCGCTGATAAATCAATTAACGTCAGCGCCTTAATGCTTTCAGCGTCAGGTAAACTGCCAATGCCAGCATAACGACGCTGCGCAGAGCGATAAGAGGCTCTCATCGCTAGATTCCATTGACCGCTTTGATAGCCTACCTGGGCAAACGCCTGATTTTTTGGCAAGAAGGCTAGTTCGTCGCCAGCTTGTGCCTGGGTATTGGCGTTCGCTTCATCAAGCTCACTAGTATATTCGTGATCGCGATAGGTATAAGCAAATGATAATGGTATCGACGCGCCATCAAGCTCAACTGTGTAGTTGGCAGTAAACTCAACACCACGTACATTGATATCATTTCGTTCATCTTCAACATTGGCGCATTGATCAATACTATAGCAGCGGGCAAATACGTTATAAAAATCATTATTAAAGGCGACCACAGAAAAAGACGTTGCAACGTTTTGGTAAGCAAGACCACCACGCACATTCTGCGATGTTTGTGGTAGTGAAGGAGTCAGCCAATTAGTGCTTGGTAAAAGCCCTTCCTGCCCACTGATAAACAAGCCTAACGAATCACTTAGTTGATAGTTAACCTTGGCATGACCTAATGTGTGTGAGCTTTCGCTAACCGCTTCACCGCTACCGATGACTTCGTACTTTCGTTCTATTTTTTCATGTTTAACGGCAACATCAATGCTAAGCGCACCATTGTGCCAATGGTCTGTAACAAATAGCGACTTTGCTGTTAGCGATGTTTTTGCTTTGGCAGTATTAATCGCGGCGCTACTTAGTTGCAGCGCTAAATCGTTGCCAAGCTGATAAACATCGCTAAAGTGGTTATCGTTGACGGTTTCTTTATGATAATTTGCGCCAAGGGACGCGAAGTGAGCACCGAAGCTATCATTAACACTGACTTTGAGGCCGCCACTTGCATAGTCACGGGTTAACGAATCCTTTGTTACCTGGGCCGTTCCAGTAGGGCTATCTTCGAAATTGCTTAAGAAAGTCGCCGCGTTCTCGCCTTCAAGGCCATCAACTTCAGTGGTCTGATAAAAGCTCGCCTCGCCATCATCATAATAGGCTAGCGTGCTAATAACTTCACCGGAAACCAGTTCAACATCGTGATTCAACTCAAAGCTCAACTGCTCTGTTTTCTCATTATCTAACGCGGTTGCACTGTAGCGACGCGTTGGATCACGCTCAGCGTCCTTAAGTGATACTCCCATGCGGCTTTCATCATTGTCATATTCCCGATAACGCATTGAGAACTCAGTAAGCTGCTGGTTAGCCGTGCGTAATGCACTCCCCTGCTCCGCCACTTTAATAAAGACCTCACTGGACTTCATACCATTTGGTGTCGATACTTTTGCGTTACGATAACTATCGACTTGTTGATGAGAAAGCTGGAATAAATGACCCCATTGGCCTTTTTGGTGGCCATAATCAAAATCAATCTCACCATGGCTATCACTACCCACACCAACTTTTAATTGTTTTGTTTTTTCAATCACGCTTGGTTGCGTCGCTACCCCTCCCACTAGCCCAGTAGGAAGCTGAGTAATATCTAGCTGCTTAATTGCGCTTAAAGATTTATGGGTTAAGCCAGAAAAAGAAAGCAATGAACGATCCAAATAGGGCAGTGGTCGCAAACTGTGCCCATTCCCTTGAGCTTGCGCCGCCGATTGGAAAGGGGCTGAGTTGTTTGTCAAATTTGGCGTTTGCCCATTAACGATAGTATCCGTTGCGAAAAGCCCAGCATATTTATTAAGCTCACGTGCTATTTTATTATTAAAAAGATCACCAGCTTTCTGTTGCAGAGCATTAATAATTTCTTCAACTTTAGGTGTTTTTTCTAATGGTGTTTGCTGGGTAGGCTTTTTGACTAAAGAAATACTACGAATAACCTCAGGTCCCTTAGTGCCAAACGCGTTCGCACCTGCGCTAGTGAACAAGGCAAGAGTGATAGCAAGATAAAGAGGGGATTGCTTGGTCGATAGTCCGTTATACATGGAGGTTTTCCAGAATTTAATTATAGAAAAATTTAATCACGAAAACGGTATTAAATCAATAAACTAGCTTAGATTTGATAACAACCGCTGCAAAGTTTCAAAAAAACAGCACTAAATAACTAATTTAACGATAAAAAGCGCAAACATGAGATTACAATTTGCTGAGTTGAGTTTACTCCCCCGATAAAGAATTCTTCGGGGACTTCGCAAAAATTGTAAATTTAACCAAAACTTACTGAAGCCTTATGATTAATTTGCGACAATAGCGCACTATTTTATCTAAGCGTATAAGCCATGAATACTTTATTTACAATCAACGAACACGAATTACTGCTAAATCGTTTCCCTATCTCTAACGATAAAAATCTCCAAGCGTGGGACAGCAGTGATGAATACGTATTGCAGCATATTGCCTCACTAAACCTTGATAGCAACAGCAACATTCTGATTGTCAACGATTCATTTGGCACATTAGCCTGCGCATTAGCCGATTTTAATTTATTTTGGCAGTCTGACTCATACATCAGCCGCTGTGCAGTAAAGCAAAACTTGCTAGACAATCAACTCACACCAAATATTACCTATCTCGATAGTTTGACCTTGCCAAGCACTGATATTGACGTGGTATTACTCAAGTTACCCAAAAGTAGTGCGATGCTTGCTCAACAGCTAGAAATGATAGCCCAAAGCATCCAGCCAAATGCAACCATTATCGGATTTGCTAAAACCAGAGATGTCCATAGTTCGGGTTTAGCCCTGTTTGAAAAGTATATTGGTAGCACTAAAACATCATTAGCCAAAAAGAAATCGCGGCTTATCTTTGCTACACCAGATAATTTATCTGCCGAGCAAGCGCAAGGCTTCAAACCAACGATTCTGGAATGGCCATTACAGCGCCATAATTTTTCCATCTCAAATTATGCAGGGGTATTTGCCAATAATAAGCTAGATATTGGCGCACAGTTAATGATGGATAATATACCTGATGATTTGGGCGATGGTTATGCGATTGATTTAGGTTGCGGCAATGGCGTTTTAGGGCTAAGCGTTGCAGCTAAAAACCCCAACGCGACGGTTCGTTTTACCGATGAATCTTTTATGGCAATAGCCAGTGCTAAGTTAAATGCCGAACGCAATCTTCCAGCACAAAGCGAATGTGAATTTGATTGGCACGATTGCTTAAGTGATTACGATTATGACCAAGCTGATTTGATAGTGTGTAATCCACCGTTTCACCAACTATCTACCGTCACCGATCATATCGCATGGCAAATGTTTAATGACGCTTACCGCACATTAAAACATGGTGGCAAATTGCGTATCGTGGGTAATCGGCACCTAGGTTACCATATCAAGTTACAGAGAATTTTTGACAACTGCACTACCATTGCGTCTAATCAAAAGTTCGTTATTCTAGAAGCAACTAAATAGGCCGTCATATGAAATATTTAATCTGGACAATACTACTACTTTTACTTTCAGGGTGCTCGCAAACACCATCACAATTCGTATTGGCTCCCAGCCAGCAAATAAATGAGACCTCAGCCAATAACAATACATTTTATCCGCTAACCATTGAAGATTTGCGTGCTGCGCAGCATCTGATCCAAATACATAAAAAGGGCGATCCGATAAAAGTCCTCGCCAGCAATCAAAATATCAAGCAGGTGCTCAAGAATGATTTAATCAAACGGCTAAATGCCCACAAAGCCACCTTCCATGGAGCAAGTTACCAGCTTAATATTAAAGAGATGCTAATCACTGTAGATCAGCACTCATTGAAATATGAAAGTAATAGCCGAATTCAATTACAAATCATTATTACCAATGATAACAACACGTTAACTAAGAACTTTAAACGTAACGGTAATAGTTACGGTCCGTTAACCGCAGATCTCGCCGTACTAGAACGCGACTTTAACTTGCTGCTTGGTCAGATGTTAGATGATATTGTGCAAGATGCTGAACTAAACGATGCATTAGCAAAATAATATTAACTTAATAAAATGAGAGATATCATGAGAATTGCTTTATTTCTAATCACCCTAATTTGCTCTTTAAATGCATCAGCGAAGTTAAATGGCTTTGATATTCAGCCGGGAAATTCTTACCCCAAGGTCCAATTGATAACAACTTATGGCTCAATTACTGTAGAGCTTGATCGCAGGCGCGCCCCAATCACGGTGAGTAACTTTTTATGGTTAACGAAAAATAAAGAGTATGACAATACAATTTTCCATCGCGTGATAAAGAATTTCGTCATTCAAGGTGGTGGCGTTACAGATGACATGAAACAAAAAAGCGATAAAAATCGTATTGTTAACGAATCTGGCAATGGATTAAGCAATGACTACGGTACTATCGCAATGGCGCGAGAAATGGAACCACACACAGCTTCTCGTCAGTTTTACTTTAATGTTAAAGCGGAAGGAAATGCGAATTTAAATCCAAATTCTAGTAGATGGGGCTATACTGTATTTGGTGAAGTCATCGAGGGCATGGATATTTTAACTAAAATAATGGAAACCCCGACGGGGTACGACTCATCTAATGGCTGGCAGGATGTTCCGTTGACGAAAATATATTTAAAACAAGCGATCATACTGCCAGAGTGATTTAAGCGACACAGTGAGACATATTTTGAGTATCTATATAGTGACCCCTGAGGCCTTTATAAAACAAAAAGCACGTCAGTTTGTGTATTTTATTAATCAAGTACTCGCTAACTCTGTTCCCTATAATGAGATCCAGTTATTTACCTGGGATATTCTCGAGGAGTGGGGACGATTAGACAGCGATGATACGGAAGATATTTCATCTTATGAACGAGTTTTTTGGCATGCCTTTTATGTCATACAATCTATTGACGAAGACATGTTAGGAACCGATCAACATATACGCGCAGAGCTAAATGAGTGCTGCCTCTATCTGGAAATGAAGCGCAATACGCCCCCCGCAAATTGTGTTGGTTTTAGACCATAGCAACAGGCCCTAAAGCGACAGGCAATTTCAAAGCGAGTGTTTAATCACTCGCTTTTTCATTCCAGGGTGCAATACGCAGTAGCATTAACATGCCGGGTATCGCCAAACCGATACACAGGAAATAGAACCCAGTCCAACCAACGTACTCAACAATAAAGCCGGTGGTAGAATTAGCAAAGGTTCTTGGCAATGCAGTCAACGCACTAAATAACGCAAATTGTGTTGCTGCAAAAGTAGGATTCGTTTGCTGCGCTATAAAAGCTACAAACGCTGCTGTGCCTAGGCCCACCCCTAAATATTCAAATCCCATTGCAAAGGCTAACGCATAAACATTGTTGCCAATTTCGGCCAGTGCAGCAAAGCCAAGAATACTAACAATTTGTACAAAACCAAAGAGCCACAGCGCGCGATTAATACTCAGTTTGAGCATGACGATGCCGCCAACAGCCAAGCCAATCATCATCGCGACCAAACCTGATGTTTTTGCCACAACACCTATTTCTGTTTTGGTAAAGCCCATATCGATAAAGAACGGCGTTTGCAAAGCAGTAGCCATGCTATCACCTAACTTATATAGAAATAGAAATGCTAAGATCTCTAAAGCACTTCGTAGGCCCCTACGATTGATAAAGTCTTGAAAAGGAAGGACTACAGCATCTCTAATGGTTTTGGGGGCATTTTTTTCAATGCGCGCTTCATTGATACATAAAGTAACGATAATACCAATAAGCATAAATGCTGCAACAATCAAAAATACACTTCGCCAAGGCATATGATCGGCTAAAATAAATGCCAATGAACCAGGTACAAGTCCAGCAATACGATAAGCTTGAACATTGAGCGAGTTTCCTAGCCCAAGCTCTTGATCGGACAGAAGCTCCCGTCGGTAGGCATCAATCACAATATCTTGACTGGCACTGAAAAAAGCAACTGCTGCCGCAAGGTATGCGACCGACCAGATAGACATAACCGGATCAACAAAGCCAAACATCGCAATACTACCAAATAGGGTGATCTGGGTTAAAATCATCCACCCACGACGACGACCTAAAAATGGCAGTTCAAAACGGTCAAGCAATGGTGACCACATAAACTTCCATACATACGGAATACCAATCAGAGAAAAAAGGCCTATTTCAGCTAGACTAACGCCCTCAGAGCGCAACCAGCCTGGCACTAATTGATATAAAACGAATAATGGCAAGCCCGAACTAAAGCCAGTAAATATACAAATAAGCATTCGGCGATTAAAGATCGCTTCTTTGACAGACAGCTTGGTCATCGCTTCCTCTTTACAAACGTTGGAGGCCAATTTGTCTTAATCCCGGAAGTTTTCAAATTGAAATGGCTGTTCCATGTCGCAACTTTTGATCAACGCCATCGTTGCTTGTAGATCGTCACGTTTCTTGCCAGTAATACGCAGCTTTTCACCTTGAATGGCCGCCTGAACTTTAATCTTCGATGCTTTAATTTCTTTGACTAACTTCTTTGCAACGAGTGCTTCGATGCCCTGCTTAAACTTCACATTTGAAGAAAACGTTTTGCCGGTATGAATAGGCTTCTCGTCAACTTCCATTGCCTTGGTATCTACGTTGCGACGCACTAAATTTGCTCGCAAAATATCTAGCATCTGATTTATCTGAAAATCATCCTCTGCCTTTAACGTTACCACTTCACCACTAAGTGAGAAACTCGCTTCCTTACCTCGAAAGTCAAAGCGTGTCGCTAATTCACGTGTGGAGTTTTCAACCGCATTACGAACTTCGGTAATTTCAATTTCAGAGACAACATCAAAAGAGGGCATAACAATTATTCCAAATAAAAATTTTGGATTAATGTTAACAGTTTTTGCAGGAATAAGCCTAACGAAAAGAACAGATAAATCAGTTTAAATAACCCTGAGGTCATTTGAAAAGCCAGGAAAATTAAACCCTTTTCGGTGTAACCAATGAATCGCGTCTCGCTCATTTTCTGCGAGAAAGGTTTTGATACTGTAATCACTACTAACAAACGCTTTAATGCGCCACCTTTTAAGCGCACTTCTCGGTAATATAATCGCCTGATGGGTTAATCCCATTCTAATACACGCTTTATGATGGTCAAAGATTAGTTCGCAGGCGGGTTCCGTTTTTAAGCACCAATGCGAAGCATCTGCAATTAACCCCCACTTTTCCGGCAAGACAAGACTGATGCTTTGATTGGTCTCCAAACAAAACCGCTGTGTTGTAGCTAGATCCCAAGAGCTGCATAGCCGAACTGCTAATACATTGTCCTGGGTGCTGATCAGATAACAATCACTATTGTCAGTCATAGAACTCGAAAGCCATATCAATAATATGTTAATATTCTGTCGTTATGTAAACGACTATTTGAAGCCGTTTCATCTGTTCAATGTAGATATATACTCTACAAAGATCAAGAATAGTCACTGTTTAAGTTTCGTACAACCTTAAAGGAATTTAAGTGAAATCTTTAATTAAGAAATTCTGGAATAATCCAATGCACTTTTTGGGTTACTTTATTAGCGCCGCCATTGTGTTTTCCTACTTGTTTTTTAGCCCACAAGATTTACCGAAAAATATTCCCAACAGTGATAAAATTGGCCACATCATCGTGTTCTTTTTCCTCGCATTATTTATGTTTAAAGGAACAAACCTGCGCCGTAGGACCCAGATGTTAATTTTGCTAAGTTATGGTGTCATCGTAGAATGCATTCAACATTTCATACCCTACCGTTCTGGCAGTTTTGACGATGTAATTGCTGATGCCGCCGGTTTCCTGCTTTTCTATTTATTAACATTAATTTCAAGTATCAAGCTAAAGCTCAAACGCTATGATTAAAAATATAGCTATCATCGGTAGCGGTGCGATTGGCTTATTGTGGGCCCATCACCTAAAGCAAAAAGGATTTGAGGTCACGCTTATTGGACGGAGGCCGCAATTATTGACACAGCCTTTGACGTTACAAACACACAGTGGCCAAGAGGTAACACAATCTATTAACTATCTTCATAACCAATTGCCCTCCTCCCCGGACCTAGTATTGGTTATGACAAAAGCCTATCAAATTGCTGATGCTATTAGCCCTTATTTAGACCAGCTAAAAGGCTGCCCTATCGTATTAATGCATAATGGTTTAGGTACGGTAGAGCAACTATCGTTAGCCGAGCAGCACCATGTCTTTTTAGCAACAACCAGTCATGGCGCACTCAAAAGCCAATCCGGGGTCGAGCATACAGGCCTTGGTCAAACGATGGTTGGTTGCTATGGCGATGCAGGCACAGACCAAGTAAAAACAATTTGCAAGGCACTTAATTCAGCATTACCGCCTGTTGAATACGTACAGGACATAAATGCAGCATTGTGGAAAAAGTTAGCAATCAATTGTGCTATCAATCCATTAACCGCAATAAATCAGTGTCGAAATGGTGAGCTGTCTAATACTAAATACACTCAACAGTTAGACACTATTATTAAAGAAATTAGCTACCTAACCGAACGACTGAATATTAATTTAAGTTATCAGGAAATGCGGGAAACCGTAGATACCGTCATTAACAATACGGCAAAGAATTACTCCTCGATGCACCAGGATGTTTTAAATGGCAGAGAAACTGAAATAGACTTCATTAACGGCTACATCGTCAATATAGGGAAAGCACTTGGCATCCCTACGCCTGAAAACGAAAAGTTATGGCGAGCAATAAACAAACTTTAGCGATTATAGCAGCCTGATTGAATGCCGCTAACTTAGTTATTCTTCGCCTTAAAGCGCACCTCAAACAACCCAAATTCATAACCGATAACTTCGCTATTGTTTGGTTACATTTTATCTTTTGTATTGTGAAATTCTCAATGTTAGGTTGACCATGTTAATCAACTAAGGAATGACCGAATAATGAAAAAAATAAAAATAATCCTGCTCTCTTTGGTTCTATCGGCAACAGCATCCCCCAGCTTTGCTTCAGAGCAACTTTTTACGGCGGAAGATGGTTTTGTTTTAAATGCAAACTACTTTGAACCCAAAGCAACGAGTGATGCAGCAGTGTTAATGCTCCATCAATGTAATTTTAATCAATCGATGTATCAACAGGTAGGTAAGAAATTAGCCAAACGAAATGTACATGCCTTAAGCCTGGATTTTAGAGGGTTTGGTAAAAGCGTCACGAATGAAACTAACATTAAATCACTAGCTAAGCTGCCCCGGGAAGA
Organism: uncultured Gammaproteobacteria bacterium; assembly: GCA_937139475.1. Lineage (GTDB taxonomy): Bacteria > Pseudomonadota > Gammaproteobacteria > Enterobacterales > Psychrobiaceae > Psychrobium. The sequence continues at coordinate 141,978 of CAKZQF010000031.1, read as the reverse complement.
ACAACGAAAAGGTTGGCGTGCGATCCGGGCATTTTGGCCAAAGGATGTACAACACGCTTATGATTTCTTGCGCAATAAAGTCGGCGCTAAAGGTAATATAGGCATCATTGGTGCTAGTTGTGGCGGTGGCCAAGCTAAAATTTTAGCGCAAAATAATGCAGTCAAAGTGTTAGCTTTCTTCTCGTCGGGCATTATTAGAGATGGCGATAAGTCAATTGAGCTCTATAAAAAACACCACGCAGCCACACCGACACTATTTATTGACGCGATCGATGATGGGGCCTTCACAGGCTTACAAAAGGCATTTAAATTAAACACTCATAAAGAGTCGCAATTTATTACTTATAAAGGTGATGGGCATGGCTACCCACTTTTTGACTTAGATCCTAACCTAACGTCAACTATTACTAAATGGTTTAGTACTCAACTCAATAAATAGTAGACAGTACTAATGAGCAAAGGCTGTTATCACTTTCATGATAACAGCCTGCTAAAGGACCTTTTCAAAGAGTTAGTTGCTATCGGTGTCCCCCAGAAACTGCTGATGAGTTGGTACACTTTCCACTGTTCGTTCAATCAACGTATCTAGACTAGTCATTAAATCGCTGATTTGTTCAACGGTTAATGTATCCGCCATTGGATGGTAATCATCCGGTATAAGCCCCTGCCCCAACATGACCTGTTGCCATGCGATATCAGTGAATAGCTCATTGTAATTACTAAACACCTTACCACTTTGTTTAAACAAGGAAATTTTAGCAGCTAAACTCGTTGGAATATCCATTCGCTGACAGTCACGCCAAAATTTGGTATCGCTACGCTTGTTAATTTTATAATGCAAAATGATAAAGTCACGAACTGACTCATACTCGGCTTTTGATTGATTATTAAACTCGTCTACCTCGCATTGCTTAATACCGGTGTTTGGAAAGAATTTAATCAAACGCGTTACTGCGGTTTGTATTAAATGAATACTGGTCGATTCAAGTGGCTCTAAAAAGCCACTTGAAAGACCAATACTGACCACATTTTTATGCCATTGCTTCAGCCGCCTCCCCGTTTTAAATGAGATAACACGTGGTTTTTCCAGCGCTTCACTATCTAGCCCTTGCAATAATTGCTGACTTGCCTCTTCATCGCTAAGATATTTACTGCTGTACACTAAGCCATTACCTAAACGATGTTGCAGAGGGATCTGCCATTGCCAACCGGCGCTTCGTGCAATAGAACGTGTGTAAGGTCTAAGCTCGTCAATTGACTTAGATGGTACCGCTACAGCCCTGTCACAAGGGAGCCAGTGCGACCAGTCTTCAAATCCGGTATTTAGAGTTTTATCAATAAGCAAAGCAGCTAGTCCAGAGCAGTCAATAAATAAATCCCCTTTGATTACCTGTCCATCTCGAAGATGCAACTCTTCAACAAAGCCACTCTCATCATTCGTTGTTACCTGCTCAATAAAACCTTCAATTCGCTTTACACCTTGTGCCTCGCTTATCCGTCTCAATAATTTGGCATAAAGCCCTGCATCAAAATGATAGGCATAAACAAGCCCGGGTAAGTTGGTCCCTTGAATATTGTTCAGCTTCGCAAATTTATTCGCGCAAGCAGCCCGATAGTTTAATGAATAATGACCAAACGGCTTATTATTGCCAAGATTTCGACTTCTCAACCATAAGTGGTGAAAATCGCAAAATGCTAGATTTTTTCCAACACCGCCAAAGGCATGCATGTAACTATCGCCAATACCAGTCCAATCTTCAAAAGAGATGCCCAACTTTATCGTGCCATTGGTAGCGGATAAAAACTCTTTTTCATCAATACCTAATGCGCGGTTAAAATCAACAATCGGCGGAATCGTCGCTTCTCCAACCCCAATGGTGCCGACCTGCTCTGATTCAACCAGTGTAATATTAATGGCCTTACCCAACACCTTCACCAGAAGCGCTGCGCTGAGCCACCCCGCGGTACCGCCACCAACAATTACTACTTGCTTAATTTTGCTATCTGTCATTATGTTTCCCTAGGCGATCGCTCATATATTCACCGTATTAATAATGTGTTCTTGTTATGCTAAGAAGAGAATTAACTAGCATAAGCGGGCAATTAATTAGTATTGCAAGGTATAAAAAAGCCCTTGGCACTTTCATGGCAAGGGCTTTGATCTACAAATTGTAATTACGCTATTACAGTTTGTAGCTAAAGCCTAATAAGAACGTACGTCCATAGTCTTGATAGTCACGAACCTGCAACGCATTACCTTGCAGTGAGGTAAATGGTTCTTCGGTTAAATTCTGTACTTGGAAAGTAACAGATAAGCCCGCTAGCGTTTCGTGGCCAGCTTCACCAAAGTCATAACCAACCTGTGCATCCCAGATAGTTTCGCCAACAATATCAACTTGCTTTGTACTAAAGCCAAGACCGTAAACATCCCCTTTAAAGTCATCACGCTTACGCATGCTAGCACGCGCCTGGAATCCATTCTTTTCATAATAGAAAGTAAAGTTTTGGATGCTATCAGACAGCCCTGGCAGACGGTAGTCATTACCATTGTGATCCTTAATACTTGACGACACGCCGGTATGACTTGCAATTACGCCAAAGCCATCTAAGTTATCGCTTAGCATATTTAACGGCAGTGTTATCGCCAATTCGTATCCTGTTAGGCTACCTTCACCACCATTGACTTTACCACTACCACTAGCCGTTGAAGGCGCATCAGCTGGGATGCTTTCAATACCAGACAAGTCGATACCGGCATAATCCACTTCAAATGAACCGTCAAAGATCCAGTTTTGTAAATCTTTTCTAAATACCGCCGCAGAGAAATAGCCTTCATCACTAAAGTAGTTCTCATAGCTAATATCGTAACCAATTGCTTCTTTTGGCTCTAACGCAACATTACCACCACTTACTGACAAAAAGTTACCATTTTCATCTGGAGTCGTGTTTGGGCTTAGGTCAACCGATGCGTTCATTTCATCAAGGCGAGCGCGAGAGATAGTTTTGGCTGCGCCAAAGCGTAGCGTTTGTTGCTCATCTATTTGTAATGTTAAGTTCATGCTTGGCAGGAAGTTTCCGTAGCTATGACTTACATCTGTCGGCAAAATAACGACCTTGCCATCAACAGTTTGACTCGCACTACCTTGCGATGATTGCTTGGTATGGACATAGCGTAACCCCACGTTACCAGTTAACGGTAAGTCAGCAATTTCAGTATCGATGTTTGCTTGAACAAAGGCTGCCGCTACTTCCTCTTTAATACCCCACGACTGAGTCGCATGTGAGGCTTTTGTCAGACTTTCTTGAGTTAACGAATAATAGTCATCGTTTATCAGGCCACGCGTGTCATAAGCAATCATATCGCCCATGCCAATAAAATCTAACGATACAGTACCTTCACGGTATTGCTCAGGTACCACGAGCGTACCAGGAAATGCATTTAGGGTCATAAAGTACCCTTCAGATACTTTAGTCTTTTCGCGCTCTCGGTGTGATACACCAAAAGCTACCGAGCTAATAATGTCATTATCAATTTGTTGGGTAGCCGCTAGTTTCAGCGCCATTAACTCATCATCAACAGTCGGTGTATTAATGAAGCCGTCTTGTGCAGTATTTTGTAACGGGTTTCCTTCATCATTTACACCAAATTTTTCATTTAATGCACCACTCCAGCCCCAAGTTAATGGACCACCAAGTTGAATTAAATCATAATCACTATAATCCAATTCATGGGTAAATGTTGCGCCAGTATTTCCCGAATTAAAGGTATAGCCCAAGGTATCAGCTACGCCATTGTTATCACCACGGCCGGTCCCTGAATAGCTTTCAATGCTATAGATTTCACGCTCGACTTTTGAATAGCTGATATCAAAATCAACGAGCAGTGAATCGTTTACATCCCATTTAGTATTAAATCCAAATGACTGTAATTTCGCATCACGGTTTTCTACATCATTACGTACAACAACACGTTGACCAACAGTCTGCGCTTCAGTGATAAAACCTGTGGCTTCATCGACACTAATTGGTGTCCCCTCGCCTTGTCCCCAAGCAAATGGGATTTCTATTCCACGCAGAATTTTTTCATCTGAAAAATCAACATATAATGCATCGAAAGTCATGCGTACGTTATCAGATGCCAGCGCTTCGACTACTAACATTACTGAGTCACGATATAAGGTTGAAGAACGAACGAAAGGTTTAGCGCCACCAAGCACTGAAAATTGTTGTCCATCGACTTCAAAGTCTGGATAGCCCCAAGCATTCCAACGCTTTTCTTGGTTTGGCGAGCTCATTTTAGAATATGCAAAGGCAACACCGATGGTGTCATCAGCAAACTTTTCTATTGCCGTTAATGTACCGCGAAAGCCAGCATCATCGCCATCAGGGTTTAGTTTATCAAAACCAGTCATTTCATACTGGCCGTTGATTTGGAATAACGAATCCTTGCTAAGCGGCTTAACCGTTTGCATATCAACAACGCCGGCAATACCTTCAGCTTCAAGGCTAGCACTTGGCGTTTTATAAACTGTTACGCCACTCATTATTTCAGATGGGTATAAATCAAATTCTACGCCACGGTTATCACCGATAGACACTTGTTCACGGCCGTTAAAGGTTGAACCACCTTCATTTTCACCAAAGCCACGAATGGTAATTTTGCTGGCACGTCCATCGAGTCGCTGCGCCGATAAACCAGGCAAGCGCGCTAATGATTCAGCGATTGAAGAATCAGGTAGTTTTCCGATGTCTTCAGCAGAGATAGCATCAACAACACCAGTGGCAAAACGCTTGGTATTCATTGACTGAACGATGCTACGACGAAAGCCAGTCACTTCTATTGTTTCAATTTCTTTTTCTTTCGCTTCTTTCTTAGCAGCGTCATCTTGTGCAGCATAAAGCGGTGTACTAAAGGCAATCCCACTAGACACTAACGCTAGCGTAATAAGGCTTGGTTTAAAATTCGACATGTAGTTCTCCATCTATTATTTATAACGCGCTTTTAGAAGAGATGATTTAAGCTGTGCATCAATTCAAAGCTATCTTTTATTGGATAGGGCGATACTACGCTTATGGTTATTAGCTAAACAACCTTATGCATACGTATTCAATGATTCAATGCAACATTTTGGTTACATTTACACACCAATAAAATCGCTTAAAAAACGTATAAAATAGATTTACCTCTTTGTTTTAAAAGAAATTTGTTTGAATGCAACAATTCACCAAAATTAACCACGCTTATGCATACGTATGCAGTGCTATTGAACATTTTGGTCTTCATATCGTATTCTGCCAGCAACTTAAAAACTCGCCTAACCGAAGTAATTTCAACAATGAGTTGGGCAGTTGATAACCAAATTGAGGTTGCAATGAAACAAATTCCTTGGTGGCAAGGTGCCATTATATATCAAATTTATCCTCGTAGTTTTATGGACGGAAACAATGATGGGATTGGTGATCTCAATGGCATTATCAACAAATTTGATTATATTGATAAGCTCGGTGTTGATGCGGTGTGGATATCACCTTTTTTTAAGTCACCAATGAATGATTTTGGTTATGATATTAGTGATTATCGCGACGTTGACCCAATATTCGGCCGCTTGAGCGACTTTGAACAACTTATCGCCCGTGCCGCTCAGTCGAATATAAAAATCATCATCGACCAAGTGCTCAGCCACACCTCAGATCAGCACGCTTGGTTTGTCGAATCCCGTAAAGACAAAACGAATGACAAGGCTGATTGGTATGTCTGGGCAGACGCCAAGCCAGATGGTACCGCGCCAAATAACTGGATGTCTATTTTTGGTGGTACGGCATGGCAGTGGGAACCTCGCCGCGGGCAATATTACCTCCATAACTTCTTAACCAGCCAACCAGATCTTAACTTTCATAATGAGGAAGTGCGTAGAGCGGTCCTAGATAACGTCAAATTTTGGCTAGACAAAGGTGTTGGTGGATTCCGCTTAGACGCGATTAATTTTTGTTTTCATGATAAAGAACTTAAGGACAATCCAGCCAAGCCAGCAGCAGAGCGCGCAGGGCGAGGCTTTAGTGAAGATAATCCTTATGCTTATCAATATCATTATTACAACAATACTCAGCCGGAAAACCTTGCGTTTATGGAAGAACTACGTCAGTTGTTCGATCAATATGACGATGTTGTTAGTTTAGGTGAAGTCTCCTCTGAAGACTCGCTCAAAGACATGGCATTATATACACAGGGTAACAAACGCCTAAACATGGCTTATAGCTTTGAGTTACTTACCGATGATTTTAGTGCGCAATATATTAAAGACACAATCAATTCCCTTGAACAGCAAATGACTGACGGCTGGCCATGCTGGGCAATTAGCAACCATGATGTACAACGCGTCATGACCCGCTGGGGCGGCGATAATGCCCCTGTACAACTGGCTAAAATGCTGACTGCAATGCTCGGTTCCCTACGTGGTAGCGTTTGTACTTATCAAGGTGAAGAGCTTGGATTAACGGAAAGCGACATTAGCTTTGACGAATTACAAGATCCCTTTGGCAAAACCTTTTGGCCTCAATTTAAAGGTCGAGACGGTTGCCGTACCCCAATGCCATGGACAAAAGAACATGAGCACGGGGGATTTTCACGCTCACAACCTTGGCTACCGGTATCAACACAACACCGCCAAATCGCAGTAGACCAACAAGAGCAGGATCCCGATTCGGTATTAAACAGTTTCCGCGCATTTATGACTTGGCGTAAAAGTTACCCTGCATTGGTTCATGGTAATATCGAATTCATTGACACCAGTGATAACACCTTGGTGTTTACGCGTACTGCAACCGTTGCAGGAAAAGCACAAACCGTTTTGGCGTTATTTAACTTTAATAATCATGCCATCACCAGCCAACGTTTCGGTGAGGTCGTTGCTTACCTTGACGCCTCGCCATTTTTATTAAACGCACAAGCACTCGACACCCAAGCACCACACATCGACGTGCCTGCCTTTAGCGGCTATTACGCCCTACTAAAATAATCCTTCCAACTAAGCCTGTTCTATTTAGCACAGGCTTTTTTAATAACAATAAAAGGAAACTCTATGGCAACTTTTACGACGACCCGCGAAACAGCAAGCAGTTCAGGTGAACAGAATACCAATTACGCGTTCGCACTAACCAGCCTAACCACACTCTTTTTTATGTGGGGGTTTATTACCTGCCTAAATGACATTCTAATTCCACACCTTAAAAACGTCTTTGCATTAAATTACACCCAAGCGATGCTCATTCAGTTCTGTTTCTTTGGTGCCTACTTTATTGTGTCATTGCCTGCTGGTCGACTAGTGAAACGCATTGGTTATAAACGTGGTATTGTTTATGGCTTAAGTATTGCGGCTTTAGGCTGCGCTCTATTTTATCCGGCAGCAGCGCTGCAACGTTACGAACTATTTCTCGGCGCATTATTTGTTTTAGCCTCGGGCATTACATTGCTGCAAGTAGCGGCTAATCCTTATGTCACAGCGTTAGGTAAAAAAGAAACGGCTGCAAGTCGTTTAAACATGACGCAAGCTTTTAATGCCCTTGGTACTACTGTCGCTCCCTATTTAGGCGCGCTATTAATTCTATCTGGCGTGGTTGCCGACGCTAGTCAAATGACCGATGCACAGCGATTAGCTGAAGCGCAGGCGGTACAATTTCCCTATATCATGCTGTCAGTTGCATTGTTAGTTTTGGCTATTATTTTTAGCGCACTAAAGTTACCTACCATTGAAACGATAGAGCAATCACCTTCAAAACAGCAAACTCAGGGCAGCGCTTGGCAGCACAGTCACCTAGTATTGGGGGCGTTGGCTATATTTGTGTATGTTGGTGCTGAGGTTTCTATTGGCAGTTTCTTAATTAACTTCCTCGGTGAAGATCACATCATGGGCTTTAACGAGTCACAAGCCGCTAAATACATCGGTTGGTATTGGGGCGGAGCGATGGTTGGCCGATTTGCTGGTGCTATCGTGATGCAAAAAATCGCCGCAGGGAAAGTACTCGCGTTTAACGCCACGTTAGCCACAATGCTAATATTGATTGCAGTATTTGCTCAAGGGAGCCTGGCGATGTGGGCAATTTTATTGGTTGGCCTGTGCAACTCGATCATGTTCCCGACGATATTTAGCTTAGGCCTAGCACAACTTGGCCACTTAACCAGTCAAGGCTCCGGAATCCTATGCTTGGCGATCGTTGGCGGTGCACTTATTCCATTACTACAGGGCGTACTGGCTGATAGCATCGGGGTTCAACTTGCCTTTCTCCTACCGAGTTTTTGCTACCTTTATATTGCCTACTATGGACTTAAAGGATCCATTGTTAAAACCACCGTTTAACACTAATCAGGTCAATTAGCCACTTTCACCTAATTGACCTGACCCACCAGTAAGTTATTATTAAAGCCAGTCTAGTTAATTAATGCTAATACCGATAATGAAAAGCAAAGCAACCTCTTTTGATATTGCCTATCAGGCTGGTGTTTCACAATCAACCGTGTCGCGGGCTCTTAGTGGTTCGCCATTAGTTAGCGAACAGACCCGGAAAAAAATTCAAGCGATTGCAAAAGAACTTAACTATAAAGTTGATAAAAACGCCAGCAACCTGCGCACGCAAAGTAGCCACACCATTGCGTTATTGTTGTTTGAAGATCCCAGTAGTGATGATTCAAACATTAATCCCTTTTTTCTATCAATGTTAGGCAGCATTACCAGAGCTTGCGCAAATGCCAACTATGATTTGCTGGTTTCATTTCAACAAATGAGCGATGACTGGCACGCTGACTTTGAAGATTGCCATAAAGCCGATGGTATCATTCTTCTCGGTTACGGTGATTATTGTGCATACGAAGAGAAGTTAGTAAAACTTATCGAACAACAAACTAATTTCGTAATGTGGGGCGCTCCAGCCAAAAACCTCGATGCGGTCTCGGTCAGTTGTGACAATAAGCAAGGAGGCCTGGATATCACTAACCATTTACTATCACTAGGTCATAAGAAATTTGCCTTCATCGGCCAAGCCACACCGGACAGTCCAGAATTTTTACAACGCTATCAAGGGCATAGCCAAGCTCTAAAACAGGCAGGTATTAAACCCACACAAGCCCACCAGCTCGATGCTGACTTCACCGAACAATCAGGTTACCAGGCAGCGCTGACGTTATTAAAAAATAACATCGTGGTGGACGCCATAGTAACTGGCAGTGACTTAATCGCAATCGGCGTAATCAAAGCGCTGAAAGAGCAAGGGGTCGCTGTGCCACAAGACATCGCCGTAGTAGGTTTTGACGATATCTCTATCGCTCAGTTTACCCATCCTCCACTAACTACCGTTCGTCAAGACACTAACCTTGCGGGCGAACTATTGGTCAATAGTCTAGTTAGTTTAATTAGCGGCGAAGAGACAAGCGCTAGTATCATGCCAGCCCAGGTCATTGTCAGAGAGTCTTGCGGCACTGTTTAACATGCAATGCGTAAAGGTATCTCAAGCACAGCCTTGGAATAGCAAGCGGTGCGCTGTGATGACTTGTCACTACGCTTTTAACATTTACGTATTGAATGGATAATGATGAAAACAATTGGCATGTTAGGTGGCATGAGCTGGGAATCCACTGTTAGTTATTACCAAGCCATTAATAAAGGAATTAAGTCCGAGCTAGGCGGCCTGCATTCAGCAAAGATTTGTATGGTTAGTGTCGATTTTGCTGAAATTGAAAAGCTGCAACATCAAGGGAAGTGGCATGAAACCGGATTGCTGCTCGCTGATGCCGCCAAATCAATAGAAGCGGGCGGAGCTGATTTTTTGATCATTTGTACAAATACAATGCATAAGGTTGTGCCAGATATCGAGGCAGAAATATCCATTCCGCTCCTCCATATTGCTGACGCAACAGCCGGTAAACTCATTGCAGATGGCATTAAGAACGTTGGCTTACTCGGCACGCGTTTCACCATGGAACAAGGTTTTTATAAGCGTCGGTTAGTCGATAGGTTTGGCATTAACGTCATTGTACCGCAGCCTAATGCTCAAACTATCATTCACAATATAATTTATGATGAACTTTGCCAGGGCATTATTCGCGAAGAATCAAGAGCACGATATTTAAACATTGTTAACCAATTGCATGAACAAGGTGCAGAGGCCGTAATTCTAGGTTGTACCGAAATAGCGCTGCTAATTCAACAAGGCGATACTTCCGTTCCCTTATACGATACAACTGAAATCCATGCGGCCCAAGCCGTACAATTGGCGATATCTAAAGGCACTGAGGATCTGCCAGGGTGATGTGGCCCATCAGTAACTTGTAAAGTGAAAGGGGCTAGATAAAGAAACAGCGCTGCAAGGGCTGATTCAGCCCTTGCTTTGCTTAACCTAATTATTCAGCCTGATAAATAGCGAAGCTAAGTGCGGGGACGGTCAGCGTTAATCCCTTATCTGTTGCCACAGCATGGTGACCAGCGTCTTCACTTGCCCCTTGGTAAATAGTCTTGTAACGCCATGCTGGGACGTTTAGCATCACCTTATTGTCCACTGTTGCCGTATTAAACACCACAATCACTTCGCTGCCATCTTTTTTTAAGGTGCGAGACAGTGCAAAGACTCCTGGGGTGTCTTGTGAATATAATGTTTTTTGCTCCCCGTAGCGTAATGCTGGATATTGATGATAGAGATGAGCATATTCAGCAAAAAGCTGGTAGAAAGGATGGCTAGGATCAAAGTTATCATCAGCGGTTGTTGCAGTGGACGCAATAAGATCATCATCGTTATAGCTAGCAACCAAAGATGGCATCATATCTTGGCGTGAATCTTGGTCATGGCCATCGCCCACAAAGCCTTGTTCATCACCATAGTAGACAATAGGCACGCCGCGTGAAAAATACATCATAGCATGGGCTAGTAGCGTTCGCTGCACAATGGCGGACTCGCTATACTGCGCATCGCTTTTAGCAAGCAAATGAGTAAAGCGTCCCATGTCATGGTTCCCTGTAAAATTGAGCAACTGGTTAGCGTTGCTATCGCTATCCAAATAGCGATAATCTTGCTCGAACAACTCAGCTAGTTTATCTGTTCCTTGCTGTCTGATTAGAGTATCACTTAATGCCCGTTGGAAACCGAAATCGAGTACGGACTGAATCTTACCTTTGGTGGTATATTCGCTAAGTGTATTGACGTTATCATCAGCCACTTCACCGAACATAAAAAATTGTTCAATGCCCTGCGCTTTGGCATGACTAATTAGCGCCGGTGAAAATGCAGCCCAAAACTCAGTGTTTACATGCTTCACGGTATCGATACGAAAACCATCAGGTTTAAATTCACTAATCAGGTTTTTAAAAATATCAATCATGCCAGAAACAACACGAGGATCATTGGTATTTAAATCATCTAAGCCGGCGAAATCACCGCGAAGCGAACTTTCCCCAACCCAATTAGTGTCCCCTTGATTGTGGTAGTAAGCAGGATCATTTAACCAGGCTGGCGTTTTAAGATGCTCTTGTCCAGCGGGAATTACTGGCTGATATGTATCGCCAGCCTGTAGCTGCTCAACGGATTTGTAAGGACAATCTTCGTTGCCTTGCATCAGCCATTGCCTGCCATCATCGCCGTGACAATCAGTATACTTGATAACATCGGCAGTATGATTGGTAATGATATCGAAAAATATTTTGATATTCTTCTCATGTGCAGCGCTAATCAATGACTTTAAGTCATCGTTGCTGCCAAGGTGTGGATCAATTTGAGTAAAATCGAGCACCCAGTAGCCATGATATCCAGCCGTTTCGGCCTGCATCGCTTGATTGCGCAAAATTGGTGTTAACCAAATTGCTGTGATCCCCAACTTCTCAAGATAGGGTAACTTCTTTTCTAACCCTTGAAGATCCCCTCCGTGATACATGCCCTTTTTGGTTCGATCAAAACCACCAGCTGATACAGCTTGAGTTTTCGACCCTAAATCGTTGTCGCGATTACCATTGGCAAAACGATCAGGCATTACAAAATAAAACACTTCATCTTGGATATTACGGTTTAAATAATGCGGTAGATCACTCGCTATTTTAAGCGGGCCATTAAGCTGGGGCCTAGTTACGCTTTCCAGTCCCGATGTCACTGCCGTTGCATTGCTCTGTTGGAGATTTGGCGCAGTATCTGCCACGCAGCCCCACATCACGCTACACAACAACGGGATACTTAGTATGATTGGATATTTGATTTTATGTGCCATGGCATAACTCTTTTTAAAAGTGCAAATTTAGTGACTGCTGAAGAAACAGCAAATTCACCCATCGCTTTTCTTTGATTACAAAGAAAAGTCACTGATGTGCTTGTGGCTATATTGATTGAAACAAGCACATCCTAAGGTAGTCAAAAGACTTGATTAAGCCCCTTGTTACTTGCGCTGAAATTGCTTAGTTAAGGCACTGTAATCATCCCATACCTGTTTATCAGTGTATGAACGTAATAACTTCACATATTCTGCGTGAGTCCAGGCCAAAGGGGTGGCTGAGTTAGTACCTTCGCCTTTGACAAATTTGTAGGTGTTATTTTCACCAATCCCATCCCATACTTGCTCAGGTAACATCATCCCGTCATTGGCAAAAAGCTCCATCGCTTTAACGTAGGTATGACGTAATTTATCAAGCGTTGGTGTGCTTAGGTTTGGTTCTCTAACCTTCGCTGCGGCTAATTCATAATGGCCACGCTCACCAGTAAAGAACGGCCATACGCGCCCGCGTTGCTCTGGAATATTTTTTCCAGTACCGTTATAAGCAATGCCCAGGGTGACCGCTTCGCCATAACCATCATTTCCGTAACGACGCCAGCCGGGAAACTCCCCTTCGATACCTTCAAACGTAAAATCATATTTAACGCGCAAGTTGTCTTCAATATTACTGCTATCATATTCTGTTAATGAATCGACAATGGCACTATCATCGGCACTACGTACGCCATATCGAACCAGTTCGAGAAAGCCTCCATCAATAACACTTTTCTTGTCTGCGCCAGGCTTACCGTTATTGTTTCCTAGTTTTTCGTCTACATTAACATCGAGTTCTTTGTTAAGGCGAACAAAGTAATGGCCATTATCCCCTTTGGCGCTATGTGTTCCATTGGTAGTGAACATAAGCTTTTCGATATTTTCTGCATATTTTTTCGCGGTAGTTTCGTATAATTTAGCACCTGCTTCATCACCCACTAATTTGGCTATGTCAGCAGCGGCGGCAAGACCAGTTATTACTGCCGCAGTGGTTGATGGCGAATGCCCCGACTGCTCTTCCCAGCGTTCTTGCTGAGTCACTGGCGGTGTAATGGTTATTTTGTTCCAATCAATTTCAACATTGCCACCTTCAACTAAGAAAGTAGCAGCCGGCTTCAGCATTTTGTTATACCATTGCCCAACCTGCTCACTGGTCAACACCTTGTGTTGCCATAGCTTCCACGCTAGCATAATTGGCATCGCGGTTTGATCAAGCTGAACGGCAACCCATTCAATTTGCCCATCGACATGCGTTTTTTGCAAGAACCAGCCACCATCACCTTTGTTTTCTTTAATTTTATCAGTAACTTGCACTTGCTCTAGATAGTTAAATGAAACCAGTGGTGTTTGCGTGTCGCCAAGGGCTAATAATGCCATTGCACATTGATAAAAATCACGTGGCCAGACAGCCTTGTATCCTGTGCTGCCCTGCTCTGCAGAAACCGTATCGCCCCAAGGGTTAGAAAGCGACGCTATAAGTGCCCCCGCGTAAGTTTTATCTTCCTGCGCTTTTAAAACCAGTGCGCTGGTGTATAGCAACTTGCCATTATCCGTGGTGGTAGCAACCATAGAGTCCAGCTTAGTTAAGCTGGCTAAATAATCACTCCAACCAATATCTTCGCCATCGCCATTATAATGCGCAAGCACCTTGTCATAACCACGATTTAACGTATTATTTGCTGCCTGTTGGCTTTCGTTCTCGCTATAGCCAAAACCAAGCGCAATATCAATTGCAACCGTTTTTGAGGCCTCGCCATCGGTATTAATCGTTTCAAATTGGGCTGTTAGGCCAACATTGCCGACCTCACTTCCGGTGTCTGAGTATGACCAATCCATCGTGCCATCAGCTAAATCCGTTGCCCCATCAGACTTGCCAATGAAACCGACAGAAGTGTTGACAAATTTATTTTTGCTGAGCAGCGTTAAGTGCGTACCAGAGTCACTTGCATGTAACGCGCTGGTACTCGCACTGGCGCTATCATTGCTGCCATTATTGTTTACATGTGGGTTAACCACTAAGTACGGCGTTATATTATTAGCAAAAGCAGTAAAATAAGTTTTTACATACAAGGTATTATTGTTTGGGTCAGTAAATACATGCTTAACAATTTCATATTTACCTTGCTTGTCTTTATTGGTGATTTTATATGCCAAAGACGTTGGGCGCCCGGCTTTGTCTTGTGCTAAATATTCTATGGTTGATACCGTGTCATCTTTTTCATTATCAACAAAGTCATCACCAGTTATCACAAACTGCATATCTTTTATCTGTGCTTGGTGAATAAGCCCAAACATTGTTTCAGTAATAATGCCTTGGGCCACAGAAAACCATACTTTTGATACTTTTTCTGTCGCTGCACTGTCGCTATATGCGCCGTCTTTGTATTGTTCGTAGGAGGTACCTATTCCATTTTTACCAGAATAAGCCCAAGTTGACGGAGCGCCAGGAGCGCCCGGCGCACTCGATTGTGTTTTAGGAGCAATTTCTGTCGTATGTTGAGTACAACCAGCAACAGCAAGACTTGCAGCAACGGCCAAAGAAAGATATCTAGGTTTTAAGATCACGTGAAACTCCCGATAGAATATTATAATTAGTATTAGTCGTTAATTTTAACTAGTAAGACCGAGAAGCCAGCGATGATCATAGAGATCCCACCAAGTACCAAGGCATAGATAGTTTGTTGTTCAAAAATGTAGCGTACCAAAGGCCCAAGAATACTAGCGGCCAGCAATTGAGGTAGTACGATAAAGAAGTTGAATATCCCCATATAAACGCCCATTTTATGAGCTGGCAATACATTGGATAACAGTGCATACGGCATAGATAAGATAGATGCCCAAGCGATACCAACGCCGACCATCGGCAGTAATAGCCAACTTGGATCGTCAATAAAAATAAACGATATAAGCCCAAACCCACCACAGCATAAATTAATCATGTGGCACTTTTTCATCCCGACTTTAGCGGCGATAAACGGAATAAAAATAGCGGCGATGGCGGCAAAACCGTTATACGACGCAAAGAGCATACCGACCCAATCCGCACCATTATTATAAGCCTGTGAACTTGTATCGCTTGATTGATAATGAAAGCTTGTTACTGCCGAGGTGGTATAAATCCACATAGCAAATAGCGCAAACCATGAGAAAAATTGAGTTACCGCCAGCTGTTTCATTTGTAGTGGCATCGCGAACAAGTCTGAAACGATAGCAAACAGCCCATTGTTAGTTTTATTATTTTGCAACATTAAAGCGACAATGCCCTGAATGAGCGAGAAAACGACAAAACCACCAGCGATAAGATAAAGTTCTTTTGCTAATTCATTGGTATAAATAGCAATTGATAATGCGATACCGATAACAACACAACCGATAGCACCTATCGTATATTGTTTAAGGCTTCGCGGTTTTGAAGCCGGTGCCGCTTGCTTAGACTGTTGCTTGGCTTGCTCAAAAGCAGCCAATTGCTCAGGGCTATACTCCTTAGTCGAATAAACAGTCCATAACACGGCGCTAATAAACATTGCCGCGCCAAAATAAAATGAATAGCGTACCGAATCAGCTATTTCACCACTTGCCGCGGTATTACTAACATCCAATACATTAGTTAACAACCAAGGTAATGCAGAGGCAATAACTGATGCGATACCGATAAAGAAACTTTGAAAGGCAAAACCTTTCGCATGTTGTTCATCGGGCAGCATATCGCCGACGAATGCGCGAAAGGGTTCCATGGTGATATTAATCGATGCATCCATTATCCACAGTGCACCAGCAGCAACCCATAATGCAGGAGAATTAGGCATCACGACAATCGCTAATGAGGCAGCAATAGCGCCATAGAGAAAATAAGGACGACGGCGACCTAGACTATTCCATGTGTTATCGCTTAGGTAACCAATAATCGGTTGAACGATAAGGCCAGTAAGCGGTGCGGCAATCCAAAGAATGGGAATATCATCGATGTCAGCGCCAAGGGTTTGGAAGATTCGACTAACATTGGCGTTTTGTAATGCAAAGCCAAATTGGATCCCCAAAAAGCCAAAGCACATATTCCAAATCTGCCAGAAGTTTAACTGCGGCTTTTGCCTTAACATGGATACCTCGTTGCTAACTATTAACTCACTTTAAGAGTAAACGATAGTATCCTTAGTCTTTAGCTATGCCTAGGTACCTGCATACGTATTCATCATGTTATGCAGATAATTAATACCAATTGCATTAATAAAGCGGCCTATTTTGTAGTGTTGATAAACGGATTAGAGCACAGGTTTATAGTTCCTGACTAAACCTAAGTGCCTACATCCATGTAGGAAAGGCATTTATTTACGTATGTAGTTATTCTACATAGAAAATAAATAACGTAGCTATCATTCGTTTAGCACATGAAAAATGATCAGTTAATTTGTGCAATTGATATAAGCTCACCTTTTGTTGCTGCGGCCACTGCTACGACGCTTGTTTGCGTGACTTTTATTACCAAATGCGCGGTCTTTAGCACGGCGCTTTTGATTAGATTTAGAGTTTTTGTTGTTGCTTGGCTTCTTATTCAGATCTGGCTCATAACCCGGATACCACGCCTGAGGTAACTTCGTATCTAAGATGTTTTCAATCTCTTCTAGCAGCCACTCTTCATCGATACTCATTAGGGAAACAGCTAAGCCAGAATTACCGGCACGGCCGGTACGGCCAATGCGATGAATGTAATCTTCAGCGATGTATGGCAACTCGTAGTTAATAACATAATTTAGTTGTTCGATATCCAAACCACGTGCCGCCACATCGGTAGCTACCAGAGCACGGGTCTTGCCCGATTTAAACTCTTCAAGTGCTTTCTCACGTGCTCCCTGGGATTTGTCACCGTGAATCGATTGCGCTTTTACCCCGTCTTTACACATCTCTTTGGCAAGCGCTTCAGCCCCTTGGCGAGTGCGTACAAAAATAAGTACTTGTTGCCAGTTCTTTGAGCCAATCATAAAGGAAGTCAGCTCACGCTTTTTATCTTCATCGACGTTGTAAATAATCTGTTCTATTTCACTGGCGGTCGTATTGCGCTGCGCCACTTCAATCAGCTCAGGCTGGTTTAGTAAGCGTTTACTTAGGTCAAATATCGCTTGGTCAAAGGTCGCCGAGAACAACATGGTTTGGCGCTCATCTGGTACGCGCTTTAAGATGCGTTTAATATCCACCATAAAGCCCATGTCGAGCATTCTATCGGCTTCATCAAATACCAGATGCTCAATCGAGTCCAAGTCAAAAGTGCCCTTAAATAACAAATCGAGCAGACGCCCCGGCGTAGCGACTAGTATGTCACAACCATCTTTGAGTGCTTTTATTTGCGGGTTTAGACTGACCCCGCCATAAGCTAACCCAATTTTTAAGTCAGTGCCTTGTGCATATTCGACAAAGCTCTTACACACCTGCTGGGCAAGCTCTCGGGTAGGAGTAAGCACTAACCCTCGAATGGCATTAGACTGAGATGCTTGCGCGCTTAGCATGTCAATAATCGGCAATGCAAAGGCCCCTGTTTTACCGGTACCAGTTTGCGCCCCCGCCATCACATCGCGTTTAGCCAGTACCATAGGTATGGCTTGCGCTTGTACTGGTGTTGGCGTTTCATAACCCAGCTTGGCAATGGTGGTTTGGATTTGTTGGCTAAGGCCTAATTTGGAGAAGCTCATTGTTTGTCTCTTTTGAAGCTGTTGCGAAGTCTAGCTCGTTAAATCAAAACAGTGGTTCTATTTCGATATCGTATTAATTATGATGTGCTATTGAATGCAGCTTATTACTTTAATCTTAGTGCGAGCACACCAGTTACTTTTCTTTGCTTCGCCAAAGAAAAGTAACCAAAAGAAAGGCGACCCGCTAATTTATCGCTGATCTTAAATGACGGGCAATGTAGCCAACTCAAGCTAAATAAATGCGTTAAATCGCCTATCTACGATAAACCTTAATATTACTAAAGCCTTGCTCAATCAAAAACAGCGCTTGCAGCTTACTCATTACACCGCGATCACAGTAAAATAGGTACTGCTTTGACTGATCTAGGTCACCAAAGTTAGTGGCAAGCTTGTAAAACGGCAAGTGTTTAATTTCTACACCGTCCATTTCAAGTGGGTTCTCATCTTCTTCATCTGGTGAACGGATATCCAAAATAATATCACTTGCGCCAAATTCACTGACGGTCTCAACTTCTGCTACAGATTCTTGAGTCTCTTTGGCGATATCACGGATATCAATCATCACCGAATCTTCAAGGGCTTTATCTAACACGCCAAAATCAAAGTTAGCTTCTTCCGCTTCGATTTTTTCCATCACCGCTTTCACAGTTGGCTTATTTGAAATAACCCCACAATACTCAGGCATGACTTCTGCAAATTGCTTAGTCCCGATTTTGGCAGCGATATCAATAATATCTTGCTTGTCATAAGCGGTTAGCGGACGAAGGATTAAGGTATCGATTGATTTATCAATAATACCAAGATTAGTAAGCGTTTGACTTGAAACCTGGCCTAATGCTTCACCGGTCACCAGCGCTTCAACCCCCATTTTCTTAGCCACACGCTCTGCGGCGCGCATCATCATCCGCTTTAAGATAACGCCCATTTGACCGTTTTCTACGTTTTCTAGTATTTCGCCAACCACACCTTCAAAAGGAACCGTGACAAATTTGACCTTGTGGGATGAGCTAAATCTGTCCCACAGGTAGTAAGAAACCTGCTTAACTCCAATTTCATGGGCAGCGCCGCCAAGGTTAAAGAAACAGAAATGCGTGCGCGCACCCTTTTTGATCATCATGTAGCTTGATACGCCAGAGTCGAAACCACCAGACATCAAGCTAAGCACATCTTCTTGCGCAGGTAGTGGGAAACCACCGATGCCTTCATAACGATTAGCAATCACATACAAGGAGTTGTTACGTACTTCCATCTTCACGGTGTAATCAGGGTTCTTTAGCTTAACGCCATTAGACGGGTAGTTTTGGTTTAACCCACCACCAACATAGCGTTCAACTTCATTCGATGTGAAATCATGGTTACCTGCACGTTTTACCCGCACACAAAAGGATTTTCCTTCAATCATCGGAGCCATAATTGGCGCTACTGTTTCATATATCGAGTGCACATCAGTAAACTCGTGTTCAGTCACCTGTAGAATATGCGCAATGCCCGGGATGCATTGCATTGCATCGATTAGCTTCTCGATGTTCTGTGGGCTTTCATTAGTCGTTGCAACATTTAATTTATCCCAATCAAGTTGTACAGTGACGTCTTCGTCATGACGGCGCAGTACGTTTCGCACGTTCGATTGTAAAAGTTTACAAAAACGCTTGCGAACTGACTTACTTTTAATGGTAATTTCAGGGTAGAACTTAAGGATAAATTTCATGATTAACGCGCTCAATTTTCAATTGGCGCGCATTATACCTAAAGCCTTGCATGATAAGAAGTGATAGCATCGAAAATGTGAGCTTGATTAAAATTTAAGCGACACTTTCCATGCGCTGTCTACTTAACCTTGATAAGTTGACAGCGGAGGCTTTTGTATTCATCGTTTTAGGTCAGGGAAACTAGCTCGATGATTTCAGCGTAAAACCATGAGCTAGCAGTCTAAGCTACATTGCGGCCTTAAAAATATCAGCAATCTCTTGATGAGTTGCTTGTTTAGGGTTGGTTAAGCCACAGACATCTTTGAGTGCATTCTCGGTCAATACATTGATATCTTCTTCCTTGGTACCTAACGCTTTAAGACCGGCAGGAATCCCCACTTTCTTGGCTAACTTTTCGATTGCCGCTATTGCAGCGTTAGCCCCCTGCTGTGGAGTCATTCCTGTTGTATCAATCCCCATCGCCGTAGCAACATCGGTTAAGCGTTCTGGACACACCTGAGCGTTATAACGTTGAACATGCGGCAGTAAAACAGCATTACAGACGCCATGAGGCAGGTTGTAGAAACCACCCAACTGGTGAGCCATCGCATGAACATAACCTAATGATGCATTATTAAATGCCATGCCGGCCATGAACTCAGCATAAGCCATTTGTTCTCGCGCAGCCATGTTCTCACCATTTTCTACTGCATCAGCTAAGTTTGCTTGTATAAGTTCCATCGCTTTAATTGCTACAGCATCAGTTATAGGAGTAGCGGCTGTTGATACATAAGCTTCAATGGCGTGAGTTAATGCATCCATGCCAGTAGCCGCCGTCAATGAAGCAGGCATGGCAACCATTAGTGCAGGATCATTAACCGATAGAACTGGCGTGGTATGTTTATCGACTATCGCCATTTTCACATGGCGCTCTTCGTCGGTAATGATACAAAAACGCGTCATCTCAGAAGCGGTGCCAGCAGTAGTATTGATTGCAATAAGAGGCAGTTGTGGGTGTACTGACTGATCAAGACCTTCATAGTCTGAAATATGACCACCGTTGCTCGCCACCAAAGCAATGCCTTTTGCACAATCATGTGGCGAACCACCACCTAGAGAAAGTACAAAGTCACAGTCATTTTGTCTTAAAATATCAAGACCATCATTAACATTTTGCGTGGTTGGGTTTGGCTGAGTCCCGTCATACACTAATGTTGAGATACCTTTGGCTTCAAGTTGGTCAGTGAGTTGCTTGACCATACCGATCTCATTTAGCACCTTATCTGTAACCACAAGTCCTTGCTTGAACTTTTTTTGTGCAATAAAGTTTATTGCATCTTGAACACTTCCTTCGCCCATCAAATTTACTGGCGGTATGAAAAATGTTGTACTCATGTTGCTCTCCTTAAATTGAAATATTCTGTCTGGTATAGCTTCAATTTAAAACCTATAAGCATGTGATTTCAATTACAAAAATAGCAAGTTACAACATAGTGAACCGATGCTTGACTTGAGACATTTAATCGATTAAATCGTTCGATAGTATGATTGATATTAACGCTTAATGAGGATATTTAATCCCCCTTATGACTGCCATCTCCTCAGTTTTTGTTAACATCGGATGATATTCCAGCAAATCAATTTCAAATTGCAACGCACATTGCGCTAAAGCATTAGAACACCGCCAGCCCCTGGTAAACACACACGACAAATCTAGTGTAAAAACAACAACCTACCATCAACAAAAGAGTTGGCACAATGATTGCCATCATATTAGCACTAGTGTCATTACGATAGGGAAGTCGTCCTGTAGGCAGTGCTGATAGTTAGCGCACGTTAATAATCAACAAAGGAGTTAGAAATGAACCCGTTTAATACAATTTTTTCTAATCACTTTAGCAAGGCTATTTTATCGCTAATTTTTATATTAGGGCTCAACGGCCCATTAGCCCTAGCTGGGCCATTTACGCATTGCCCCAGTAAAGCATTTCTCTTTCAAGGTAACCCGGTATCAAGCTATGGCATTAATTTAGTCACGGGGAACTATGCATTAATCGAAGATAACCCAGGCATAAGCGCAAATATCAACGGGCTTGGCTTTAACCAACAGGACAGGTATTTATATGGCTTTAACACAACTCATTTTCAACTGGCCAGAATGGGCAGTGACTTCAAGGTAGAGACGCTAAACCTTAGCGGCTTACCACAAAATACAACATTTTTTGTTGGTGATGTAGCTAATCATTATTACTATTTATACCGTAGGAATGTCGGTTTATATAAAGTTGACTTAAGCCCCTTGGATCAAGATGCCAACGCGCCATTAAATGCAATATTGATAACAACTAGCGCAACGATTCGTCTAACCGATTTCGCCTTCCACCCCAAAGACAATAAGTTGTATGGCGTCGACAATTCTACTGGCGAGCTATATCAAATAGATCCGCAGAGTGGCACCCATATCACGATGGGAGCGACGGGTGAGACTGGAACTTTTGGCGCCATGTACTTCGATGTAAATGGCTATTTTTATATGTCTCGCAACCAAGATGGTCAAATATATCGTATCGACTTATCAACCATTTCATCAGCAACCCCCCTGACTCAGCTAGAAGCACTAGATGTAACTGCTGTTAAGTTCGCCGATGGACCCAGCTCTAATCAAAATGATGGTGCCCGCTGTGCTAGTGCACCGCTAATTGATGAAGATACCCCATCAATCATAGATTTTGGCGATGCACCATCATCTTATGGCACGTCGCTGGCAGACAACGGCGCAAGACATTTAATCGATGGCACAACCTACCTTGGCTTATCCGCGCCGGATGGGGATTATGACGGTTATTCAGGCGCTGATTCAGATGACTCTAGCCTGAGCAATTCACAGAGCTTTGATGATGAAGAGGGGATAAATTTTGTAACAGCATTTGAGGCAGGTTTAGATTCCATTGTCAGCGTATATGCATCACGCAGTGGCATATTAAGCGCCTGGTTTGACTGGAACCGTGATGGTGATTTTGATGACTTAAACGAACAAGCAATTGTCGATGTCCAGTTGGAGGCAGGACTAAACGCTGTCTCATTGCGCGTCCCAAAAGAGGCCATTGTAGGAAGCAGTTGGAGTCGCTTTCGTTTTAGCCAACAAAGTGGCTTGGCACATTTTGGTGGTAGCAGCAGTGGCGAGGTAGAAGACCATGCCATCAATATATCAGCAACAGATCTAAGCTACCGCTACTATCCGGGTGAAAACTCATGGGTCACACTGGCATACGAGGATAAATGGCCTGAGAGTGAAGATTACGATATGAATGATGTCGTCATGCGTTATCGCACCATCGAGGTACTAAGAGATAATAAAGTGGTCCGCATTGATATAAAGGGCGAGCTACAGGCACTGGGGGGCTACCATCATAGCGGCTTTGCGGTGCAACTAGTCAACATAGCCACCAGCAACGTCAATACACAAACCGTGCGCTTACTACACAATAATGTTAAACAACTGTATAGCGGTACGAACGGCGCTGATACTTGGGATATCGTTGAGTCAGACCAGCCTAACGCGGTTGTCGTCGCCAGTCAGGATCTATGGAAGCATGTCACTAGTGTTTGTATACATTATCGCAGTGAGCCCGGGTGTACTCAGGCACAGTCATTTAACTTCGAGTTAAGCGTACCATTCATTACACCAGTTGAGTTGAGCGATATGCCAGCGCCTCCATACGACCCCTTCATATTTGGCACTGAGAATCTCTATCATGGTGAAATCTTTAATGGCCACCCAGGACGAAGCCTGGAAATTCATCTTGCTGATCATGCGCCTACCGCCAAATTTAACAGCGCATTCTTTGGTATGGGTGATGACACGAGTGACCCAACAATTAATCGCTATTTTCGTACCAGTAATAACCTACCCTGGGCATTAGAGATAACCGATCAGTGGCATTGGCCAAGTGAGCGTAAACCATTGTTACAGGCATATCCAAACTTCCAACAATTTGTCGAATCGCAAGGGACACAAAGCAATAACTGGTTTGAACTTAACCAAGCCGTTTCCCAACACTTATTTGAATAGATATCGAGGTTAATTATGCAATCACCAAATCAAAGAAAAATGACTACCTTGACCATATTTAGTTTTGTCGTTTTAGTGTCGCTCTATGGCTGTGGAGGAGGCTCTGGGGAATCAGATAAATCCGCGGTAACGCCTGAAGCGATTGATAAACCAGTCGAAGTTACTCAGTTAGCGATCAATGATCTTGTTGCAGCACCAGATTTTAATTTCACCAGCAAAAGCAACATTATCGTAAAGTTAAATGTTGAACAATACCAAGGGAGGAGAAGTTATATCAACGTCTATCGCCATTATCAAATGATGAGCGATGGAAGTTACTATCCTGATGGTGCAAGCCGTGTTGTATCTGGCCCGTTGGTTGATGGCCACTTTACGCAAACATTTACTGGTTTCAATAAGCAACAGCAGTATTTAGTCGAGATATGGACCTACGATAACCTGCCACCTCAACAACAGGAGATAACAGTCACTAATGACCAATTAGTTTGGTATTAGGGATTATCTAATGCCTTTACAACCAAATGTTGATGCACAAAGTGCATCAACAACCCTCAATTTAAAAACCAAAAGCAACCGACAAGCTAAGTAGTATTATCGCCGTAACAATATAAATAGCCCACAATGGCACAATAAACTTGGCCCAGTCAGACCAACTGACTTGTGCTGTTGCCAAATACGCTAACAAGGTACCAGACGTTGGTGTCAGCATGTTGGTAATGCCATTACCAAATAAGAATGCAATGACCGTGGTCTGTTCAGAAACACCAGACAACTGCCCTATCGGCCCCATAATTGGCATACTAACGGCGGCCTGTCCGGAAGTTGACGGAATTAAAAAGTCCAATAACAGCTGTGACACAAACATACCAATAGCAGACACAGTTGCGCCGCCATCACCAATAATCGACATCAATGCATACACGATCGCATCTAATATCTGTCCTTTCTCAAGGGTGACTGCAACAGCTGATGCCACACCAATTAAAAAGCTCGCCAGTAATACCTTTTTCATCCCAGCAACAAAGGCATCGGCAGCACCATTAGCACCCAAGCCACTCATCATGGTTAAGACAATGCTAAGCCCAATGTAATAGGCTGATAGCGCCTCTTTTTTCCAGTGCCATGTGTTTGAGGCATACACCAAAAATGCTACACCCAAACCTAATGTCACTAGCATCATGCTATGACGTGTTGATAGTTTGCTACTATCAAAGGAGAATTCAGCGTCCGGGTTAAAGCCCTCTTTGCGGATCATGACAAACATAAACGCAATGCCGAGTGCCAAAAACACCAAATAAAACATAAAGCGCACACCAGCGCCGCTAAAAATTTGCAGACCAAGTAATGGCTGAGCAATAGTTAATGGCAAAGGGTTCGTTACCGAGGCCAAATAGCCTGCCTTAACCGAAACACACACAATCGCAAAACCAATGATCCGTGACATGCCAAGGCGCTCAGACATCGCTACCATGAGCGGTATCACTAACAAATATTCAGATGCTAAGCCCAAAAAGGTACTGCCAGCAGAAAACACTATCATCAGCAAGGCCACCAGCACATAGACATTGCCTTTAACCACGCTAAGCAAGCGCTCAAGGCCTGAATCGATTGCCCCTGCTTTTTGTAAAATACCAAACATGCCGCCGATAATTAGTACCATGAATATGAGACCAGCACCGCGATCTAACCCTTGAGGGATAGACATTAGGGTATCGACAATGCTCACCGGAGCCACAGACTCTTGATGCGCCCCCACATCAAACAGGCTGGCGAGTGAACTTTGTTTTTCTAGCGTTTGATAACTGCCAGCGACCACGGTTTTACCCTGGCGCTCATAACTACCCGAGTCGATAACATAAGACATCGCCATGGCCAGAAACAATATTCCCATCAAAATAATAATTGGGTTAGTGGTTTTGCGCGAATCTTGTGGCGCTACACTCGTTGTTGAATTGGACATTAAAACCTCGAATTCGACCTGATTAATTTAGGCAACTTTACTCGCCACATAATTAGCAATGGCTTGCGATACGGTGGCTAAATCAGCTTTAAATTTATCAAAATTATCGCTGCGCTCAAACGCCGCTTCGTTCATGTACAAGCTACGGTTAATTTCAATTTGCATGCTGTGGCGATTACTAGCCACATCTGCATAATTGTTTACTACAAAGCCACCTTTATACGGCTCATTACGTACAACGCTATAACCTAATGATACAAAGGTATCGTGGACAACGCTAACAAACTCATCACTTGCCGTGCTGCCATCGTTATCCCCCAAAATGATATCAGGGCGCGGTGCACCAGCATCAATATTCATTTGATTACCGACCGATTTCATCGAGTGACAATCAACATGCCAAACACCACCAAAACTATCATGTAGCTCGTTTAGCGTATTGTTTAGTTGGTCGTGATAAGGGAAGTACCAATTGTTTAAGCGCGACTGCACTTGAGCTATCGATAATGGCTGTGGGTACATTGCCACCCCCGGCAGTGCGAACTGACGAATTAATCCCATGCCTCGCTGGCTATACTTAGTTGGCTTGCATTTTGCCCATGGCGTTGCGACCACACTTGGATCGATATCGTCAGGAGCGCGGTTCGGATCAATATACATGCGAGAGAAATGAGCATGGAGCAAATATCCTCCTTGGCTAACAACATTTGACCATAAGTCTTCAATAAATGCGTCCCACCCGGTCATTAGCTGCGTTTTTTCAACTGGGCTAACAAAATCTGATGGAAAGTGATTACCACTGTGCGGTGAATCAAAAACTAGTGGGATACGGCTATCACTTGTAGGTGTGAGTAGCGTAAACGGAGATGTCATAAAAACTACCTTGATAAAAGCCTGCCAGCAAAACACTCACGCTGGCAGGGGGGAATAAAAAGGGTTAGCTTAAAAAACTAAGCTAACCAAAAGCGCCAACTACAGCGCATAAGAGAACTGAACATACATAAAACGGCCAACGGCGTTGTAGGTATTCTGATCGAAGTTGATGTTCTTGTTGGTTAATGACACAGGTGGTTGCTTGTCAAACAGGTTGTTGATACCCGCTTTTACTTTTAGCCCGTTGTTAAAGTCATAGCTACCAGAAAGGTTATGGTAAACGGTTGAGCTAATAGCTAGCTCATCACCTTTAAAGGTTTCAACCGTATCGCCAATAAAGCGTGCATTATAGTTTGCTGACCAATCGCCTTGACTCCAGCGCGTCGAGAACATACCGCGCCACTCTGGGAATGACTCACGCGATGCTGCAGTGCCGACTTTGTCTTCAACTTCAATCGTGCCATCAGATAATGTAGATTCTTCAACGAGCTCATCAAGTTTTGATAGATTAAGCGAGAAATCCCATTCACCTGAATTGGCTTCGATATTGTAGTTAAACACCACATCCATGCCTGACACACTGGTACTATTAAGGTTCACAGGACCATCGATAATGTTAACGATTTCGCCTGAACTATCCCGGGTAATGACGTCACAGTTCTTACCTTTAATTGCACATAAATCTAAGATGTTTTGCGCGCCAAACTCGCTTACCGTGTTGTCAATCGTAATATCATAGAAATCAAGTGACACACTGAAGTTGTCAATAAATTCAGGGGCAAATACCACACCAAACGCTAAGTTTTCAGAGGTTTCTGGTTGCAGTAATGCGTTACCACCAGTGGTTACTTGCACGTTACTATCAGCTTGGACATAATTTCCCGGCACACCAGCACAACCAACCAGACTTGAACCACCGGCACAAGGGTCGGCAACCGCGCTTAGCGTGACACGTTGACCTTCAAATAATTCTAAAATTGACGGCGCTCTAAAGCCCTCTGCCCACGTAGCGCGAATCGCCAACTCATCGTTTGGACGATAGAAAATGCCCGCTTTTGAGTTAACTGTTGAACCAAAGGTCGAATAATCAGAGAAACGAGTTGCCAGGCTTAGCTCTAGTGTTTCAGCCCACGCTTCGCCATCAAGCACAGGTACATTGAACTCTACATAGGCTTCTTTAAGATCGTACTCACCAACGGTACCTAAACGCGGCGATGATGATGTGGTGCGGTATGTGTTAATACGTGGGTCTGATGCAATGGTGCTATCCGGTGTATCTACCCCTTTTTCTTTGCGGTATTCAATCCCCGCAGCAACTGCTAGTTCACCAGCCGGTAGTTCCATCAATGCGCCAGTGGCATTAAAGGTAAAATCTAATTGACTGGCTTCGTTGTTGTCATGGCCAGTGAAGTTAATGTAATCAACCATTTGCGCTGTTAACGGCTGGAATAGGTTAACGGCGACACAATCTTGCGCCAAATCAGAAACATCAGCAGTAATGCCTGTAGTATCACAAGCACGCAGGCCAAGTGCTAATTTATCTAAATGCATTTGGTTGTTTGAGGTAAATTCACCTTCGTTTTTCGCCCAAGATAAGAAGCTATCCCATACCCAGTCACCAGCAAACTCACCATCAAGACCTAGACCAACGCGCAGCGTTTTAACGTCTTGTTCATTAATGCGATAGCCATTTTCCATAAAGAATGCGCTGTGGCGGAAATCCGAACCAGAGAACTCAACACCAAACGGATTAACTGACGCATCATCGCTAATCATAAAACCGCGGCTACCACGTACAGCAGACAAGGCCGGGGAAAATTGCTGATTTGATCTACGGTTGTTATACAACACTTCAGTTTTTAAGGTTGTCGTATCAAATGGCGTCACCGTTTGTAGGTAAACCGAAGTACGCTCGCTCGGGCCAACCACATAGTTGTTGTAGTAACGGTTGTATTTGTCATCGCCTGTTACAGCGCGCCAGCTGTCTGAATTTTCATCACGGGTAATGCCGCCAGTTGGTACATCAAAACCTACCACGCCATCTAAATTACTTTCTCGAAATAAGCCTTGCGGTGTTGCCGAGGTTAAACCATTTAATGGCACAGCTGTTAGTTCACGATCTTGGGTGAAAACAGGCTTAGCATCAGAATGGCTAACCGCCACCATCACATTGCTCTCTCCAATGTCTTTACCCCAAAGTACATCAACATTAGCAGTTTCTTTGTCGCCTTCTCCGCTTTGACCGTAGTACGCTTTCACTTTAGCGCCTTGGTATTCATCGTGAGTATAAATATTTACCACACCAGCAATCGCATCAGCACCGTAAATTGCCGTGGCGCCATCTTGTAACACTTCAACGCGCTTAACAATCGCCTGTGGAATAGTGTTCATGTCAACAAAATCACGGAAACCACGGGTACCAGCCCCGTTTACCCAGCGATGGCCGTTTACCAAAATAAGTGAGCGGTTTTCGCCTAGGTTACGAAGGTTTAAGCTGCTGCTACCATGAGACGATCCCGCACTGCCGTTACCGTTTAAGCTTGCGCCAACTGACGGTAATTCTTGTAGTACTTCACCTAAAGATACCGAACCAGTTTGGCTTAGCGCTTGGGCATCTAATGCTTGAATTGGACTTGGCGTATCACCGCGATGTTTAATACGTGAACCAGTAACCGCAATAACTTCCGGTTTTTTTTGTGTTTGTGCTGTAGTTTCCTGCGGTGCAGCAACAACCGCCCCAGCAAAAACACTACCAAACATAGCAACAGACAAAGCTGACAATGTGAATCGTGTTGTACTCATAACTTAACTCCAGACTTATATAATAATATTTTATTGTTTGAACTTTATGTTGCTTATTACTTTACAAACTAAAAATAACTATTCAATATTATGAGAATTATCACGCACCCGATGACAATTTGTCATACCCTAGTTACTAGTATCAATTCATAAGAAAACCTGTGTTAAGTTGCAATGTATGAAAGACATTAATTTAAAATCATTAGAGGCATTTCAGGCCATTATTCAAACGGGCTCCGCCACGGCAGCAGCGAGTGAACTGGGCATCACCCAATCAGGCGTTAGCCGTTTGTTATCTGCGCTTGAAGAGCATGTTGGCTATCAATTGTTTTATCGAGAAAAGGGACGATTAATTCCAAGTGAAGAAGCACTGAGTTTAACCAAAGAGATTGAACTGGCGCTAACCAGCGTCGAACGTGTCTCGTTATTGGCTAAAAACATCTTTGACAGTGATCTAGGTAACCTTAAAATTGTTGCGCCAAATAGTTTTATCGCAGGTCCCCTTGCCGATGTGATTAGTGGCTTTATCGAAAAACACCCCAATGTCACCATCGACTTAAAAACCAATAGCCCCGCCACCGCTCGTGAAATGGTGGCGCACCGTAGCGTCGATTGCGGCTTTATTCAGTTTCCAGAAACCCACCCGGGGCTAAGTTGCGTGCCGCTAATTCAAAGTAATACGGTGTGCGCTGTGCCTAAATCACACCCACTGGCAAAAAGAAAGCGATTAAAGATCGAGGATTTACGCGGACAAGACTTAATTTTGCTGGGTAAAGGGCGAGAATCGCGCATGACTATTGATGAGAAATTTAAAGCGGCGCGAGTACCAATGAAAATAAAAATAGAAACCCAAACGGTGGCTATCGCTTGTAGCTTTGTTAAACGCAGCTTAGGTATTGCATTGGTTAATGGCTTACTGGCCGAACAATATAATGATGATGGCATGGTCTTATTGCCTTTTAGCCCAAGCATTACCCACCAATACGGCTTTATTAGCTCCGCCCATGCACCAATGAGCAGATTAACCACCGCGTTTTATCAGCATTGCCTGGAATACTTTAACTAGTCAGAAATAAAAAACCGCTCGTTCACAGAGCGGTTTTCAATAGATAGGTAGGCAAGACTTAATCTTGGGTTAAGCCAATTCTCTCAGACTCTTTTGCCTTTCCTTGCATAATCGCAATTTCAACTCGGCGGTTGCGGCGGCGAGTTTGAATATCAGTGCCTTCACTTAGTGGTTTCATATTGGCTAAACCGACCACTTGCAAACGTGTTGGATCGAAATTACGCACTTTAACCAGTTCATGTGCAACAGCAACAGCTCGCTGCGAGGACAAGTCCCAATTAGACTTATAGAGCTCAGAATGCATTTGCTCACCGTCGGTGTGTCCCGATACGGTAATTTCACCTGGAATATCAGCAAGTAGCTTACCCACTTCGATGATCACGGGAACAAAACGTGGTTGTAGGTTCGCCGAACCAGACGGGAATGAGCCTTTTTCGCGGATGCGAATAATAATTTGCTGTCCTAGTGACTCAATTTCGATGGCACCATCTTGGATTTGCTTTTCCATCTTAAGCGCTATTTTCTTAAGCTGCTCATTGGTTTTCTCTTGAGCAGCCTTTGCTTTCGACTCAGATTCACTATCTGCAGCAGCCGCTGCGCCGCGTTGGTTGCCGCGTTGTAACTCCTTACCGCCAGAATTGGTATCTTCACCTTCTTGGAAATCTAATTCGCGTTGGGTGATCTCCACCGTTTGTTGGTTAATTACCTCAATTGGTGTGGGATCAGGCCGGCCAGGTCTGAACTCTTGCGCAATAACACTAGTGCCTTTGGGAATATCTTTGACTTCAATTTTATTTTGAACACCAAAAGCATACTTCATCGACCCGGCAATTTGCTTGAACTTGAGTACATCCATCTCTGACATTGCCAACAGCAAAACGAAAAAACACATTAGCAGCGACATCAGATCGGCAAAAGTCCCCATCCACGCAGGCAAGCCCTCGGGTGGACAATCGGGACATTTAGGGCAATCATCACTCATTACGACTACTCCTCTGGTGCGGGTCGTTTACCCTCTGCCAGATAGTTCTGTAACATTCCCTCAATAACACGAGGGTTTTGTCCGTCTTGAATGGCTAGAATAGAATCAAGGATTAGCGTTTGGTTCAATGCCTCTTCAGTGCCGCGTAGTTTAAGCTTGGCACAGATAGGCAATGCAATAAGGTTAGCTAGCATCGCACCATACATGGTTGTCAAAAGTGCTACCGCCATCGCTGGACCGATTGATTTCGGGTCATCCATGTTTTGTAGCATCGCAACCAACCCAATAAGTGTACCGATCATGCCCATCGCGGGGCCGACATCACCAAGAGATTTAAAAATGCCTGCACCGGCTTTATGTCGATCTAGCGTTAGGTCAATATCTTTACTCAAGGTGCCTTTTACAACATCAGCCTCATGACCATCCACCAACATATCGATGCCTTTTTGCATAAATTTATTCGGGATTTCAGCTTCTTCCAACGCTAAAAAGCCGCCTTTTCGAGCCGCATCAGCTAATTCGACAGATTTTGCAATGAGATCTTGTGGGTCATCAAGTTTTAGCATGAAGGCTTTGCCGAACACCTTACCTGCCCCCGCAAACTGGCCCATACCATACATCATCATTACAGCAAACGGTGATCCACAGAACACGATGAGTACCGAAGGGACATCGACAAACATACCAAGGTCGCCACCTTGCATCATTGCCATGATAATCATACCCCAGGCGCCTAACAGGCCTATGAGAGTTGCTAAATCCACTGAAAATCTCCTACGAGCTGTTGCACTAATTGCAACGTGCAAAACGCACTATTGAAAGCATAGAGTGACTAATAAATAGTTATTAGAAACATGATATTAATATAGTATCGGAATTAACCCACAATTGTTTAGTCTTTTTTGCACATTTTTTTTGAAATTAAATCAGTGAACTAGTGAAGTTATTGACCAATATGATGAACTGGGCTAAGGTTGCGCGAAACCTTGCAAGCGAGAAAGATTATGGCCACTAAAAAAATTGAAAACCTGAGTTTTGAAGCCACTCTTGATGAACTAGAAACCATTGTAAATCAATTAGAACAGGGTGATCTTGAATTAGATAAAGCCTTGAGTCAGTTTGAACGTGGAATTGGACTTGCGCGCAGTGGCCAGCAAAAACTTAATGGCGCACAACAAAAAGTTGATATCCTAATGAATAATACCAGCGAATCATCAACTCAGCCTTTTAATAAAGCAGAAGATTAAAAGTGGACGCAGCATACTTAAAAAATAAAGCGCATCGTGTAAATGAGTTTCTATCTCACTACTTACAATGTATTGAGGTAAATGACCCCAATCTACATCAAGCGATTAGTTATGGCTTATTACTTGGCGGTAAACGAGTTCGTCCGTTTCTTGTTTATGCTGTCGGCGAAATGTTTGGCGCACAGCCGCAAGCCTTAGACTATGTCGCAGGTAGCGTTGAGGCGATACATGCCTACTCTTTAATTCATGATGACTTGCCCGCGATGGATGATGACGCACTACGCCGTGGTCAGCCTACTTGTCACATCAAGTTTGACGAAGCAACGGCTATCCTGGCTGGTGACGCCCTACAAACGCTAGCGTTTGAATTACTCAGCGATGCCCCACTCAAACCCAGCCAACAAGTGCAAATGATTAAAACACTGGCTCGTGCTAGCGGATACCAAGGCATGTGTGGTGGCCAAGCACTAGATATCGCGGCAACAAATAAGCACATTAGCTTAACCGAATTAGAGCAAATTCATCGTCATAAAACTGGTGCATTGATTGAAGCAGCCGTCGAACTAGGAGCTATTGCAGCGAATGCAAGCGAACAACATCGACAAGCCTTACGTGTATTTGCTAAAAATATTGGCTTAGCTTTCCAAGTACATGATGACATTTTAGATATAATTAGCGATACTGAAACCTTAGGTAAACCTCAAGGTTCAGACGAAGCTGCAAACAAGAGCACCTACCCCGCGTTGATGGGCTTGGAACAAGCTCAGAAAAAAGCGTCTATATTAATAGACCAAGCAACAACCGCATTAGATACACTGCCGGTAGATAGCCAGCAATTAAAAGATTTCGCGCAGTATATTATACTCCGTAAACAATAAGAAAAAGAGTAATATGAGCGTAGATATTTCACAGTTCCCTCTCCTTGCATTAGCAAATGAACCGCAAGAGTTGCGACTTCTACCCCAAACAAATTTGCCTCAATTGAGCGACCAGTTACGCAGCTACCTGCTAAAATCGGTGAGCAAATCCAGCGGACACCTGGCTTCAGGCCTTGGCACCGTTGAGCTAACTGTTGCATTGCATTATGTATTTAATACGCCCATTGACCGTATAATTTGGGATGTAGGGCACCAGGCTTATCCGCATAAGATCCTTACCGGTCGACGCGAACAAATGCATACTATTCGCCAAAAAGATGGACTGCACCCTTTTCCAAATCGCAATGAAAGTGAGTTCGATACATTTACCGTTGGCCATTCAGGCACCTCAATCAGTGCCGCATTAGGCATGGCAATCGCCGCTGAAAAAGAGGGAAAGAACCGCAAAACCGTTGCCGTTATCGGTGATGGTGCAATAACCGGCGGGATGGCGTTTGAAGCGATGAATCATGCAGGTGCCTTAGACAAAGACATGTTGATTATTTTAAATGACAATGAAATGTCAATCTCAGAAAATGTCGGCGCATTGAACAACCACCTAGCAAAGATTCTAACCGGTAATCTTTACACCTCGATTCGCGAGGGGGGCAAGAAATTACTCTCTGGCGTACCGAGCATTAAAGAATTAGCGCGCCGCTCTGAAGAGCACCTCAAAGGCATGGTCGTGCCCGGTACGTTATTTGAAGAGTTTGGTTTTAACTATATCGGGCCTGTCGATGGGCACGATGTAAACGGTCTAGTCGAAACCCTACGAAACATGCGCGGCTTAAAAGGCCCGCAAATTCTGCACGTGATGACCAAAAAAGGCAAAGGCTACAAACCTGCCGAACAAGATCCCATTGGCTATCATGGTGTGCCCAAATTTAATCCCGATGAGAGTTCATTACCTAGCGGTTCAAGCACAATGACATTCTCAAAGGTATTTGGTAATTGGCTATGCGACATGGCTCAAGCGGATAAGCGCCTAATGGCAATTACGCCAGCGATGCGAGAAGGCTCAGGCATGGTTGCTTACTCACAACAGTTCCCAGATCGCTACTTTGATGCCGCTATTGCAGAGCAACATGCTGTTACCTTAGGCGCTGGTATGGCGTGTGAGAATTTAAAACCGGTGGTCGCAATTTACTCAACCTTCTTACAACGAGGGTATGACCAATTAATTCATGATGTTGCCATTCCAAACCTTGACGTGTTATTTGCGATTGACCGTGGTGGACTCGTTGGCGCTGATGGTGAAACTCACCAAGGAGCATTTGATTTAAGCTTCATGAACTGCATTCCAAACATGCTTATCATGGCGCCAAGTGATGAAAACGAATGTCGCCAAATGCTCTTTACGGGTTATCAGCACCAGGGGCCAGCCGCTGTTCGTTATCCTCGTGGCGGTAGTATCGGTGCAGAGATAGAACAACAAATGACACAGCTTGCCATCGGCAAGGGTGTTGTGAAGCGAGAGTCGAGTAAAGCCCAAGCGGGCGACAAAGTGGCCATACTAAATTTTGGTACCTTATTGCCAAACGCCTTATCTGCAGCACAAGCACTTGATGCAACCGTCGTTGACATGCGATTCATCAAACCTTTTGATGCTCAGCTAGTAACAGAACTGGCGCAATCTCACGATGTGTTAGTTACCTTGGAAGAAAACGCAATCATTGGCGGTGCAGGTAGTGCAATTACCCAGCACGTGATGACAAATCGATTAAAACCAGCAGTGCTAAACTTAGGCTTGCCTGATAAGTTTGTATGCCAAGGTACGCAAGCACAGCAGCAAGAGATGTTACAGTTAGATAGTGCAGGTATCGTTAACCAAGTTAAGCAATACCTATCACTTTAAGGTCTTTTGTTAAGGACAGTCTTTAAGGTCTGGGATGATGGCGCTGATGCAATTCTTGCAAACGCGCCTTCGCCACATGCGTATAGATTTGTGTAGTCGACAAATCACTATGCCCCAACAACAACTGCACGACCCGTAAATCCGCACCAAAGTTCACTAAATGTGTCGCAAAGGCATGGCGCAGTGTATGGGGCGATATATCATGATTAATGCCAGCAACTTGTGCATAATATTTTATGCGGTGCCAAAATGTTTGCCGTGTCATTTGTAATCCACGTTTACTAGGAAACACCACATCGGTTGCTCCTTTGAGTAACGCAGGACGACTTGATTTTAAGTACTGATAAATACAGTCGACCGCCTGTTCACCCAGCGGCACCAAGCGCTCTTTATTGCCTTTACCTACGACCCGAATGCCCCCTTGTTCAAGGTTGAGTTGGTCGAGGGTTAAACTAACTAGCTCTGTTACCCGCAGACCGGTTGCATAGAGCAATTCAAGCATCGCCTTATCACGCATTTCCATTGCATCTTCTTGATTGGGCGCACCTAACAATGCCTCAACTTGTTCTAGTGAGAGTGATTGCGGAATCTTTTTATCGAGTTTTGGATTGCTGATTTTCGCCATTGGGTTTAGCGCCATCAATTGGCTTTGCTGCAAATAATCATAAAAGCGGCGCAATGATGACACAATACGCGCCGTGGTAGTTTTAGCCCGTTTAAGTGCGGCTAACTGGGCTTGATAGGCAACAATATCGATCGCTTGTGCTGTATCGACATCCTTGCCCTCTTTGAGCAGAAACTCTCTAAACTTTGCTAAGTCGCTGCGATAGGCGGCCAGGGTATTGTCACTTAGTCCCTGCTCTAACCACAACATATCAAGAAATTGCTCAACAAAACGATGAGCAGCGGCATCTTTAACTGCCATCGATCACAATCTCTTTTGGATCGACACCGACTTCTAGCGCCAATAAGCCTAATTTACGCTGCATCATTACCCCTTGTGTTTGCCCCGCATATCCTCCGTTGCCGTTTGCGCTAAGCACTCGGTGGCAAGGGATCATGATGACAATGTTATTGCAGCGACAAGCATTACCAACTGCCTGAGCACTAGATTTCAGCGATTTGGCAATTTCTCCGTAGGTTAGAGTTTGGCCAACGGGAATTTGCGCCATGGCATGCCAAACACGCTGTTGAAACAAGGTACCTTGCGGCTTTAAATCAAAGCTAAAATGGCCATCGCATTGACCGGTAAAATAGTTATCAAGCCAATGTCTAATTGGCCCATCTTCTATTTCTGGCAATTCGTGTTTGCGATCTAACCACTGTATTTCCGTGACGGCGGCACCTTGCTGGGTAATGATTAACTGACCGATAGGTGAGAAATAAATACTTTGCTGCGTTTGGTCTAAATTGCCTTTCACAAATCGACTCCAGTTTTGGTAGAATAGCCCATTCAAATTCCTTATCGGACAATGCTTAAATGAAGATTGGTTTATTTTACGGCTCTACAACCTGTTATAGCGAAATGACGGCAGAGAAAATGCAGCAATTTCTTGGTGAAGAGCTAGTCGATATCCACAATATTAAAGAATCTGGCTTATCGTTAATTAATGATTACGATATTTTGATTCTCGGAATATCGACTTGGGATTATGGCGAATTACAGGAAGATTGGGAAGCATTATGGGACGAACTCGACCAATTTGATTTGTCCAATAAGGTGATAGCATTTTATGGTCAAGGGGACCAAGAGGGTTACACAGATTGGTTCTTGGATGCGATGGGCCTGCTACATGACAAACTCGTGCCGCTTAACCCACAAATTGTCGGGTACTGGCCTAATCAGGGCTATGAGTTTAACGAATCAAAAGCACTAACCGCGGATAAAAGTCATTTCGTTGGTCTGGCCTTAGATGATGAGTGCCAATTTGATCTTAGCGAGCAACGTATCAGCGATTGGCTAACCCAAGTAATCGAAGAGATTGCCCAATTAAACTAAGCGTTTGCTCTCACAAATAGATTTTAATCCGCCATTACAGCAAGATTTAGGTATAATGGCGCCAAATTTTTTTAGGAAAACCAACAATCATGAGCTTTGAAGAATTAGATCTCGATCCGTCGTTAGATCAAGCCTTAGCGAAAATGGGCTACGAATCACCAACAACGATACAACGTGAAGCGATTCCAGCGGCAATGGATCAGCGTGATATTCTTGGCTGTGCACCAACAGGCACAGGTAAAACGGCTGCATTTTTGTTACCGGCACTACAACATTTAATCGATTTTCCGCGCGTAAAGCCGGGACCACCACGTGTTTTGATTATTACGCCTACGCGAGAGCTTGCCAATCAGGTTTATGATTACGCGTTAGACCTAACCGAGTTCACCGCACTAAAACCGATTTGTATTACCGGCGGCGTTGATTATGAAGTGCATGAAGAGTTACTAGAGAAAAATGCCGATGTCTTAGTGGCAACACCAGGTCGCCTGATGGAGTTTATCGACACCGAGCAACTTGATATGCGCAGTGTTGAGTTCTTAATCATGGACGAAGCTGATCGTATGCTGGACATGGGCTTTATCGATGATATGGAGCGTGTTGCCGATGAAGCGCGCTGGCGCTTACAAACCATGCTTTACTCAGCAACGCTCGAGGGCAAAGGGCTTGATCGCTTTGTGAACATGGTCTTAAAAGATCCGATTCGAGTTGACGCTAACCCATCACGCAAAGAAGCAGCCAAAATAGTACAATGGGTACATTTGGCCGATGACCTAGAGCACAAACAGAAAATCCTTGGTCACTTATTACAACAGCCAGAGTTTGAGCGCACTATTGTGTTTGTCAAAACACGTGAGCGATTAGCTGAGCTTGTGGCCAAGCTACAAAGCTTTGGCATCAGTGTGTGTTACTTGCAAGGTAAGATGGCACAAGATAGACGCAATGAATCACTTGAGCGATTTAAAAATGGCGAGTTAAATATTCTAGTGGCCACCGATGTCGCGGCACGTGGCTTAGACATTGACGATATCAGTCATGTGATTAACTATGACTTACCATACACCAGTGATGTTTACCTGCATCGTATAGGTCGTACCGGCCGCGCTGGGAAAAAAGGCATTGCCATCTCTATTGCCCAAGGCCATGAAATGAAAACCTTGGGTAAAATTGAACGCTACACTGAGCAAAAACTTCGCCGTCGTCGCATCGAAGGACTAGAGCCCAAGCATAAAGAATCTAAAGTGCGCTCTACCAAGAAAAAGGTCAAGCTAACAGCGGCGCAAAAGAAAGCGAAGCTCAAGAAACAATTAAAGAAAAGCCGCAAGAAAAGTAAAAAATAGTTCAGGGCGAATATAATCACAAAAAGCTCATCGTTATCGGTGAGCTTTTTATTTTCCTATCTCTAAAAAGCTATAGACATCAAGACCACGTTTTGTTGCAGGGCGATTGAGACACCTAGCTAACCACCGATTAATATTTTGATAACTATCAAGCCCTAATAAATCCGACGCTTGGTAGAACATATCTAGCCAAATTACCCACGGAAAAACGGAAATATCGGCAATGCTATATTCATCAGCAATGAGGTAATCTTGGCCGTTTAACTGCTCGTCCACAATACGCAGTATTCGCTTACTTTCATTGGCAAAGCGTTGCTCTGGATAAGGGTGATCGCAATTGTCCTTACCGTAGGTATGAAAGTGCCCAAAGGCACCAAACATCGGTCCAACCGCGCTAGCTTGAAAAAACAGCCATTGCATTGTCTCACTACGCTTGACCGCATCTTGCGATAATAATTTTCCCGATTTGCCAGCCAAGTAAAGCAATATTGCCCCTGACTCCATGATTGGGTGCTCAGTGCCATTAGGGCCGTTAAGATCCACTATTGCTGGTATCTTTTGATTGGGGTTAATTTGGGTGAATTGTTGGCTAAACTGCTCTCCCTTTAATATGTCGACTGTGTGCACATCATATGCTAGTGCCATCTCTTCCAATGCGACTGGAATTTTTATGCCGTTGGGGGAGCCTAATGAATAAAGCTGAATATCGGCCATACAAGTTTTTTCCTTACCAGTTTTAGGTGTACTGGGCGTCACTCTTGACGCTTCTAATGATGT
Organism: uncultured Gammaproteobacteria bacterium; assembly: GCA_937139475.1. Taxonomy (GTDB): domain Bacteria; phylum Pseudomonadota; class Gammaproteobacteria; order Enterobacterales; family Psychrobiaceae; genus Psychrobium. Next base: position 102,448 of record CAKZQF010000031.1, on the reverse strand, counting down.
GATGAATTTGTCAACATGCGCCGCCAATACCAATATGCGCTTAATTGTTTGGCCTTATTAATGGAGCCAATCTCTTTTTGAGAAGCTAATGCTGAACTCACAGAGAAATTGTATCCAACCCACTATATGTTTAGAATAGACACATTACGCCAATCAGTTTTGCGCTCTACGCAAAGGTAAATTCATGTTAGATTTAATCCGTATATTTATCAAAACTGTTGATATTGGCAGCTTTTCAAAAACTGGCGCGGTATTAGGTATGGCACCATCTTCCATCGCTCGTAATATTGACAGCTTAGAAAAAGAATTAGGTGTAACGTTACTAAAACGGAGTACCAGACGCTTGGTACTCACTGAAGATGGGCAACAATTTCTTGAAGGGGGCATTAAGCTAATCGCAGAAGCAGACAGCTTAGTTTCATCCATGCGCCAGACTAACCAAGCTCCCGAAGGCTCCCTAAGAATATCGGTGTTTGAAAGTTTTGGCCGACAAGTTATTTCCCCACTATTACCCGAGTTTTTAGCGCGTTATCCAAAAATAAGTGTGGTTATTGATTTAGATAATAAATTGGTCGACCTTAACAGCGAAAATATCGATATTGGTATCCGCATTGGTCGCCCCACAGACTCCTCACTCCACGCGCGCAGGTTAATCCCTAATGAAACACTCTTGTGTGCCTCTCCAAAGTATCTTGAGAAGCATGGTACGCCCAGTTCGCCGCAAGATTTGGTGAACTTTAACTGTTTACTATTGAATAACGAAAGGCAAAGAACCTACTGGTACTTTCAGCAAGATAAAAAGTTAGTAAAGGTACCAGTGCGTGGTAATTTGAGCTCCAAAGGTGGCACTCCGCTATTAGAAGCAGCAATTCATGATGGGGGCATTGTTCAGATGTCTAACTGGATGATGCTGGATTTGATTAACCAAAACAAATTAACGGTCTGCTTGCCCCAGTGGCAACCTTCTTTGCATGAAGGGTCCAGTGGTGATATCTATGCCGTTTATCATGGCAGTAAATACCCTAAACCAACGCTACGTGTTTTTATCGACTTTTTAATTGAGAAAATTGTAAGAGCGCGCTGATTCTTACTGCTTTATTCTGCGCTTTGATTAGCGCTTAACGGCCTCCCCCAACATGTTTATTATTGATTTTCACTATTAGACAATGTAAGTGAGCAACTTCTTATATTTCCATAAAAAATTGTTAACAAAATACACACAAATTTACACATTTAAGATAGAGCCAACACGCTAAAACTGTTATTTTATAGCCGTTATAATTTCAAACAGCTCAGGAACAGCTATGTCTGCCAGAATGAAAAATGTTTTTCGCTTTATTTTTCCCCTAATTATTCTTGTATTATGCGGCCTTATTGCCTTTGCTATTGTTGGTATGAAGCAAGAGCCAGAGAAAAAAGAAGAAAAAATCAGTGCACCACTGGTTGAAACTTTAGAAGCAAAATTAATCACCAGCCCAATTACAATTCGCTCTAATGGAGTGTTTAAGCCCAAGCATCAGACTAACTTGATTGCTGAAGTTAGTGGCAGAATTATTTCCCTCTCAGATGATTTCGCCTCAGGTGGTATTATCAAAAAAGGTAGCGTATTGGCTCAAATTGATGCCAGTGATTATGAAGCGGCTTTGATTGACGCTCAGGCGAACCTGCAGCGCGCACAAGCCGCCCTGCAGGAAGAAATAGCCCGTGGTAAAGTCGCTAAGAAGGAATGGCAAGGCACGACGTCAGCATTACCTCCTGAGTTAGGTTTACGTAAGCCCCAGCTAGCCCGCGAAAAAGCGTCATTGCGCTCGGCACAGGCAGCTTTAGCCAGAGCTAAACGTAATTTAGAACGCACAACCATAGTTGCGCCATATGACGCACTTATTAACAAGCGCATGGCCGACCTGGGCCAATTCGTTGGTACAGGTAGCAGCCTCGGCGTAGTCTCATCATATAACGTCGGTGAAATTCGCCTGCCGATGAGCAATTCAGATTACAACCTGCTAGGTAAAGATATTCTTGGCGCAAGCGTTACCCTAACCCGCATGGAGAATGCACAAGAAAAGCAATGGCAAGCTAAAGTTGTACGTGATGAAGGGGTTATTGATGAAGACTCACGCATGGTTTACCTTGTGGCACAAGTAACCAATCCATATGCTCAACCAGACAAGTTAAAATTTGGCACCTTTATCAATGCCAGCATTGCCAGCAAGCAACAAAACCAATTAGTTGTACTACCAAGCTATCTTTATAAAGAAGGCAAAGTAGCAACGGTTGACAGTGATAACACGCTACACATAAATGAAGTGGAGCTGTTTCGCCGCGATAAAAACAATGTATATATCTCAAGTGGTTTAAACGCTGGTGAGCAAGTAGCGCTAACCAAGATTGAGCACTTATATGAAGGGATGAAAGTACGCCTCACCACCGACCAGCCCGCTGAGCCTTTGAAAAGTGACGCCCCTGGCCAGCTAGCGGCTGTGGAGCATAAGTAATGGATCCGAAGAAAGGTATAATTTCGTGGTTTGCGCGCAACAGTGTCGCCGCAAACCTGCTGATGATTTTTATTTTGGTCGGTGGCTTACTGACTGCCATGACCATCAATAAAAAGGTATTTCCAGCCTTTGAGATTAATGTTATCTCAATCAATGTTGCCTACCCTGGCGCTGCCCCGCAAGAAATTGAAGAAGGCATCAACATTAAGATTGAGGAAGCAATCAAAGAAGTAGAAGGCATTGAGCAGGTTGTTTCAATTGCTTCTGAAGGATCGGGTATGGTGCAGGTCACCGTAGAGCCATCACACGATGCAGATAAAGTATTAGATGAAATAAAATTACTAATCGATGCCATCGCTACGTTCCCGCAAAGCATCGAAAAGCCAAACATATTTAGACGAAAACCAACGGAAGACGTACTTTATGTTTCTGTTTATGGTGACCTCGCATTACATGAAATGAAGGAATTAGCCAAAGACATCCGTGAAGATATCACTTCCCTACCCGGTGTGACTCGAGCTGATGTTATCGGCGTGCCAAGTTACGAAATCGCAATTGAGGTAACTGAGTTTAAGTTACAAGAGTATGGCCTCACATTCGCCCACGTAGCCCAAGCGGTTCAGCGCTCCTCGATTGATTTACCCGGCGGTTCAATCAAAGCCGTTGATGGCAATATTTTACTGCGTACTAAGGGACAAGCTTATACTGGAACTGAGTTTGAAGAAATTGTCGTAAAAACCAATAGCGATGGCTCACGTGTCTATCTTCGCGATATTGCCAATATCAATGATGGTTTTACCGAAGGGTTAAACTACACTCGCTTTAATCAACAAGACGTGGTCATGGTGCAGGTATTTAGTGTGGGCGACCAGAGCTCATTAGAAATATCTCAGCAAGTTAACGCCTATATCGATGAAAAGAAAACAACGCTACCGGCTCAAATCAAACTTGATGTTTGGGGGGACATGGCCTATTACCTTCAAGGCCGTCTTGATCTGATGCTAAGCAATATGCTGTCTGGTGCATTGTTAGTATTTTTGATCTTGGCGCTGTTTATGCGCATCCGCCTTGCATTTTGGGTAATGATGGGATTACCAGTCTGTTTCTTAGGCACCCTATTACTCATGCCATTAGAAATGTTTAGTCTGTCAATCAACATGATCACCCTCTTCGCCTTTATTATGGTGCTGGGTATTGTGGTGGATGATGCCATTGTCATTGGCGAAAGCGCTTATAGTGAAATTGAACGCAGCGGCCAAAGCCTTGATAGTGTTGTAACCGGAGCTCAACGGGTTGCGATGCCAGCAACCTTTGGCGTCTTAACAACCATCGCGGCATTCGTCCCGATGATTGCCGTTGAAGGACCAATGGTGGCTATTACCGGGTCGATTGGTTATGTGGTTATTCTATGTCTGGTCTTCTCATTGGTTGAGTCCAAACTGATTCTACCTGCCCATTTGGCTCGTATGAAAATCAAGCCACCAGGTAAAAAACTCAATGCACTAGAACGCCTACGTGCCCGTTTTGACCAAACCTTAAAAGGCTTTATCGATAACTTATATCGACCAGGTCTGGAACGTGCAATAAAATACCGTTACAGCGTATTAGCAGCATTTCTTGGGCTCTTAATTATTTGTGGCTCATTACTTGGTGGCGGTTTTGTGCGCTCAGTTTTCTTTCCAAACATTCCAAGTGACTTTATGCAAGTTAACGTTGAAATGACGGAGTCTACCTCTGAAGAAACTACGAGACGCACCGCGCAGATTATTGAAGATGCCCTATTTAAAACTAACGCACAATTACACCAAACCTATGGTGATGATGTCATTAAGCATAGTTTTGTAAGTATGGAATCACAATCAAGAATCTTTTTATTTGCGGAGTTGAAAAAAGGCGAAGATCGTCAAATCAATGGCGTTGAAATATCAGAGGCTTGGCGAGCTAATATTCCTGAATTACCAGGGGTTAAGAAGCTTGATATCAATGCTTCAACCGGTGTGGGCGGTGGTGACCCGATTTCTTTCCAATTGAGTGGCAAGAACCTCGAATCGCTAAATGCCGCAACCAAAGAATTAAAAGCCAAATTACGCGAGTATGAAGGACTTTACGATATTTCTGACTCAGCGAGTTCTGGCCGCCAAGAAATTACCTTAGCCGTTAAGCCAAGCGCTGAAGCATTAGGTATTTCTCTTTCCGACCTTGCCCAGCAAGTCCGTTGGAGCTTCTATGGTTATGAAGCACAGCGCATACTGCGCGGCAAAGAAGAAATCAAAGTTATGGTGCGCTATCCAAAAGAAGATCGTCGTAGCATTGGCCACCTTGAGCAAATGCGTATACGTACACCAAGTGGAACCGAGGTGCCGTTTTCTTCAGTGGCAACGATCAATATTGGTGAAGGAGTTTCATCAATCGTACGTATCGATGGCCAACGTTCCATTACAGTAAAAGCGAATATCAACAAGGATAAAATTGAACCAAATAAAGTTATCCGTGATATAGAAGAAACTTATTTGCCACAGCTTTTAGCTAAATACCCAGACCTTAACTCACAGTTAGCGGGTGAAGCCAAAGAAGAAGGTGAAGCTAAAGGTGGATTGATCAAAGGCGTTTTCTTTGCGCTATTTGCTATCTACGCGTTAATGGCTATCCCATTGAAGTCATACGGCCAACCATTAATCATTATGTCAGTGATTCCCTTTGGTGTTATTGGAGCCATATTTGGCCACTTCATCATGGGCTTATCGCTCAGCATCTTGTCATTTTTCGGGATCATCGCGCTTATTGGGGTGGTGGTAAATGACTCTTTGGTAATGGTTGATTTTGTTAATCAGTCTCGCGCGGCTGGTCACCACATCAAGAAGTCAGTAGTCGATGCTGGTTGTAGTCGCTTTAGACCAATTATTTTAACCTCATTAACCACGTTCTTTGGCTTAGTACCTATTTTAATGGAAACAAGCTTACAGGCGCAGATTCTTATTCCAATGGCAGCCTCTATCGCCTTTGGTATATTGTTCTCTACGGTTATCACCTTGTTCCTGGTGCCTTCTTTATATGTGATCGGTAGCGACCTTACTGCCGCACGAAGAAAGTTAGTCGGCTTATACAAGCAGTCTCCGGTGCAGCAGGCGACTTAGCGAGGCATAGACAGTAATGTGAACAAAAAAGGCTACTCATTGAGTAGCCTTTTTTATGTTATCTTCGGAGATAAGTGCTAATTCCAATAGTAAGCGAATCATTTTCCAGCGACCAATTAAATCGCAGCTACATTGTTTATCAATAACCACCTAGGTAAATAAATACCTTGCGTTAATCAAAACACCCGCTAGAAAATAAATACCATACTGATGGTTGTTTGCGTATCAAGCTTTTCTTTATCTTCACCCGGCCTGCTATTGTGTTTAAACGCATAGGTCAGTTTCATTTTCAGGTTTTCAAGTACACTGGTTAAAATCGCAGTTTCAGAGCGTACGACATCGGTCGCGTTACCTTTGACACCTAAATCAGCGATTAATGTCTGAATAAATTTAGCTTGTTGAGATAGTTGCACCGAGAGATTCGTGCCTAAGTGCATCACGTATTCTCGCAGCTCCCCTTCATCATTACTTTTCCACTTATAACCAGGGCCGATATCTGCATCCCATCTGATGACTGAATCATTAAACATTCGCTGAGTATAGCCTGCAGCGAAGGTTGCAACCGAATCATAAGTAGCAAATTGGTCTTGCTCATATTCAACCGAAGCAAATGAACTATTCTGATCGGAAAAATCAAGATTATTCTTTAATCCGACCTTCCATTTATCTGCACTGACTTCATCAGCGCTTATTTTTTTAAAGAATTGCCCATGATAATTAAGGCGCCCCATTGCGTAGATAAAGCTACCTGTGACCTTTCCTTTATAGGATTGTGTGTCGGTATTTCCTGACGTTAGCGTTGCGCCAAACTCGGTCGATAGTTCCCATTCCTTATCACTTTCAAATTTAGTTAGCTTGAATGCTTCTTCGGTAAATTCACTATTAAGTAATTTACTCGCAGCCAAGCCGTCGGCGCTATATAGGCCTAGGGAAAGTAATAAAAGTCGAAGTGTAGCGCTCATAATATCCAAATAAAATGCAAAAAAAAGCCAGCGAAAAGCTGGCTTGTGATTATACACTGTACTTATGTATTAACAAATTTTAAAAAGTGTAAAGCAGTGTAATAGTTGTTTCTGTATCAATACTCTTTTTATCGATGCCTGCGTTGTTATCATGACGGATAGTCAGGCCAAGCTTCATGGCTAGTTCTCCCATGATATTAGCCGTAATTGCAGTTTCAGAGCGTGACAATGTTGAGATATCGTCTTTGAATGCTACATCACTAACAAGTAGTTGAGTGAACTTTGAGGTAGCTGACAACGAGTTTTCATACGCTAATCCTAGATGAAGGATACCCGTTTTTTCCGAGGTACCATCCATCAGATCAAAATACTTGTAACCAGGACCAACATCTAAATCGAGTAATGCATTGTCTGATTTCATTAGACGTTTGCTGTAACCACCAGCGAAGCTCGATACAGAGTCATAATCACTAAACTCATCTTGCTCGTGCTCACCCAAAATGAATATGTTACTTGTTTCATCAATAACATAGCCGCCTTTAGCACCAACTTTCCAACGAGAAGCTGTTTTATTTTCACCATCTTCACTATACAGAACATCTGCAAAGTAAGCATTTTTCCATTGTGCTATTTCATGCTTCATATCAAGCTTGGCTTTAAGTGTCGATGTTTCGGTATTACCCGTTGTCATCGTTCCACCTAATTCAGCGGTTGCGTGCCATGGCTTAGCGTCATCACTAAGTGCTTGTGCAGATATTACAGATAAGAAAATACCTGATAATAAAAACTGTTTCATTCTACTCTCCGTTGTTAACAGCATTTTGGATGTGTACATCCATTTGTGGATATGGAATACCGATTTTCTCTTCATCGAGACGGATCTTGATTGTTTCCATTAATTCAAAATATGTTGGCCAGTAATCTGCCGTTTTGACCCACGGGCGAACGACAAAATTGACTGAATTGTCAGCAAGTTCTAATACCGCTATTGTCGCGCCAGGATCTTTAAGAACATTCGGGTGACTCTCTGCGATATCAGTTAAAACTGCCTTAGCATGTTTAATGTCTGCATCATAACTCACACCAATCACTAAATCGATACGACGAGTGGGTTTTGTTGAATAGTTTGTGATTGCAGAGCCCACAACCGATGAATTTGATAGGATGACTTGCTTGTTGTCTCCCGTGCGAATAAATGTAGAAAACAGTTTAATCTCTTCAACGATACCAGAGGCGCCCGCCGCTTCAATAAAATCACCAGATTTAAATGGACGGAACGCGATAATTAATACACCAGCAGCAAAATTAGATAATGATCCTTGAAGCGCTAAGCCAACAGCTAAGCCAGCCGCACCAATAACCGCAATAAACGACGCTGTTTGAATGCCAACCTGACCTAATGCTGCGATGATAACCACAACCATCAATAAGCCATAAACAATACTTTTCACAAAGTTAACAATAATAGAGTCGAGCTCTTTCTTATTCATTAATTTGGCTACAAGATTACTGATCATACGCGCAACTTTAGAGCCGACCCAGTATATGACAATTGCCAATACCAAGGCGATTGCATAGTTCACAATCATTCCAGAGTGTTCGTTGTACCACTGTTGAATCATTTCCATAATATATTCCTTATATGTGTTATTAGTCATTAAAATGACAGTGTGCGCATAATACGCCAAAAAATTTAAATATCTAATAAAATTTGCACAAACTTTAAAAAAAATTGAGTCATTAACAATAATTTAACTGCTGACTCGCGATTAAGTCTAGATTAATATTTGACAAAAAAAAAGGTGCCTAAAAAAGGCACCTTTTGGTATCGTCAATAAATTGACTATAAAACTTTAGCATCCAGTTCACCTGAAGCATAACGTAAATACATTTGCTCAAGTGTTAATGGTTGAATTTTACTTGCCATACCAACACAGCCAAATGCTTCGTAACGGTCGATACAGATTTGCTCCATCGCTTTTTGTGCCACAGAGAAGAATTTTCGTGGGTCAAACTCAGATGGTTTCTCTGCCATAAAGCGGCGAATAGCACCGGTTGACGCTAAACGAAGGTCAGTATCGATGTTAACTTTACGAACACCAAACTTAATGCCTTTTACGATTTCTTCCACTGGTACACCATAAGTTTCTGGAATTTCACCACCAAACTCATTGATTACGGCTAACCACTCTTGTGGTACAGAAGATGAACCATGCATCACCAAGTGGGTATTTGGGATACGTGCATGAATATCTTTAATGCGATCGATAGCTAAGATATCGCCAGTAGGCTTGCGGGTAAACTTGTACGCGCCATGCGATGTACCAATAGCAATCGCCAGAGCATCACAGTTAGTCGCTTTAACAAAGCTCGCAGCTTCATCTGGGCTAGTTAGCATTTGGTCTTGGCTTAGAACACCTTCAGCACCAACACCATCTTCTTCGCCAGCCATGCCAGTTTCAAGTGAACCTAGACACCCGATTTCACCTTCAACCGATACACCACAAGCGTGTGAGAAGTCTACCGTGCGTTTTGTTACATCAACGTTGTAATCATAGCTTGATGGTGTTTTACCATCGGCCATTAATGAGCCATCCATCATTACCGATGAAAAGCCTAATTGAATTGAGCGTTGACATACATCAGGATCTGTCCCGTGATCTTGGTGAATACACACTGGAATATGTGGGAACTCTTCAATAGCAGCGTTCATTAACGCTTTCAAGAAGGGAGCGCCAGCATACTTACGAGCACCGGCTGATGCTTGTACAATAACTGGACTGTTTGTGCGATCTGCTGCTTCCATGATAGCGCGCATCTGCTCAAGATTATTTACGTTAAATGCTGGAATACCGTAGTTGTGTTCTGCAGCATGATCCAAAAGTTGACGCAATGAAATTAAAGCCATGTTGTTTCTTCCTGTCACTTATTATCAATCACCTTAATAACTTAACACTATTAACCATGATTGACAGTTTAATGGGCGAATAATTACCCTAATAATTAGAACAACAATACAAATGTTACACCGACTGTATTGTTGTTCCTTTGAAGTTTTATTGCTTTCATTATAGGCTAGTTCTTATCTTAAAACTTTTAGCCCCAATAAAAGCGGTTAAATCTATTTTGCGCGTTGTTCTAAGATTTCTACAGCCGGTAGTTTTTTACCTTCTAGAAACTCTAAGAATGCACCGCCACCGGTTGAGATGTAGGATACATCGTTAGCAATATCGTACTTATCAACTGCCGCTAACGTATCACCACCACCAGCAATAGAGAATGCATTACTCTTTGCAATTGCACGGGCAATAGCTTCAGTACCAGCACCAAACTGATCAAATTCAAAAACCCCTACCGGGCCATTCCAAACGATGGTGCCCGCGTTAGCAATGATATCGCTAAGGGCTTTGGCAGAATCAGGGCCGATATCAAAAATCATTTCGTTATCGTTTACTTGGTTAACTGGCTTTAATGTTGCTGTAGCGCTCTCAGCAAACTCTGTTGCTACAACCACGTCACTAGGCACAGGAATATCACCGCCATTTGCTTGCGCATTACTGGTTAACTCTTGTGCTTTAGCGACTAAATCCGCTTCAAATAAAGAATTACCCACTTGATGGTCAGCCGCCGCAATAAAGGTGTTTGCAATACCGCCACCAACAACCAGTTGATCAACGACTTTGGATAAGCTTTCAAGTACCGTTAATTTCGTTGACACTTTAGAGCCACCAACGATTGCAACCATTGGGCGCGCTGGGTTATCAAGCGCTTTAGCTAACGCTTCCAGCTCGCCTGAAAGCAGCGGGCCGGCACAAGCAACAGGTGCAAACTTTGCCACGCCATGAGTTGACGCTTGGGCGCGATGCGCTGTGCCAAATGCATCCATTACAAATACATCACAAAGAGCGGCAAGCTTTTTAGCCAGGCCATCTTCGTTTTTCTTTTCGCCTTGATTAAAGCGAACATTTTCAAAAATAACTAATTCGCCAGGGGCAACATCAACACCGTCAAGGTAATCACTGACCAGGCGAACGTTAACATCTAAAGCATCATTCAAATAATCTGCAACAGGTGCTAGTGAGAACTCTTGTGCAAACTCACCTTCCGTTGGGCGTCCCAGGTGTGACATCACCATAACGGCAGCCCCCTGCTCTAACGCTAGCTTAATGGTAGGCAATGCCGCACGAAGTCTGGCATCTGACGTCACTTTTCCATCTTTAACTGGTACATTTAGGTCTTCACGAATTAGGACGCGTTGATTACTTAGCGCCAAATCGGTCATTTTAATTACAGACATCAAACTATCCTTAAATTTTTAATTAAATTATTTAGCTCGGCTCATGGCCAAGCAAGTATCTAGCATTCTATTAGCAAAGCCCCATTCGTTATCACACCACAGTAATAACTTAACCAAGTGACCATCACTGACTCGTGTTTGCGTGCCATCGACGATACTTGAATGAGGGTCATGATTAAAATCACATGACACTAATGGCGCCATGGTAAAATCAAGCACGTGACCAAGGCCATTACTGGCTTCAGCTTTTAGCATGTTATTAATAATATCAATGTTAACACGCTCTTCTAACGTCACAGACAAATCCATTGCGGTCACATTGACTGTGGGTACACGTACTGAAATGGCTTCCATCTTACCTTTTAAATTAGGTAGTATACGCTCCACACCTTGCGCAAGCTTGGTATCAACCGGAATAATTGATTGGCTTGCCGCTCGCGTTCGGCGCAAATCGCTGTGGTAGGCATCAATCACTTGCTGATCATTCATCGATGAATGAATAGTCGTGATGGTGCCACCTTTGATTCTAAAATAACGATCCAGCGCCTCAATCACAGGCACCACACAGTTTGTGGTACAAGAACCATTGGAGACAATGACATCATCCTTAGTGAGCTTTGCGTCATTAACGCCAAAGATAACCGTTTTATCGACATCAGAGGCCGCAGGTTGACTAAACAACACTTTTTTAGCACCTGCTTGAATATGTCGATTAGCATCTTCTCGAGTGCTAAAAACACCGCTACACTCAAGCACGATATCGATATTTAGCTCTTGCCAGGGTAACTCTTCTGGTTGCGCAATATGGAGCAGTTTAATCTTGTCGTCACTAATCAGCATGGCGTCATTAGTGACGCTCACCGGTAATATGAAACGACCATGAGTGCTGTCATATTTAGTTAAGTGCGCAATAGCTTCAGGCTCTGCCAACTCATTTATTGCAACAATATCAATACTTTCACAATAGTTCAGCTCGTACAAAGCACGTAAAATACTACGGCCGATACGACCATATCCATTGATAGCAACACGTGTTCTAGGCATTTACTAACTCTTAACTTATACAAGGCAAAAAGAAGGCCGCTAAGTTAGCGGCCCCGATTGTTACTTGTCGCTACTATAGTACCGACTTTGCAACGTTGACTACATTATCAACCGTGAATCCGAAGTGCTTAAATAACTCGCCTGCTGGAGCAGACTCACCAAAGGTGGTCATGCCAACAACTTTGCCATTTAGGCCAACATACTTGTACCAGTAATCTGCAATACCCGCTTCAACAGCTACACGAGCGGTAACAGCACTTGGTAATACGGATTCTTTATAGGCAGCATCTTGTGCTTCAAATACGTCAGTTGCAGGTAGTGATACTACGCGCACTTTAATTCCTTGGTTAGTTAGCTCTTGTGCCGACTCAACCGCTAGCGCAACTTCTGAACCTGTTGCAATTAAAATTAGCTGTGGTTGACCATCACAATCTACCAAGGTGTAACCACCACGTGCCGCATCTTTAAGTTGCTGCTGGTTACGTGCTTGGCCAGGTAAGTTTTGACGAGAGAAAATCAGTGATGTAGGACCATCGCTACGCTCTACCGCATGACGCCAAGCGATTGCTGATTCAACTTCGTCACATGGGCGCCATGTTGACATATTTGGCGTTAGACGAAGTGAAGCAATTTGCTCTACTGGCTGATGCGTTGGACCATCTTCACCTAAACCGATTGAGTCATGGGTGTAAACGAAAATAGATGGTTGTTTCATCAATGCCGCCATGCGCAGAGCGTTACGCGCATATTCCATAAACATTAGGAAGGTTGCACCGTAAGGCTTGAAACCACCGTGTAATACCAAGCCGTTCATAATCGCTGACATACCGAACTCACGTACACCGTAGTGTAGGTAGTTGCCTGATGCATCTTCGCCAGTAATTGCTTTTGAATCAGACCACATCGTTAGGTTTGACGGTGCTAAATCCGCACTACCACCAATCATTTCAGGCAGTAATGGTCCAAATTTGTTTAAGGTGTTTTGTGACGCTTTACGCGATGCAATGTTACCCTGGTTAGCCTGTAGATCAGTGATGTAGGCATCAACTGTCTCTGTCCAGTTATCTGGTAGCTCACCTGCTAAACGACGCTTTAATTCTTTAGCCAGTGCAGGGTGTGCTGCTTCATAAGCGGCAAATTTATCATTCCAAGAAGCTTCTAATGCAGCTCCTTTCTCACGGCCGTTCCAATCATTGGCCACATCCGTTGGAATTTCAAATGGCGCATGTGTCCAGCCTAAGAATTCACGAGCAGCGGCAATTTCTTCATGGCCTAATGGCGCACCGTGACAATCATGGCTGCCGCCTTTATTTGGTGAACCGTAACCGATGGTGGTTTTACAACAAATTAAGGTTGGGCGTTTTGTATCCGCTTGACCTGCTTCAATGGCTGCTTTGATCGCTGCACTATCGTGACCGTCAACATCGCTAATTACGTGCCAGCCGTATGCTTCGAAACGTTTTACTGTATCGTCTGTAAACCAGCCCTCAACGTCACCATCGATTGAAATACCGTTATCATCCCAAAATGCAACAAGCTTACCTAATCCTAGTGTTCCTGCTAATGAACAGGCTTCATGAGAGATACCTTCCATTAAACAACCATCACCAAGGAAAGTGTAGGTGTAATGGTCTACAACATCATGCCCAGGTTGGTTAAATTGTGCTGCTAAGGTTTTTTCAGCAATCGCCATACCAACCGCATTGGTAATACCCTGTCCTAGTGGACCGGTTGTTGTTTCCACACCTGGTGCATAACCATACTCAGGGTGACCTGGTGTTTTTGAATCCATTTGGCGGAAGTTTTTAAGTTCTTCAATTGGCAAGTCATAACCAGACAGGTGCAATAGAGAATATAACAACATTGAACCATGACCATTTGATAAAATGAAACGGTCACGATCGTTCCAATCAGGGTTTGCCGGATTGTGCTTTAAGAAATCACGCCACAGGACTTCGGCGATATCGGCCATCCCCATAGGTGCTCCAGGGTGACCTGAATTGGCTTGCTGAACAGCATCCATACTTAGGGCGCGAATAGCATTAGCTAATTCTTTACGTGACGGCATAAAAACTCCTGACTAGTAGATTTATTTAAGTTTGGCCTGCATTTCGCTACAGTAGCGCTTATGCGACTTTGCTTGATGAATATTTTATGGCGCTATTGTCGCTGAATTCGGCCATTTTTACAATCAAAAACTCGGCAATAGAGTATCAATCAATTCATCTGCATATCTTCAATAAACCCCCATCAAGTTTTCGATGGAGCAAAGCATAAATATTCCGTTAACAATCAGGTGATAATTAGTTGCCTGCAATAAAATCAATCGCTAAAACTTTAAGATTTTGCTAGTTATTTAATCAGATTTGGACTAAAGTGCGGCGAAAATTTATTCTTTCTTTAACCTTTGAATTATAAATGATGAAAATTAGCTCAACTTTTACTAACTTCCTAAAAAGCGCTGCAATTATATTAATTTTCCTCTATTTAGGGAAAGGTATTACGGCGATTAGTGGCTTGCCCATCCCCGGGGCTATCTTTGGTTTACTGTTATTATTTTTGGCGCTAAATTTACGCTTTATTAGGTATCACACTATGCTACCGGCAAGTAGTTTTCTGCTGAGTAACATGACGTTATTTTTTGTGCCTGTTGGCGTTGGATTGTTACAGTATGGCGCGCTATTGTCTCAACATTGGCTAGCCATAACAGCTAGCAGTGTCTTAAGCACTGTTGTGGTACTACTTGTGGTTGGGCACTGTTACCAAAGGCTAACAAAATGATCTATTTATGGGCAATAGCGACCATCGTGGTGTTTTTGCTATTAAAAAAATTACTAACACCAATAACTAGCCCGCTGGCTAACCCGCTATTGTGGAGCATGAGCTTTTTTATTCTGTTATTTAGCCTAAGCTCATTGGATTATCAACAATACAAACAAGCTAATCAGCTATTTATTTGGCTATTGGAGCCTGCTGTTGTGGCCTTTGCCATTCCACTATTTAACCAAGTCAAACAAATAAAGCAGCAGGTAGCAGCTATTTTAATAAGCTGTAGCGCTGGTGTTGTTGTGGCAATGGGCTCTGGTTTGGCAGTGGCCTATGCATTTACCAGTGATAAGCATTTACTGCTTTCTTTGCTGCCGAAGTCGGTCACTAGCCCTATTGCAATGGCGATAGCTAATCAAACAGGTGGTCTGGCAGCGCTAAGTGCCGCCGTCGTTATTGCCGTCGGGTTACTTGGCGCACTTGGCGGTTTTACCCTGCTTAAATGGTGCAACATCACCAACCCGCAGGCTCAGGGACTGGCTATGGGCTGTAGTGCTCATGCCATTGGCACCGCCAAGGCAATCGAAACCGGTAAGGAAGAAGGGGCATTCAGTTCACTTGCGCTGGTAATTAGCGGTATTTTAACCGCTATTTTAGCCCCTGTTTTTGCCTGGATAATTCAAGGTCTGTGATAATACTATTTGCATTAAATATCCGACCATTTGTGCCAGTTTAAATAAGTTCGACACAACAAGAGCACTTACATAATGCGCATGGCATAAAGTTTTTGCTTTTATGAGTTATGGATGTACACTCAAATTGAATTTGCTAAAAAGGACGCATTCAAGGATGAATAAAGTATTTAGCGCCATTTGCATATTGTCGAGTGCATTACTCACTCTATCTTATGCTAATGCAACTGATCACCAATTGACCATTTCTATTGCCACACCAGAAATAAAGCCCTACGCTTACCTCACTAAATCAGGTGAAAACAAAGGTTCATTTATTCACTATTTAGACAAAGTCGGGGCGGCTGAGAATATTAATTTTAAGATTAGTATTATGCCATGGGCTCGAGCTATCGAAGAGGTAAAAAAAGGTAGAATAAACGCATTACTGCCCACAATGTATAAGAAAAACCGCGAGCGTTTTTTAGTTTACCCACAACTGCCATTCGGTTACTTTGACCGAGATGTATTGCTCAAGCGTAAAGACGACCCTTTTGACATAGGGCATCCAGATCAGGGGAAGATGAACCGTGTTTTGGCCAAAGTGAGATCGATGGAAGTGAACCCAAACTTTGAAGTCCTTGCCAGCAGTCCGAATATCACTACCTTTCAAGCCCGTGATGTGGCAAGCGCTTTGCGTATGTTAGAGCAAAAGCGCATTGATTTATTCATCACCGATCAGCATATCGCATTCAACACCATTGATTCGCTTGAAATCGGAGACAACCTATCGGCAATCACCTTGCCAGGGGCGGGAGCACCTATCTATTTAGCCTTTTCAAAGGCTTTTGCTCAAACCAATGATGTTGATAAATTAATGACTCGGATATTAAGCAACAGGACCAAAAGCTTGGCCCTGAATTAAGCTATAACTCGCTTAGAATGTCCCCCAAATTGATAGCTTATAGTTAGGCTTATGGGTGCGTTCAGAAACCTGTTTACCGTCATAAGCGCCACTACGGTCCTCATCAAAGAAGGTTCTAGTTCGTGTAAACTCGCCGGTATTGGCGTGCGCTACTTCTAATTGAACTTTAATGCCTTCAATGTAAGTCGTTTCAATAAAGAAGCGCACACGGTCATTGCCTTCATAAGTTGTTAACTCGTCAACATGATAGGCTGTATCAATAAAGTGATTAAAGTATTCGCCACCCCAAGCAAACTTCTGCTCTGTTAAATCTTGACGGAATTTCACGCGCAAGTTTTTAGGCAGGTAATAACTGGTATTACGGTTACGGCCTATAATAGAGTCAAAGAATTTTGTATCGCGATAGTTATAGTTTATCTCAATTAAGCCATTTTCTAATAAGCTATCAATTGGCAAGTTGATGTTTGTGTTAAAGCCCCACATTGTTGAGTCACCAGCATTACCAACGCCAGCGCCACCGGATGGCAATACGATTTCTTCCAGCACATCATCATGCCAATGATGGTAAACATCAAATTTAACACTGCCTTTTTCGCTAAAACTCCAATCCATCGTAGCCGTAATTTGGCTCACTTGTTCGGGGACCAAGTCAGAATTACCTCCAACATCCCGCCCATCTTCCGCCGAAGAACTAGCGGCAAAGTCATTAAAATTAAGCTGACCAACAGTATGCTGTGCCTCCAGGGATAAGCTTAAATCACTGCTAAGTTGGTAATTAGCCGCCACCCGAGGTTTCAAAAAGTCGAAGCTTTGTTTCTTGGCGTTTTCGCCTGAGACTTTGATTTGTGAAAACTCAGCGGTCAATCCGCCTTCTAGGCTAAGCGCTTCTGAATAAGCGTATATAAAACTTGCAAACAGTTCACCGCGTAACTCTTCAACCGTCACATTAGCGTTATCTAAAACCTGCTCAACACCATCTTCTTTATAATCAAGCTGTGCATCTAAACGGTTATTGGCAAACTCTATGCCAAATTCAGGCTTAAGCTTATCGGTGCCTTCGTAGCCATAGGTATTACGCAAGATAAATTCTTTCTGAAGCTTCTTTTGACTATAGTTACTCTGGCTAGCGAGCAAGTCACTTTCACTATAATCAGAGCTATTGCGATACGCACGTTCTTCAACTTGAAAAATGCCCAAACTATGCCATTTCCATTGGCCAAGTGATTCAACCCAGTCCACCCCAACTTCGGCTGTTTTAAAGACATTGCGCTCAGCAAGTTGCCAAGTGTCATCAAGATCGGCTTGGTCAAAAATGTCTCTGTTGAGATTGCTAGACCAGGTATCAGTGCCGACACGGCCATTTAGGGTTAATTTTCCGCGCTCGAATTCACGATCAAACTGCGTATTACTAAATGCAAATTGACCTAACTGGGACTGCACTTCGTTAGCTTGCTCGACGATGGCATCATTACGGTCATATTCGGTGATTTTCGCTGTTCGTGCATTCGGCCCTTCACCTAAGTCGATATCAAATGACGCATTCCACAGACCAATGTTTGTGGTCATTGCCGCTTCAATATTGGGTTTAATCGTACCGGTTGGTGACTGACGAAACTTTAAGGCCCAAGTACCTGAAGTAACACCAGCATGTTTAATCACATTAGCAACAATCGTTTGGCCAGATGCTTCACCGGCACTAACACCACCACGTAATATTTCAATATGCTTAACCTGCGCTGCCGGGATGCGTTGCAATGCTCCCCACAACCCACCAGATTTCGACGTTGGGCGTGCGCCATCGATTAATACATTGCCAGCATTACCACCAAACCCTCGGGCGTTATTGCCGCCATCGAAGCTAAATCCGGGGAGTTGCTGGATCATATCCATCGCATTTTGCGGCTGGTATTGCGCAAAAAAGCTGGCTGGATATTGGTTATTATTTTGTGTGATCGCGGCTTGCTCAGTGACCGCCTCACTTGCCAATACACCAAAAGAAACCAGGGGAGTAGAAATAATAAAACAGGCGCGAAGGCTTAGGCATACCTTGGAAACGAGAGATTTCATATAATTTTCTTTAGTTATTAGTATCGCGTTAGTATACCTAGATTAAACTATTGGTAATCAGGCAAACTGTTTCTAATTGTTTCCTTTGTCACAAGTTGGAAACAAATGCATCACATTACGCTCTCAAGTGCCTGTATGCTCGCATTTCCTGTTGATAGACCGGCCAGTCAAACTCACGCTCTAAGCTATCGGCAAGTGCATCGATACTTTGTTCTCGTAGTTGTTGGTAATCGATTAATTCAAAACTATCACCTCCACTAGCCCATTGGAGTATGGCATCCAGCGCTTGCGGTGTGTCCATTAGCCCATGCCAATAGCTGGCTAATATTTGGTTATCTTTTGAAAGAAGGCCTGCTCCGATGTTTTCTGGCTCTTGGTTATCAGCAACAACGTGGCTAACCAACTCAATATCAACACGACTAACACCCGCATGAATTTCATAACCGCTGATTGGCACAGCTGGTTGATTAGGTAGCTGTAAAGTGCCTTGTTTGAGGGTGAGCGCTTTGTCTTTGGTTAGCGTTGTGCTTATCGGCAAATAACCGAGTCCATTGCTGGCACTATCACGTGTTGATTCAATTGCTAAAGGATCATCGATCAGCTGCCCAAGCATTTGCAAGCCCCCACAAATACCTAAGACTTTGCCACCATAACGTAAATGCTTGGCAATAGCCTTGTCCCATCCCTGCTCCTTAAGCCATTGAAGATCAGCCTGAGTGTTCTTAGAGCCCATCAAAATCATTAAATCAGCCGGCGGAAACTGCGGGGTCAGTTGTGGGCCGACCAAGTTAACGTCGACTTGAGGATGAGCGCGCATTGCATCGAGATCATTATGATTGCTAATACGTGGGTAAACCGGTACGACAACTTGCAACTTAGCTTGTTCTACGTTCTGCTCAACGGCCACGCTGTCTTCACTATCGAGGTAGAGTCCTTGCAGATAGGGTAATACGGCGAGCACCGGCTTGCCGGTTTGGCGTTCGAGCCATTCGTTGCCAGAGGTTAGCAGCGAGCGATCGCCGCGAAAACGGTTGATCACAAATCCAATAACCCGGTCTTGCTCTGACTGACTCAAACACGCTAGCGTACCCGTTAGGTGGGCAAAAACCCCGCCACGGTCAATATCGGCGATAATAATCACCGGGCAATCAACAGCTTCAGCAAACCCCATATTAGCAATATCACGATCCCGCAGATTAATTTCGGCAGGGCTACCCGCCCCTTCAACAACCACCATGTCGAAATCTTGTACTAAGCGCTTATGAGCTGCTAATACAGCGCTCATGGCTGTTGGTTTATAATCATGATAGTTAACGGCATCAAGGTTAGCTGCCACCTGACCATTAATAATAACTTGGCATCCAATATCACTGCTAGGTTTTAATAACACCGGGTTAAAATCAGTTATCGGCTCCAATCCACAAGCCTGAGCCTGTAGTGCCTGCGCCCGACCAATCTCACCACCATCGATGGTAACAGCACTATTAAGCGCCATATTTTGTGGTTTAAATGGTGCCACAGACAGGCCACGGCGCTTAAAGGCACGGCCCAGCGCGCAGACTAACGTAGACTTGCCAGCATCGGACGTGGTGCCCTGCACCATAAGGGTTATTGCGCTCATTTAGGTTTGACCACCGTGCAATAATAGATAGCCAATAAAGCCAAGCCAAGAAGCCCCTAATAATACCCAGGGTAACAACGGTGGTTTGGCCGAGATTTCTGGCTCAATGACGAGCGGCTCGTTGTGCTGCTTGGCGGCTGACTTATCACGTTTTTTACGCTGTTTATCCTGTTCACGCAATTTGGCTTTATGTTGCTTTTTGTATTGTGCAATGCCCTTTTCTATGCCGGCTGCAATTAACTTGGTCTGCTCTTTACTTTGCCCAGGTTTTTGAGTGCCTTTGGCAATTAAAAGAGCCTCTTCGTGCGACTTGGCTGAAACATCCTTATTTTTAGACATCGGTGTCTCCTAGTTATTTTTTAATGCAAGGCAACGGGTGAGCTCGGCAAAATCTCCAGTCACATAATCAGGCTGATAAACACTGATATCCTCGCCATAATTATAACCGTAGGTTAGGCCAATACTTTGCATATCAGCATTCTTCGCGGCAACAATATCATTCTTGGAATCTCCTACCATCAAGCAGTGTTTCGCAGCTACCGATAATGTATTAACAAGATGATTTAATGGCATTGGGTCAGGCTTTTTGGCACTAAGGCTGTCGCCACCCAGGATCGCTTCAAACAGCCCGGTTAAACCTAATTTAAGTAATATTGGCTCAACAAATTCAAACGGTTTATTGGTCACAATCGCCAAGCGATAATCACGTTGCTTTAGAGTGTTTAGTGTTTCTAATACATTTGGGTATAACACGCTGTCGATACATACATTTTCGCGGTAAATTGTTAAAAACGTAGTTAATGCGTGTGATGCCAGTTCCCGGTCCAAGTTGCAACAAACAGTGCTTGAACCACTCAGTGCTCGCTCAACCAACACCTGGGCTCCATTGCCAACCCAACTTCTGATTTGCTGGGTTGGAAACTGCGAACGTCCTAATACTTCAAGCATTTTATTAATAGCGTTTGCAAGATCTGGCGCGCTATCTACTAAGGTCCCGTCAAGATCAAAAATAATTAGCTGTTTATCATCGAATTTCAAATCATTATCCACAAAAAATATCCAGTGCAGCGAAGTATATCACCGATGCTGTAAACCAAAACGAAAAAAGCCCATATAACGAATATATGGGCTTTGTTTTCGCTTAAGTTACTATCGAGCGATTATGATGCTTTTAGCTCAATACGACGACGGTGTAATACCGGCTCGGTGTAACCACTTGGCTGCGCGCAACCTTCAAACACCAATTCACAAGCGGCTTGAAAAGCGATACTACTATCAAAGTTCCCAGCCATTGGGCGATAAGTTGGGTCGCCAGCATTTTGACCATCAACCACAGCGGCCATTTTTTGCAGCGTTGCTAGTACTTGTTCTTTAGTGCACACTTCGTGACGT
Organism: uncultured Gammaproteobacteria bacterium; assembly: GCA_937139475.1. Taxonomy (GTDB): domain Bacteria; phylum Pseudomonadota; class Gammaproteobacteria; order Enterobacterales; family Psychrobiaceae; genus Psychrobium. The sequence continues at coordinate 81,074 of CAKZQF010000031.1, read as the reverse complement.
AACCAGTTAGCAATGTGTTGCGCAGAAATACGTAGCGTTGCACGGTCTTCCATCAAACCAACATTGTTAATATCAGGTACTTTAGAACAACCAATGCCAGCATCAACCCAGCGTACAACGTAGCCTAAGATACCTTGAGCATTGTTCTCTAACTCTTGCGTAATTTCTTCATCGCTCCAGTTAGGGTTTGTTGCTAGCGGAATCGATAAGATATCATCTACGTTTGCAATTTCACGGTTAGCGATTTGCTGTTGCTGGGCAAATACGTCCACTTTATGGTAATGCATTACATGTAATGAAGCCGCGGTTGGCGAGGGTACCCATGCGGTATTTGCACCAGCTAGTGGATGCGCAATTTTAGTCTCTAGCATGTTAGCCATCTGGTCTGGAATTGCCCACATACCTTTACCAATTTGCGCTTTTCCGCTTAAACCACAAGCCAAACCGATATCAACGTTCCAGTTTTCGTAAGCACCAATCCAAGCAGCGCCTTTCATGTCACCTTTACGGATCATTGGGCCAGCTTCCATTGAGGTATGAATTTCATCACCGGTGCGGTCAAGGAAACCAGTATTGATAAATACAACACGACCAGCAGCCGCTTTAATACATTGTTTTAAGTTAATCGTTGTCCGACGCTCTTCATCCATAATGCCCATTTTAATGGTATGACGAGGCAATTCGTAGGCATCTTCTACTGCATTAAATAAGTCATCAGCAAAAGCAACTTCTTCAGGTCCGTGCATCTTTGGCTTAACAATGTAAATAGAGCCAGTCGTGGTATTGCTAAACTGTCCGTTACCTTTAACATCGTGCAGTGAAATTAGCGATGTGATCATGCCATCTAATATACCTTCAGGTACTTCATAGCCATCTTTATCGATAATCGCTTCATTGGTCATCAAGTGGCCAACGTTACGCACGAACATTAAACTACGACCTTTAAGCGTCAATTCACCACCGGTAGAACTCGTATACTGACGGTCACTGTTTAATTGGCGAGTGAATTCTTTACCACCTTTGTTAATCGTTTCTGACAAGTCACCTTTCATTAGGCCAAGCCAATTACTATAAACAGCCACCTTGTCATCAGCATCGACCGCTGCGATAGAATCTTCACAATCCATAATCGTCGTTAAGGCAGACTCTAGCAGGATATCGCTTACGCCAGCGCCGTCGCTTTGACCAATAGGGCTCGTAGGATCAATGTTGATCTCAATGTGCAGGCCATTGTTTTTGATTAAAATTGACTTAGGCGCTTGTGCTTCGCCGGTGTAGCCAACAAATTGCCCCTTATCAGCCAGGTTAGTAACTTCACCATTGCTCAATGTGACTTGTAACTCACCAGCGTTGATAACGTAACTTGCGCTGCCTGTATGGCTTCCAGTAGCTAACGGTGCAGCAGAGTTTAGAAAATCGCGACCAAAAGCGATGACCTTGTTACCACGAACCGGGTTATAGCCCTTGCCTTTCTCAGCACCATTATCTTCGCTAATCGCGTCGGTTCCATAAAGCGCATCATATAAAGAGCCCCAACGCGCATTAGCTGCATTTAGAGCAAAACGAGAATTCATTACAGGGACAACCAATTGCGGGCCAGCCATGGTTGCCATCTCAGGGTCAACATTTGTCGTGGTGATCTTAAAGTCTTCGCAAGGCGGTAGTAAATAACCGATTTCTTGTAAGAAGGCTTTGTAGCTTGAAAATTCATATTCATTGTTTTGATGCCACTGATCAATTGATGCCTGAATATCATCTCGCTTTGCTAGAAGGTCACGGTTTCGCGGTGCGAATTCGTTAATAATTTGCTCAAATGAGGCCCAAAATTTATCTTGCTCTATGCCTGTCTGTGGCAATGCCTGTTGATTGATGAAATCAAATAACTGTTGAGCTACCTGTAATCCACCAATAGTTACCCGTTGTGTCATCTTTGCCTCGCAAATGTCTATCAATATTATTTACAAAAATATAACATTCAATAATGTTAGATGCACCCATTATACCAAAGCCCCAAACCTGACACAACAGACAGGATAAATTGTAAGGGACTGTTTTTATGAGACTTTAGTTTAAGCGATTTTATTTGTATAGGTTTAGCACATAACAAACATTCATTTAAAAAATGTAAAAGCGGATTAACATCAACCAGATAAATAAAAAATTACGCCCGAAATAAAAAAGACCGAGTAATAATACTCGGTCAAAAGAGATAATCTTTTATGTCCTTAAGACAGTGAAAATAAGCGTTTTATTGAACCCTAATCGAGCTTAATTGAAATATCACCGACACCAACTTCTACATCAATTGAATATTCGCCACTACCAGTCCAATTAACCTCTTCACTAACCATCGCTCGATCAGAGGTTGTCGTGCCGCTCACGCTACGCACTGCCGCTGCACCGACACCGGCTTGGCCATTTGCACTTGAATAAGCACTAGCGCTAGCCACAATAGTCGCTTCACCAACACCGACATCAAGTTTGAGATTTGTATTAATACGTTTTACTTGTATTTCACCCACACCTAGGTCCGCATTTAGCAAGCTCATTTGCGGTAACTCAATTCGCCATTCTTCGCCGTATTCATCATCATTTAATGACAACGTGAGCTTATTCCCTTCACGCTGCACAACTAATTGTGCGTCTTGAGGTGAGTCTTTAAAAATTCCCCAGCCTTCTTTATCGCTCACTTTTACATAAACATGTATTTGATCATCACTAGATGGCGAAAACTTGACGCTACCAACATGAGCATCTAAATGTAACTGCTGAGCATTTTTGATCTGAATGTCTTTAGTAATAATTTTATCGTTATCACCGTAAGCATAAGCAGAGCCCATCGAAGCAATTGTTAATACAGCCCCTACACCCCATTTAACCAATGTGTTAGCTTCTGATTTATTTGAATTTTTCATATTTTTTACTCAGCGTTAATTTAATGGAAGTGGCTTGAACCACTGTTTATTATCGAACTTGTCTTTACTAAGACTATGACTATTTCCTTTACTATTGACATTGCTGTTGCCAAAACAATGCCAACCCTTAAATAAAATACCATTTACATAAAAATCAATTAGATACAAAGAGTAAAAAAATATTAAACCGATAACAGCGATTAGTAATTTGGCACAATAGACCAATTTATAATGAAATAAACCAAGCCAAATACATTCTTTCCTATGGCACTAAGCGGCAAGTTTTGGCGCATTTGTTGTTAACACAAGATGTGATTAGTTAAAGCCAAAGTTCAATAAATCATCACTTTAACGCATATTTTTGAAATGCTGGTGCTTTAGGAACGGATTTTGCTTATAGGAGAATTAGATTAATAATGACAAACAATTGTCACGGGAGCATGCCATGTGGAAAGACGAATCAAAAACCTCATTCTCTTATTACCTATTTCAAACGATGCTATGGATCGCCATTGCTACGGCTTTGGTACTATTTATGCCCAACTCGATGTTGGCAACATTTAAATTATTGCCCTTAATGGATGAATCGGCGCATATTTTTGGCATGCTTTTCATCTTAAGTTCGACCTACCTGGTTATCGACTTCTGCTCGTCAATTATTGCCAACGCCCGTCATAAAGCACGTCAACAACAATTGAGCGAACAAATCCAGGATAGAGTTAAAACATTAACGAGCGGCGAGCGAGCCGTGTTGCGAGAGTTTTATTTGCAACGCCAAACATCACTGTGGTTACCGAGCCAAGAGTGCGAAGTAAAAAGTCTGTTAAACTCTGGGGTACTAATTGCCGTAGATTTTTACGCCACCACTCGTCGTAATGACGAAGGGGCAAAAGAAGTCGAGTTAATGATTTCGCATATTGCACGCCAGCACTTAACGAAGTCCCGCTTAAAGTTACCTCAAGGTAAACCGAACGGGGAAGACATCACCTATTTAAAACTAGCGCGCCCAAGCTATTTATCACCAGTGGCGCAATTAAAACGTAGTGCTTAATTAAGAGCACCATCTAATCCACAAGCGGGCAAAGTGATCACAATTGAAAACCCGCTTGTATTATTGCTTGCAACAATACTCCCCTCCATCTCGAGAAGTAAGCTACGGGAAATGCTTAAACCAATTCCCAGCCCCGTTTCCTTAGTCGTGTAATAAGGCACAAAAATCTTTTCCAACAAATGCTCTTCTACCCCAGGACCGTTATCTTCCACATGAATTTCTACTCTGTCTTCAATCGCAAATGCATTGATTTCAATATTTTTGTTCTCTTGTTCGCTCTGGGTAAGCGATTCCAACCCATTCTTCACAACGCTAATCAACACTTGTTCAATATGTTTCTCATCGACATAGGCCAGGACAGACTGACTTGCGGTTGGGTGTTTAACGCATATCCCTTCAGCTTGAAAATTATGTGAGAGTAAATCGAGCATTTTGGCAATTGACACATTAATATCCACCGAGCTACAACTTGGCTGCTTGTATTTAAATAAGTCATTACTTTGGTCAATCACTTCCAATGCGCGGTTGATAAAGCCAGACATTTCCTCCAGGCCACTATTTACCGCTAGTCGATTATAGGGAATCATATTGGCGTCGTGATGCAGTTTTTCACAGCTAGTTCTAAGGCCAAACAATGGCTTACGGATTTCAACTCTTAAACCAAGTGCAAACTCATTAAGCCCGATATTGCGCTCTAAATCCATTAGCTGTTCTTTTTGCTCAATAATTTGCTCATGCAATAACTCTTTTTGACTAAGCTGATTATTAAATTTACATTGTTCAAAAAAAACCCGCTGCTGAAGCGTATTTATTGAATCAACCAGTGAGTCTAATTCATCACTGTTTTCATGTTTTTTACGTTTCAGTTGGATACGAACTGGCTTTTCACTTTGGTTGTAGTGCATTAATTCCTTAGCAATGTGAAGTAAGTGACGTGATACTAAAAAATCAAAAAGAAAAAACATAAAGATAACAACAAAAAGCGTCTTTGAAAGATTAGTGACCAAGATAAGCATCGCGTATTCGAATAAATAAAGGTAACGCTCATCCATGCTGGTATATACGGTCATCACCCCCATCGACTGAGTGACACCGTGATTGGCATAAAAAACAGGGAAGTCTTTGCTTTTAATATAATCAGCTGTAATTTGTCCAACATTAAACTGTACATCGTCAGGCAATGCCAAGTGAACACGCTGCACAGAGGGGAGGTTCTTCACACCTTGCAGCTGTGAATAAATTTGAGAGTCATCATAGGCCCAAATACTGTTGCCTAAGCTATCAAGCAAACTGTGTTCGATAATCTCTTCAAAATGTGTATATTTTTGCTCTTCACGTAGCGACTCCCGTTGCACTTGAACTAAGGTAAAAACCAAGGCAACAATTGAACTAAAGACCAACGTATATAAAATAAAACGTCGACCAATCACACTCTCTTGAAAAGATAACTTAAACATAAACTAGCTATAAAACAGAATAATAAAAGAAAGATATTACCCAACAAACGCTTAATTAAATAGCTACCTCGATATAATTTTTTAAAACAACGAATCACAACGCAACAAATTGCAATTCTTACCAAGTTCGACTATGCACAAAGTAGCGGTTTACGTTATCATTACACAGTCTTTTAACATCACCTAGGATCCTTCAATGCAACGCTTTGTCCCAGTTTTACGCGACGACAATGTCGATTTAGAACTTATCTCACTTTTAAATACCTTAATGGCCGCTTGTAAAGAAATATCTTTTCGCCTTCATCAAGGTGAGCTCGCTGGTATTTTGGGCTCAACCCTAGATGAAAACATCCAAGGAGAAACGCAGAAAAAACTTGATGTTATCTCCAACCAGCTGATAAAAGATATCTTGCTTGAGTCTGGGCTTGTCAGAGCAATTGCCTCAGAAGAAGAAGATACAATTGTTGCAGGCTCCCCATCGGGCCGCTATTTAGTTTGCTTTGATCCATTAGATGGCTCTTCAAATATCGACATTAATAGCCTAGTTGGCACTATCTTCTCGATTATGGAAGTGCCAGAAGGCATGGAAGGAGCGACTGAAGAGATGTTCCTTCAACCTGGTACGGCACAAGTGTCAGCTGGTTACGTATTATATGGTCCATCAACTCAACTTGCGCTAACCACCGGAGACGGTGTTAAGCTCTTCACGCTAGACAATACCATTGGTGAGTTTTTACTAACCAATGAGAAAATGACCATTAGCGAAGACACTCAAGAGTTTGCGATTAACATGTCAAACCAACGCTTTTGGGAACCAGCGATGCAACAATACATTGCAGACTTACTCGCTGGTACAACAGGAAAACGAGACAAGAACTTCAACATGCGTTGGATTGCTGCAATGGTTGGTGATGTACATCGCGTGCTGTCCCGTGGCGGTATTTTCACCTACCCTACGGACAATAAAAACCCTGCCAAACCGCATAAATTACGCTTAATGTACGAAGCAAACCCAATGGGCTTTCTTGTCGAACAGGCAGGCGGTATCGCGTCAACTGGCTATGAGCGCATAATGGAAATCGAGCCAAGTGAGATACATCAACGCGTGGCTGTTGTATTAGGCTCAAAAAATGAAGTAAATACTTGTTTGGAATATCATAAGTAGTCCCAACAAGATTAAATGTGTGCTCGCTGTGCTAAATCGAAGGAATGGACGCTACCTTGCAAGCAATAGTCCATTCTAACCAGCACAAATGCACAATGACGTTGTCTAATTGATATAAGCCAAATAGACAATAGACGTTATTTGTGTCTGCGATACAATACGAGTAATCATTAAATTAGTTATTAAAGAGATTTAGATATGGCAACTTATGCAGTGGGACACAAAGTACCCGACTCAGATTCAATTGTTGGTGCTATTGCACTGGCGTACTTAAAGAACCAAATCGGTGAAGAAGTTATCCCAGCTCGCCTTGGTGAACCTTCGCCAGAAACGCAATTCATTTTAGACAAGTTTGGCTATGAAGCGCCATTGCTAAAAATGAGCTACGCTGGAGACAGTTTATACATTGTCGATCATTCAGATATCGCACTTGCCCCTGATGATATCAGCGAAGCAACAATTCTGGGAATAGTTGACCATCATAAGCTTGGTGACCTGACTTCAGACACGCCATTAGAATGTTGGATCCGTCCTGTTGGCTGTAGTAATACCGTGATAAAAATGATGTACGACTTTCATAATGTCGAAATCCCTAAAGATATCGCCGGGATGATGCTTTGTGCCATCTTAAGTGACACTGTTGTTTTTAAATCACCAACTTGTACCACAGCAGACATTCGTTGTGTTGAAGTGCTAGCTGACATCGCAGGTATTGAAGACTTTAAAGCCTTAGGCATGGAAATGTTTGAGGTTAAATCAGCAGTATTAAACACGCCAATGCGTGATCTTGTGATGCGTGATTTCAAAAACTTCAATATGAATGGCACTAAAGTTGGCATCGGTCAATTAGAGGTTATCGACCTTGCAATTTTTGATCAGATGAAGCCAGAATTGGAAGCTGATTTAGCCAAATTAAAACAGGAAGAAGGCCAGCATAGCGTAATGTTGCTACTAACTGACATTATGGCTGAAGGTTCAGAAATGCTAATGGTTAGCGATGACGAAGACCTGGCAGTAAAAGCCTTTGGCAAAGAAACGGTTGATGGCAAAGTATGGCTAGACGGTGTACTAAGTCGTAAGAAACAAGTAGTACCACCACTAGAGAAGGCATTCGCCTAATCAATATAAGGCCTATTGATACCTAAGCACCTTCAAGGGGGTTGGGTAAACAGTAGGCCTTTTTTAATTCTTTTTTCCATTTAACAACGCCAATTTAACGCTATAGCGCTTACGGTCTTCAAAGTCCGCACTGTGTTGGTGGGCTATTTCCAGGCTTTCACGGGCTTTACTCTTATTGCCCATGGCTAAATAAGTACGAAATAAACCAAAATAAAAAGCGTCGACAACAGGCGATAGCTTGACGGCTTTCTTATATAACGTGAGGGCTTGTGAATAATCTTTTTGAGCAAAGGCATAACCGGCGCGATCAAAGTAACGATAAGGGTTTTTAAGCTGCGCTAAATCCACCTTACGTTGATAGTCAAACAGTTCCTGAAAACGCCCTTGCTCCTTAAGTAACAACGCATAGTTTGATACCACATTCATATTACTTTCATCTAATACCATCGCCCTTTTATAGGCCTTTTCTGCAAGTTCCATCAAATTATTTCGCTTATACAACACCCCTAAACTATTCCATGCAGCACTGTAACCGGGCGCACTATCTAATGAGTGGCGCAACAGCCAATAAGCATTACTCCACTGCTGTAATACCATCGCATCGGCGGCCAAGTTCACGTAATACATCGCTATCAATTCACGTTGTGAAATCACTCTTTTTGATAAGTGACGCCGCGTTTCACTATTAATAAAGTCCAGTGTTATGTAAGGGGAACTAAAGAACTCAAATGTGGTTGCACTGGTTGGGCTGGGATCATTTTTCAGCTGAATATTAACGTGACCATTAAGTAGATATAGACCACCATCGCGGTCCCACATTGGCGCCGTTTTTATATTTTGGACTTTAAATGGTATATCAAGATGCTTGGCAATTGCCGCGGTCATAATGACCATGGATAAACAATTTCCTTGTCCCATTTCCAGTGTCTGGGCTGCGGTACGGGTATAACTGTTGTCATAGTCAAACGAACTAAAGTCTCGTTTAAGAATTTTATTAATCACTTGTTGAGTAGCCGATTTTCTTTTACTAACACGCACCGTATCGTTTAACCATGATTGCTGCTGTGGAGTTAAACTAAATACATTATCGGGAGAAGGTAGGTTTTGAGGTTTTACGAAGTGGTGGTCCACAAATAGGCTATTATTGAAAGTGTGGCTACTTCCACCATTACTTTTACAACCGATAAGACTGAATAAACACAAGGATAACAATAACAAACGGCTCTGAGTGAGTTTTTTCATAACACTTGCTCCTATTGCATATTATTTATACTATAGATTTGTGCTTAATTTAGCCAATAGGTAAATGTAACAGAGTATTGGCTACTATCATTCTATCTAATAACACCAATTCCATTAATTATGTCGCGAGAAAAACTAGATTAAAGCACGGCAGTTTATTATTGATATTGGTATAAAGCTGAGGCCTACATGAAAATATTGCGTGTCGTATTTTGGTTTTTAATCCTTCTTTTTATTGCTGGTGTCTTTCTGCCGCAACATTACATGGTCACTCGTAGCGTGACGATTAATGGTTCAGGCGCACAAATACATCAGCTCACCAATGATTTAGCGCAATGGCCTAAATGGAGCCCTTGGCTCGAACTGGAGCCTTCTGTTAGTGTAAATTTAGGTGATAAGACACAAGGCGTCGGTGCGAGTCAATCTTGGACAGACAGTAGTGGCGGAGGCCGGTTGTTATTTATCCAAAGCGACCCCGGGCAAGCAATTAGCTATAACATTTGGTTTGGCGATGCACAAAATCCTGCCATTTCATCCATGACTTACACCACGTTAAACGCAACGCAAACAAAGGTGCATTGGAGTATTGAAGGAGATATGCAAATGCCAGTTATTGGTTTTTATATGGCGCTTATAATGGATAAATTAGTCGGCCCAGCATTTGAACTAGGCCTTGAAAATATCAAAAGAGAAGTAGAGAAAGACTCTCAGCCAACGGGCTAAAGCGTATTCTCCCAATCCAAGTTAGGGTTAGCAACAATAAAGAGCGGATTTAATAGCGATTCTTTATTGTTGTAATCTAGTGGCTCACCACTAAATAGACTGACTTTTGCGCCAGCGCATTGTGCAATACACTGCCCTGCACCAGTGTCCCACTCCATGGTAGGCCCCAGTCGTGGATAAACATCAGCAAGCCCCTGGGCAACCAAACAAAACTTCAAAGAGCTTCCGGTCGGCACAATTTCCACTTGCTCGAACTGCGCAACAAAACCCGCCATTTCAGGACTGGGGTGGGAGCGACTCCCGACCACTTTAATCGGTAGCGCGAGTGCTTCATTATTTAAGTTTAACTGGGTTGGCGTTTCGCCATTAACACTTAAAAATGAACCTGTTTGAGTGCTTGCGTAATACATTTTATCTAGTGCAGGTGCATACACAACGGCCAAACTTGGCTGGTTGTTTTCAATCAATGCGATGTTGACCGTAAACTCACCGTTTTGTTTAATGAATTCCTTGGTTCCATCGAGCGGGTCCACTAACCAATAGGTAGACCAAGTGCGGCGCTCATCCCATGTGATATCTGTCGATTCTTCGGATAATACCGGAATATCCGGAGTCAATTCGCCAAGCCCTTTAACAATAACCTTATGTGACGCCAAGTCAGCGGCAGTCAACGGGCTATCATCCTTTTTGGTCCAGGTCTGAGTTTCACCTTGTCGATAAAAATCCATTATCGCTTCACCGGCTTCACGGGCAAGCTCTACGATTGGCCCCAGTGCAACTTTACTCATCGAATATAGCCTCCATCCTTAAGGAAGCTCATTAGCTGTAAAACACATTCTTCCAAGCTATGTTGTTCGGTTTGTAACACGATTTCTGGGTTTTGTGGCACTTGGTATTGCGAATCAATACCAGTAAAGTTTGGGATTTCTCCCGCTCGGGCCTTTTTATATAAACCTTTAGGATCCCGCTGTTCACAGGCGGCTAGGCTTGTCGCTATATGTACTTCAATGAACTGAGCATCACCGAGCATTGCACGAACCTGTTCACGCTCTTTGGTGAAAGGCGAAATAAAGGCACTAAGTACAATTAACCCCGCATCCACCATCAACTTAGCGACTTCACCTACTCGACGAATGTTTTCTTGTCGGTCTTGATCACTAAAACCTAAGTCCCCGCATAGGCCGTGGCGCACATTGTCGCCGTCGAGCAGGTAGGTGTGAGCGCCAGCTTGATATAAAGCACGCTCTAACGCACCAGCAATTGTCGACTTTCCAGAGCCACTTAATCCAGTAAACCACAATACACAAGGCTTTTGTCGCTTTTGTTCACTTCGTTGAGCACCATCAATGGTATGCTGATGCCAAACAATGTTTTGATCACTCATAACTAAACTCTTTAAATTTAAATATTTTTAAAATACAACTTTGGTAAATGGGAACACCAGTGGAATTAAATAAATTACCACAGCGGAATAAACTAGCGATAAAGGAATGCCAATACTCAAATAGTCTCTAAAATGATAGTTTCCTGCACTATAAACCATCAAGTTTGTTTGATAGCCATAAGGGGAAATAAAACTCGCACTCGCACCAAAAATAACAGCCATAATAAATGGCCTAGGGTCAACGCCATAGCCAACCGCTAAGCTATAAGCAATTGGGAAAGTTAATGCCGCAGCAGCATTATTGGTAATAAGCTCTGTCAACAACAGGGTAAATAAGTAGATGGCAATAAAGGCGCCAAATACCCCCCATTCTCCGAACATATTCAACAGCCCCTGCCCTAACAACTGGGCGACACCATTTTCAACCATAATATGCGCAAGCCCAAGGGCAGAGCCAACAATAAGTGTTAGTTCGACCGGAAAACGCCGTTTGATTTCCTCAATCGATATGACACCAGAAATTAAATAGCCGATCAGCAGAACCAATAGCCCTTTGGTTAATCCGACAACGCCCACCAGTGCAAGGACTAATACCATTAAAAAGCTCGCCAGGACGAAGCGTGATTGAGTCTTATCCAGTTTGGCACTAACATTCGATTCAGTAATAGTGACAAATTCGCGCACCATATTACGATGTTGGTGAAAGCTTTTACCTGGAACCAACATTAACGTATCGCCGGCGCGTAACTTAATTTGCCCTAATCCGCCACTAAGCTGTTCATGCCCACGGCGAATAGCAACAACAGCAGCATCAAAGTTTTGCCTGAACTCACAATCTTTTAAGCTTTTGCCTTTGATTGATGCTGAATGGCTAACCACCACCTCAACCAATGCTTGGCCTTTTAAGTGAGATTTGGCGAACCATTCCAAGCCTTCCATTTCCTGTAAAATATGGAGACTGTCGGTGTCACCTGCAAACATCAAACGATCGCCAGCATTAAGCTTCTCAGATGGACAAACCGGACGAACAAGTTCACCATTTCGCTCAATTTCAACCAAGTAAAGGCGCTGTAATGCGCGTAGACGATTCTCTTCAATTGTTTTACCAATCATTTTTGAGTCATCACTGACTACAGCTTCCAGCAGGTAAGGAAGCTCTGTTTCCATATTGGCGAATCGGTCTGGCAATCGATAACCAAAAATCGTAATAACAGCAATGCCCGCGCCCACGACCGCAAGGCCGATAACGGTGAAATCAAAGAACCCTATCGGCTCCAAACCAGCATCGACAACAAAGCTATTAACGATGAGATTAGTTGATGTACCGATCAGGGTAAGCGTGCCACCAAGGATTGCAGCATAGGATAGTGGTAATAAAAGCTTCGAGGGTGAGTGGTATTGATTACGCTTTAATACGCCAATCATCGAAGCAACTACCGCAGAATTGTTGGTAATAGAGGATAAAAAAGCGGTTGATAAACCTAATTTCATCATCACAACAGGAAAATTAGCTTTATTTAGATGACGTCCAACCGACTGTAAAAAATCAGTTTTCTCCATCGCCAGTGAAGCTAGCAGCAGTAAAATCAAAGTCAATAATGACGTATTTGTAAAATTACTCATCATTAACTCTAAGCTTATCCAGCCAAGGAGATAGCTTAAAGCAATAGAGCTAATGAAGAGAATAGCTGGTCGAATTTTGTTACTTATTAACAAACCGACCAGCACCGTCAGCATCAACATCACACCAGCTGACTGAGATATCACGTTACTTCCCCTTTAACGCACTAATGTCTAGCGCTTGCCAATGTGGGAAATGCTTACGAACCAATGCATTAAATTCAAGTTCAAATTCACTAAACTCATGCGAAGACTCTTGCTCATTCGCCACGCCTTCAATCATACCGGCGGCGATTGTCACATTCGTCAGGCGATCGATTAAGATAAAACCACCGGTATCACGAACCTCTTGGTATAAATCAAATGCCAAGCGCTCTGCGAACTGAAGCTCTACTTGGGCAACTTCATTTAGTGCCAGGCTGCTCGCTTGCTCATGAGCCAATGTATTGACATTAATTAAGTGACTCAATTGGCTAACACTAACCTGAGTTTTCTTACTCGCAATCTTCAAATCGTACTGACGATTTAATTCCAGCGGTTTTTCATCCATCCAAACAAGCTTTGCATTAGCGGCTTGGCTGACTAGCGGCAACTTACCCGTCACAATCATATCACCACGACTAACATCAACTTCATCATTGAGTGTTAGCGTAATAGCTTGTCCCTGGGATGCGCTATCAAGTTCCCCTTCAAAGGTCACAATAGATTTAACCGAGCTAGTTTTTCCTGATGGCAATACGGTGATCGCATCACCCACTGAAACAGTACCAGCGGCTAATGTGCCACAGAAACCGCGAAAATCAAGATTTGGACGATTAACATATTGAACAGGTAAACGCGCGCCATTATCAGTAACATCATTGTCTAGCTTAACCGTTTCCAGTAGCTCAAGTAGTGTCGAACCTTGGTACCAATCCATTTCGTTACTACGGTTAACGACATTATCGCCATTAAGTGCTGACATCGGGACGAACTCAATATCACGTTCACCCAAGCCCTGTACAAATTCCAGGTAGTCTCGCTTAATGTTGTCGTAAGTTTCCTGGCTATGTTCAACCAGATCCATCTTGTTAACTGCAACAATAAAATGCTTTATGCCAAGTAAAGAAGCAATAAAGCTATGACGCTTAGTCTGTACTTGCACACCATAACGAGCATCGATAAGAATAACCGCCAAGTCACAAGTCGAAGCACCTGTTGCCATATTACGCGTGTACTGCTCATGGCCCGGTGTATCAGCAATAATAAACTTACGTTTGTTGGTTGAGAAATAACGATAGGCAACATCGATAGTGATACCCTGTTCGCGTTCTGCAACTAGTCCATCGACAAGTAATGCTAAATCGACTTGATCGCCAGTTGTTCCCATCTTTTGACTGTCATTTTTCAGTGCCGCTAACTGATCTTCATAAATTTGCGCACTATCGTGAAGTAATCGACCGATCAACGTACTTTTACCATCGTCAACACTGCCACAAGTTAATAGTCTTAATAAGCTTTTGTGTTGTTGTAACTCAAGGTAGCTCTCTACCCCAATGTCATTTATTTGTTCTGCAATATTTGAATTCATGAGTGCTTCCTAAAAGTAACCTTGACGCTTTTTAAGTTCCATAGAACCTGCTGAATCATTGTCGATAACTCGACCTTGGCGTTCTGATGAACGAGCCAACAGCATCTCTTCAATAATCTTAGGTAGGGTATCCGCCTCAGAGTCAATCGCTCCGGTTAGTGGATAGCAGCCAAGTGTTCTAAAACGGACGAGCTCATCAACAACTTGCTCGTTTTCTTCAATCGGCATACGGTCATCATCGACCATAATCTTAACCCCATCACGCTCAACAACAGGTCGCTTGGCAGCAAAATACAGCGGCACAATATCGATATTTTCCAGATAAATATATTGCCAGATATCTAATTCGGTCCAGTTTGACAATGGGAAAACACGAATACTTTCGCCTTTATTGACCTGGCCATTATAAGTGTGCCAAAGCTCAGGACGCTGATTCTTAGGATCCCAGCGATGTTGATTGTCACGGAAAGAATAAACACGCTCTTTAGCACGAGATTTCTCTTCATCACGACGAGCACCACCAAAGGCCGCATCAAAACCGTATTTGTTTAATGCCTGCTTCAATCCATCCGTTTTCATGATATCAGTATGCTTGGCACTACCATGAACAAATGGGCTAATGCCCATCTCGAGGCCTTCTGGATTTTTATGAACCAATAAGTCAAAGCCATGCTTTTTAGCTTGCTGATCGCGAAACTCGATCATTTCTTTGAATTTCCAATTGGTGTCAACATGTAATAAAGGAAATGGTAGTTTGGCAGGGGCAAACGCCTTACGCGCTAAATGCAGCATAACGGCGCTATCTTTACCTACAGAATACAACATCACAGGATTATCAAATTCTGCGGCGACCTCTCGAATAATATGAATACTCTCGGCCTCAAGTTGCTGTAAGTGCGTTAGGTTTACTTGGGTCATAACACGATTCCAATATATTCAGCAACTATCGTTACTGGGTTTAATAGATGATTGAGTTAATATACACCCACTATCTTATTTCCAATAATAATAGATAAGTCATTTTTATAACATTTAAGAATAAAGAAAATAAAGGTGGATTGATTCTAAACAGCAACAACATTGCCTAGATATTATATCATTGTGCATCGAAGGGGGTCACATTTGACGATGGTTTATCCTAGCATAATAGCTCAGTGCTCAATACGGGATGGTATTAAATATGAAATTTCATAGCGTTAAAAATATAGACCGATAGGTATTGGAACATACTAGAGCGACTTAACGCAATGACTAATTGGTGACTCCCCTAGGTATCTTTGTAACGATCTCTGATTTCAAGAAAGCGCTCAAGGTTATTCACAAACAAAGCAATTAGCCGAGGATCGAAGTGCTTAGCTTTTTCTCGTTCAAATAGCGCCAAGATATCAGCAAGGGGCCAAGCATTTTTATAACAACGGGCGCTGCCAAGGGCATCAAATACATCAGCGATAGCGGTAATGCGCCCATACAAATGAATATCATTTTTGGCCAGCCCCTGAGGGTAACCTGAGCCATCCCATTTTTCATGGTGATGTAGTGCAATCGTTGCGGCAACATCCAGTAGCACTAATCCCGCACCATTTAAAATATTATAGCCTTTTAGCGCATGGGTTTTCATTTCCTCCCATTCATCCTCATTAAGCTGGCCAGGCTTGTTTAAAATGGCATCGGGTATGGCAATCTTACCAATATCATGTAGCGGCGAAGCGCTTTTGATTAATTCAACTTCGCTATCGGGCAAGCCGACTAACTCAGCTAACAGCGCCGAATAAAAGGCTACCCTTTTAACATGATACCCCGTTTCATTTGACCGGGACTCCACCACTTCACCCAGCCGATAGATCAGTTCTTTTTGGCTATTATCAATCACCTCATGTAAATAGATATTATCGATAATCGAAATGAGGTTTTCAGTAAAAATATTAAGAATATTGCGATCCATTCCTGTCAGCGGTGTCTCTACTTCACCAAAGAAAATCAGACTCATTTTTTGACCACTACAATACATAACAAACTGATGCTCACTATATATATTTGCCTGTTGCTCAATTGCTTGCTCAAGCAACTTGCGCTTTAACGGAGGTAAAGATGCCAAGTCTGTTTCCGCTTCTAACTCTTCTGATTCGTGATGCAAAAATCGCTTAAGTTCTTGCGACTGATTGTAATAGGAATATGCAACTGCATTACCGCCATGCTTAGCGTCAACATTAATGTGTAATAGATCCTGCACCTGCGCTATCGTCAGGTTGACGAAGGCTTTTAAACTATGAAATGACGCAATACCGCGAGATGCGATGATCAGCCTTTCTAGCGCAGTTTTACTGCGCATTATAGTGTTGATATCTTTGTAAGATCGCAGGTTGGAATACAAAATGGTATATAGTTTTGCGGCCGTTAATTCTGTTTTGTTTTTATAATCATTAATGTCATAGGCTCGAATGACCTGATGTTCAGGAACTTGGCCACTTTGGCCGGTACGCAGCACAATTCTCACGGCATAATTTTTAAGATCTTCGCGAATGTAAGCAACTAAATCTAAGCCTGCCATATCAGTTTCCATTACGACATCAAGTAATATTAATGCGATGTCACGCTGTTTAGTTAAAATTCTTCTAGCTTCACTCGCACTATATGCATGCAAAAGTTCGAGGTCACGACCCTGGAATTCAAAGGAACCCAGCGCCAGTGTCGTCACCGAGTGAACATCTTCTTCATCATCAACAATCAGAACTTTCCATGGTGGCTTTTTGGCTTTTTGTTTAATTTTTGAGTCTTGTGAATCTTCTGAGAATAAAAACATATCGTTCATTAACCACCTCCTATCCCTGTATAATGTCGATAACCGATTGAATATTAGCCTCAGAAAACTCGATAATTTGTTCAAACGATGCTTGCTCCAGTTTTAGCAATGAAGCATCTTGCGGGCTAAATATATTCTCCAACTCAAGCGGTTGCTGCTTAGACAATGCAGCGTCTGCTATTTTAATTGCAGCATACAACGACAGACTACTTTCGTTATCCTTTTGGTCTTTATTTATTTTATGTTGATGTCCAATCACATGTATTAAAGAGACAGGCAAGTTCCAATACCCAAGCAACCCAGCAGACACGTCGCTAAAATAAAAACCCAGCTTGTTTCTTTGGTAACTCGCTGGCCGTTTATTGGTGCCGATGTAGTGGCACAAATCAATGCTTAAATAGGGCAACCTTTCTAACACAACTAGCAGCCCGATATTATGCAGTAACCCTGCAACAAATAAGGAGCCTTGCCTTTTACCAAAACACCGCTTATGAATTTGCTGTGCTGTAACAGCGGTATAAACGCTGTGATACCAGTAATCATTGAGGTTGATTCTACTTTCACCGATGCCTTTAAAAATTAATGCCGCAGCAGTAGCCACGGCAATATTGCACAATTCATCGGTTCCGATAATTAAAATAGCTTGGTCAATTGAAGATACTTGTGCTTTTCGGCCATATAATGCGCTGTTAGCTAGCTTTAATACGCGAATACAGAGTGCAGGGTCGTGACTGACTACTGTCGCGATATTTTCAACAGTACAATGGTTTTGAGCAACTAATTCATTAAGCGATAAACAGATATCCGGTATCGTAAATAACTTATTAGCATTGGTTATAAACTCTTTTAACTCAAGCATTGCTATGTCACCTTCCTATTCTTTAACAGAAGCACTCTTGGGCAATAAAAGTGTAGCAGAGAGCAATTATTTTGCGTGTTTATTCACAGAATAAGGCGAAGGTATTACAAGGGAGTTGTTTCTTTAATAAAAAATCAAAAAGTTAGAGAGAATATAAAAAGCCGGCAGATTAGCCGGCTTGGATTTATTTTTGCATTAAACACTTATATTTCAAAATGTAAGCCACATTCACGCTTTAATCCGTTAAAGCGAGTGTCTTCCTCACTCATACCGGGTTCTAGCTTTTTCGTGGTATGAACATCGCCCAGGCTGACATAACCTTCTTCCCACAACGGGTGGTAAGGCAAATCAAACTCAGTTAAATACTCATGAACTTGCTTGTTGTTCAAGTCAATAATCGGTAAAAACTTGTAGCGTGGGCCGCGAATTTCCAAGATTGGTAACCCTTCACGACTAGATGCTTGCGCACTGCGTAATCCAGAATACCAAGTGCCTACTTCAAGCTCGCCAAGCGCGCGTTGCATCGGCTCAACTTTATTACGCTTGTTATAAGCATCGATCCCGTCGAGTCCTTGCTCCCACTCTTTACCATAGCGCGCGATTTGCCATGCTGAACTCATCTTACTTTGATAGACTTTCAGGTTTAAATTAAAACGCTCGGTGAGCAAGTCAATAAACTGATAAGTCTTATCAAATAAGTGTCCTGTATCGGTCAAAATCACCGGAATATCAGGGCGCTGAGTGTTGAGCAGGTGCAACATCAAAGCCGATTGAATACCAAAGCTCGATGACAGCGCATGAGTTCCTGGTAAATTCTCTAGCGCCCACTGCACACGTGCAGCGGGTTTAAGCTTGGTTAATTCAAGATTGACTGAAGCTAACACTGCGTCTTGATCAGATTTTGGAGCATCAAGTAGCGCGTTAAAATCCACCTCAATATCAATGTCTAGCTTAGCCATGAAAATCCCTCGCACTTGCGTTTACAGCTTTTACTTCACCGGTGCGTACTAAGAAATCACCAAAGTTTTCATTTTCTTGGCGTGTTTTGCTAAAGCGCTCAAAGCGACCGTCTAAGTCTGCTAAGATCTCAGTTTCGTTACCGTTTTCAAGTACCATTTTGCTAATGCGTGTACCATCAAATGCAGCGCCAAGATACAGGTTATAACGACCCGGACCTTTACCTACCAAGCCAATTTCCGCAGCATATGGGCGAGCACAGCCATTTGGACAGCCAGTCATACGCATAACAATTGGTTGCTCACCAACACCGTGCTTGGTCAACAGTTCATCTACTTTATCAGTAAATTCAGGGAAATAACGCTCAGCTTCAGCCATACCCAAAGCACAAGTTGGTAGTGATACACAAGCAATGGAGTGCTTACGAAGCGGCGTTAGACGCTCGCCCAGAATACCGTATTGACGCGCAATTGCTTCAATTTGCTCTTTATCAGCTTCGGCAACATTAGCCACTATCATGTTTTGATTAGAGGTCATTCTAAAGTCACCTTTGTGTACTTTAGCTAGCTCTCTAAACCCTGTTTGGATTTCTTTACCCGGTACATCTTTAATACGACCACACTCGATATAAAGGGTTAAATGCCATTTATCGTCAGTGCCTTTTACCCAACCGAAGCGATCGCCACGGGTAGTAAATTCAAATGGCTTAACTTCGCCAATGGTGACACCAGAGCGCTCAGCGACTTCTGCGCGGAACTTATCAATGCCATGTTTTTGCACGGTGTATTTAATACGTGCAAGTTTACGTTCAACACGATTACCCCAATCACGCTGGGTAGTGATAACGGCTTTAGCTACTTCGATTGCATCTTCTTTGGCGACAAAGCCAAGGTGATCAGCTAAACGAGGGAAGGTATCGGTATCGCCATGAGTTGCGCCCATGCCGCCGCCAACAGTAACATTAAAGCCGATTAGCTTGCCGTTTTCGGCAACGGCGATAAAGCCTAGGCAGTTAGTGTAAATATCGACATCGTTATGCGGCGGAACCGCCACAGCAATTTTGAATTTACGTGGTAAGTAAGTTTCACCATACATTGGCTCAGACTCGCCACCGGTAACTTTTTCGCCATCTAACCAGATTTCAGCGTAAGCATTGGTGCGTGGTAGTAACTGCTCAGATAACAGTTTCGACCACTCATAAGCTTCTGTATGTAACTCAGATTCCACTGGATTAGGGTTACACATCACGTTACGGTTCACATCACCACAAGCAGCGATAGAATCAAGAGATGACAAATCAAGCGCTTGAATTAATGGCTTAAGATTACGCTTTAAAATACCGTGGTATTGGAACGTTTGACGCGTGGTTAAACGAATGTTGCCATTCATGGTCAACTCACTCGCAATCTTATCGATATCTAGCCATTGCTCCGGCGAACATACACCGCCCGGTACACGTGCACGCAGCATAAAGCTGTGTAGCGGCTCAAGTTTTTGAGCCTGACGCTCGGCGCGTAAGTCACGGTCATCTTGTTGATAGAACCCGTGGAATTTAGATAGCTGAGTGTCATCGACATAAAGCGCACCAGTGATATGGTTTTGTAGCCCTTCTTCGATGGTGCCACGTAACAAGTTACTGTCAGCTTTTATGTATTCATTAGCATGAAGTTTAACGTCAGTCATTAGTAAACATCCTTCTGGTAACGCTTGGTGTCACGCAGCGTAGTTAAATATTCTTGAGCCTGTTGCTCTGTTTTGTTGCCGTGCTCGATAATTAAATCTAAGAACGCTTGATGAACATCTTTGGCCATCTTGTTGCCATCACCACAAATATAAAGTGATGCGCCATTCTCTAACCATTGATATAGCTCGCTACCTTGCTCTTTGATACGATCTTGAACATACACTTTGTGCGCTTGGTCACGTGAGAACGCAAGGTCGATGCGATTAAGCACGCCACGGTCCTTAAAGTCTTGCAGTTCGGTTTGGTATAAGAAGTCGTCAGTAAAGTTTTGGTTACCGAAGAACAACCAGCTTTCGCCGCTTGCATCGTTATTATCACGCTCTTGTAGGAATGCTCTAAATGGCGCAATACCAGTACCAGGACCAATCATGATGACGTTTTTATCTTCGCTTGGCAGACGGAAGTTGTCGTTATGCTCAACAAAGACACGCACTTGACTATCTTCTTCTAAACGGTGTGCCAGGAAGCTAGACGCCGCGCCTTGATGCTTATTACCAAAGGCATCGTATTCAACCACGCCAACCGTTAAATGCACTTCCTCTTCCACTTCACTCATTGCTGATGCAATTGAGTAAAGGCGCGGAGTTAATTTACGCAGCGCGCCAGTAAGTTGCTCTGCGGTTAGTGCTGCAGGGTACTGGCGAATCACATCAATAACTTGGCGATCTTCAATAAAGTCACGAACCGCCGCCTTATCTTGTGCAATTTCCACCAAAGCAGCTTGTTCTGTCGCTTCGCCGTAGGCGCTAACAAAACCTGGGTGTAACTGAGTCAGTTCAAATTGCTCAATAAGCGCTTGGCTTAATGCAACCTGGTTACCGGCCACTTCTATTTTCGCCTCACCGTCTAGTGATACTAATGCTAGTAACTCACTCACAAGCGCTGGATCATTATCAAACCATACGCCTAACGCATCGCCAGGCTGATAGGTAATACCAGACTCTTCGAGTGATATTTCGATGTGGCGAACATCTTTGTTAGCACCGCGTGCGGTGATCTTAGGATTCGCTAATAACGTCGCTTTATAAGGGTTTTTCTTGGTGTATTGTGACTCACCGCCAAAACTAGAACCAGCAAAGGTTGCTGGCGCTGGTGCACTAGCTGTTAGTGTTTCTTTAACTAATGGCAACACCTGCTCTTGCCAAGCAAGTACATCATCATCGTAATCAACATCACAGTCTTTACGTGGTGCCAATGATTTTGCGCCTAGCGCAGCAAAGCGCTCGTCAAAGTCAATCGCCGTTTGGCAGAAGAACTCATAGCTACTATCACCAAGACCCAGTACAGAATAACTTACACCATCTAGCTTAGGCGCGCGTTTACCAGCTAGGAACTCATGCAACTGAATTGCATCATCTGGCGGCTCACCCTCACCATTGGTACTGACAACAACTAACATGTGCGTTTCAGTTTTAAGCTGCTTGGTTTTATAGTTGCCCATCGAAACAAGCTCAACCTCAATACCCTGCTCTTTGGCAGCAGCAGCAACTTCAGTTGCAACACCTTTGGCATTACCGGTTTGAGAACCGTATAAAACAGTGAGTTTACCACCAGCTTGTGCGCTAGGGGCAAC
This sequence comes from uncultured Gammaproteobacteria bacterium, assembly GCA_937139475.1. Classification (GTDB taxonomy): domain Bacteria; phylum Pseudomonadota; class Gammaproteobacteria; order Enterobacterales; family Psychrobiaceae; genus Psychrobium. Next base: position 58,895 of record CAKZQF010000031.1, on the reverse strand, counting down.
TGCACCGCCAACACTTTGGCTAATGCCAGCCAAATAACCGCTGACCCAAGAAAGCTCAACAGCAGACATAGAAGCTGTTAACTGTTTAAGAGAATCGACCTGCTGTGGTGACAGCGGGCTTGTTAATGAATTTAATTGTTGTATTGACATAATTGTTATCCGATACACGACGCCTAATTGCGAATAGCAACATCTTATCCCTGTCACTGAATAACATAAAAGAATAAAAACTAATTTTTTATAGCGTTTGGGAATATAAGAAGGCGGGCAGAAAAAAAGGAGCACTAAGCTCCTCTTTACACAATTAAATTATGCTTTAATCGATTAGAAATGTACTTCCAAGCCAGCAAAGAATCCTGAGAATTCAACATTTGCATTTAAGTCGTCAACATCATCTAGCTCAATTACCATTTCACGGTAACCAGCAGTAAGTGCAATATCAACCGCTAGGTTATCCATAATGTCGTAACCAACACCGACTTCATAATCATGAACGTCACTGCCATCATAAGAAACATAGTTTGCATCGCCGTAAACATAAACGCCTGCAAATGGTACACGTACCTTAACGGCTGCATAGCCCATTGGTAGCCATACTGATAGCTCTTCCATGCTTGGTTGGCCTTCACTTTCAACAGTGATGTCACCGCTTAAGTTTTTAGCCGTGATACCAAAATCAAAAGCAACAATATCATTATCAAGTAGTTCCCAATAAAGCGTTGCATCATTGTTAGTTAAGTCAATATTATTATCTACAAATGTGCCAGCAGTGTAATCCTTGCCATCGAAGGAAAGCTCAGTAGCCAACTCCGTTCGGCCAATACCTTCGACATTGCCCACGCGCACACGTACATTAGGGATCAATGGTAAAGGGTGCTCGAATTTCAAATACAAGTTGGCTTGCGTTTTCTCTTCAAACTGAAAATCCACCAAACTTGCGGTATTCTCAGAAAACGCGCCAGAAACGTCATTTTGCCAACCTTGAGCACCGATATAAAGGCCCAGCATATCTGCCTTAGCAGGTAAAGCCATTGCGCCAGCTAGCGCTGCTGCTAGTGCCAGTTTCTTGTTAATCATTATTTATCCTTGCGTTAAAAGTTTATTTAAATCGATGATAGCGGCATTCGCACGGGAAACATAGTTAGCCATCACTAAACTATGGTTTGCCATAATGCCAAAACCACTACCATTTAAAATCATTGGGCTCCAAACCGTCTCTTGGGTTTGTTCGAGCTCGCGAATTATTTGGCGCAAACTAACCGTTGCGTTTTTCTTCTCTAAAACTGCTGCGAAGTCAATTTCAACAGCTTTTAGGAAATGAATCAATGCCCAACTTGCACCACGCGCTTCATAAAACACATCATCAAGCTGCCACCAGCTGGTTTTTACTTCTTGATGACTTGGCGTAGCAGTCGATTTTTTTGCCTCGGCATCCCCCGCCAAATCGGTGTTTAAACGATCTTGGCCAACACTTGCACTTAAACGCTGCGAGATGCTACCAAGGCGCTTTTCAACTTCTTTTAACCACTCGGTTAAATTATCTGCACGCGCATAAAATTGCGCTTGCGACGAAGGGTTAGCTAAACGAGCACGGTAAAGCTTAAAATGTGCTACCGCTTTTTTATATTCACTTTCAGTGCTTGGAAAAATCCAACTGTTGTTCTCAAAATTTAACGCGGGCTGAGCTTTAACCAAGTCAGCATCTTCAACCGACTGAGATTGTGAACGGCTAAAATCGCTGCGAAGCACTAATGCTAAATCACGAACTTGCTGTAGCGCGCCAAACTCAAATGCTGGCATATTATCCATCATTACCGATGGATACATTTTATCATTGGTTAAGTAACCGCCTGGCTTATTTAGCAAAGTCTCGGTAACGGCAATCGCCGCAGTGGTGGTAGCAAATCCGGTCACTGCTTTCACACCAAGCGCTTGGGCCTGTTCGTTACTTTGTTGCTCAATATTAATGATGCCAGGTTCAATGTCCCACCAGATAGATAAAACGGCACCAACAGCGACAACACCGGCTAGCGTGCCAGCAATAATGCTTTTATTGAATGTAATCATGAGAATCCTTTTTAATATAATGGGATAGAATGCGTCACCTAATGAGCCACTAGTGTAACGATAGTGGCAGCACAAATACAGATAAGGTTAGTTAATTAGTGTAAACGCAGGTGTGAACAGTGTTTAATCGAGCCAGCGGCTTTTTGGAGGAAGCATTACTGCTGCGACAATATAGATGATCGCAGTTGGCAGCGTTGCCACTAATAATAAAAGCAACATGACAATGCGCACCCACTTGCGCTCAACCTGTAACCCCCTAGCGATACCAGCACATATGCCTGAAACTAAGCCGTTGGTCGTGTCTTTTCTAAAGCGATGAAGTAAGTCCATATCAATCCAGTCATTATTAAATACAATACAGTTACCATTCAATTGTTATACCAAAAAGATAAACCATTGTAATAAAAGTAAAATAAAACAAAGTCACATGAATCTTAAAGCAAATAAACCAACTATAGGTCTATTTCACTAACGGTTTATTAGTGTAAGCGCCTTAGCAACAGTTTCGGTACCTGCACCTGGCTTATGAGCATTTTCACTTAAGTAACGACGCCACTGTTTTGCCCCTGGCAGTCCCATAAATAAGGTTAGCATATGACGAGTAATGTGGTTTAACTTGCCGCCTTGCTGTAAATGCTTTTCGATATATTCCATCATGGTTTCAACCACCTGATGGCGGGTTAACACCTCACTGTGGTCATCGAAAAATAGACTATCTGCTTGAGACATAATATACGGGTTTGCATAGGCTTCACGGCCAATCATGACCCCATCAACATGTTTTAAATGATTAGCCGTTTGTTCAAGCGAGGTTACCCCACCATTAATGGAAATGGTTAAATCACTAAAATCTTTTTTAAGCTGATAAACACGTTCATAATCAAGCGGTGGGATCTCACGGTTTTGCTTAGGGCTTAAACCGCTTAACCATGCTTTACGCGCATGAACAATAAAAGTATCACAGCCCGCTTCACTCACCTCGCCAACGAAGTCAGTCATAAATTGATAGCTATCTAAATCATCAATACCAATACGATGCTTGACCGTCACTGGAATATCCACCACAGAACGCATTGCATCAACCGCATTGGCAACCAGCGTTGGCTCAGCCATCAAACAAGCACCAAAGCGCCCGTTCTGCACCCGATCAGATGGACAACCAACGTTGATATTCACTTCATCATAACCATACTCTTGCGCTTTTTTGGCACAGGTAGCCAGATCAGCAGGATTGCTGCCACCAAGCTGCAACGCAACAGGATTCTCCTGCTCGTTATAATGCAAGTAGTCGCCCTTACCATGAATTATCGCGCCAGTGGTTACCATTTCGGTAAATAATAGCTGATGTTTAGAGATCAAACGCGCCATATAACGATAATGACGGTCAGTCCAATCGAGCATGGGAGCCGTGGAGATTTTGTGATTAGTTGGTTTATTCATTTATTTTCTTTAAACGCCTATATAGCAAGGTCTACAGGCGAACACCTGACAACATCAATAATTTTAGCTTGCTCATTTTAGCCCCCCAAACGGGACCATAAATAAATTCAGGACCCCATATAGGCACCCTGATAAGGAGCAAGATTTGGCGTATTTTACCATAGAAACAATACAGAACAGCGCTGGTGTTAACAAAATTAAAAAAACACGATACAGAGCGACAGTTAGAGTGAAAAAGAGTGGCAAATTAATATTCAATAAAAAGAAAACTTTCGACTATAAAGCCGCCGCATCCAAGTGGGCTAAGGAGCAAATCAAAATCCTAGAAAACGGTGAGACTCCACTCAGTGAAGAAACACAGTCGATGAACCTTGGCGAGCTGATTGATAGATACATCCACAAAGTGAACGAATCAAGAAATCCATTGGGTCGCTCCGCACGGTACTCTTTACGCCAAGTAAAAAAATATGACTTAGCAAACATACGACTGTCAGAGATAGAGTCCAAACATATTATTGACTTTTGCAATGACAGAATGAATTCACCGCATAAGCCTCAGCCACAGACTATCGCATCAGATATATCTTTTCTAAGAGCAGTACTATTTCATGCTAAGAGCATGTTTGGCGTTGATATCAACGATAAGTCAATAATTGACTCTTACCCAACCCTAAAACGACTTAAAATGATTTCGCGATCTAACACTAGGGAGCGCCGCCTTAACTCAGGTGAGTATGACCAAATTTTAAATAGCATGAAAGAGTATGAGAATAGGCTCAAAACCCAAATACCATATTCTGCATTGTTTGAAATGTCATTGTTAACTTGCCTTAGGATATCTGAGATTTGCAACCTTGAATGGGAGAACCTCCTGCCTGATAGAAAATTAATCCGAGTGATGAACCGTAAACACCCAACCCATAAACAGGGAAATAATATGCTACTCCCTTTGTTAGGCCGTGGACGCGCTCTTGCGTTGATTGAGGAACAGCCCAGAACTTCAAACCTTATTTTTCCCTACAACCCAAGGTCTGTTACAGCAGGCTTTAGGCGAATCATACGTGATTTAGGCATAACCGAGCTTCGTTATCACGACCTCCGCCGTGAAGGATGCAGTCGACTAATAGAACAGGGCTACTCGTTAAGCCAAGTTGCTTCTGTTAGTGGTCATAAGGATCTAAAGGTTTTACATAATATCTATGTGACTATTTTTCCTGAATCATTATTAGAACTGGACAACTTGCCAATACTCTCTGATGAGGCCATATAATTGAAAACAACAAAGGAAGCTTGAAAGTTCAACTAAATGATGGTTCTAAACCCCATCATTTAGTCTGTTTTGTAGAGACGTAAATCACTCCTAATCGATGTCAAAGGATACTTCGTGATCTCAAAATTTTGATGCATAAAGTAAGGGCTGGTCTTAATTTAAGAGAGCAGTGATTTGGCTTATTTCTCAGTATCAAAATATTCAGGCACCAACACCAGAACCTACAAGGCTAGAGTGATTAATAAGGTCTGCGGCAAAAAAGTAATCGATCGTTCACATTCCTTTTCAGATGAAAATAAAGCGCGAAAGTGGGGGCAAGAGTTTGTTGAAGCTATCAACAATGGTGACAATCTAGACTTGTACCTATCTAGCCCAAGATCTGTTAGCTACCTGTTGCTTAAAACAATTATAAAAATGAAAGAGACAGATTCTCTATCACCTCAGGTGGAAAGTGGTTATAAAAACTTAGCTGCGCTCAAGCTATTAAGGGATACTCCAGTAAACAAACTGACCTCCGAAGCGATAATTAGCTTAGCGAAAGAGCTTAGGGGACTAAGCCAAGGGCAAGTTGAGCGTCAACCATCCACCGTCAAATGGTACATAGATATATTAAGCTCAGCACTCGATGATGCAAAAGGAATCTGCGGCATACGTGCTAGCAATACCTGTATATCTGACGCAAGAAAGCCCCTTAAAAAGCTGAAGCTAATATCTGATTCTAAACCACGACAAAGGCTTGTGAACGGGCAAGAATATAAGCGTATTATTGAGCACACAACGAAATTAAGAGATTCAGGGAAGTTTAAAATTTCATATCTGGATATTTTTCGTTTTGGGGTATCACAGGGCTTGCGCCTAGAAGAACATGCGACACTAGATTGGCAAGATGTTAACCTTGATCTAGAAAATGAAGGGGCGTCGGCGACCATTACTATTCGGTCGCACAAAGATCCAACCACTGTAGGTGGACGTGACAGTGTTTCTCCGCTCACGGATGAAGCATTTAACGTTCTTATGGAGCTAGGCCCAAAGAAGTCTGGTCCAATTTTTCCTTACAATTTCAAATCAGCATCGACAGGGTTTACCAAGATATTTGCAGAGTTAGAAATTCATGAATTGTCTTTTCGTGACTTCAGAAGGACAGCAGTAACACAGCTATTTCTACAAGGGTTGGCATTAGAGAAAGTAGCTCTTATTTCACGCCATAAGTGCATGGAGGTGTTAAGACGGCACTACCTTGTCGTTCAAGCAATGGACGTTGCAAATGAGCTTAAGGCCATTCAACCTCATGGTAAAAATATGCAGCTATTACAGAATAAATCTAGTCGTGGTGGTGTTGTTGCTAAAACTTTAAACCGATTATTCAGTAGAGTGGCCGCCTCTGTCAAAACTTTGTGTAGAAAGCAAATCTGAGTAGCCTGTTTGCAGCTCCGCGTTAAATTGTTATATTTTGTTGCTTAACGAGTTAATTTGATAAATATCTGGATGAGGTAATTGCATAACATGATTTTCAATCACCTTATCTGCTAACTCTTTTTTGTCTTTGTACTTCTGAACTTCTAAGTATGTTTGCGACAAACTCTGAACTGCTTCAGAAATACCTGGCATTTTTACTGAAAAGTCTCCGACATTAACCTCTCCGCCTAAAACAGCAACAGTCAAAAGCAAAATCTTCATGGGACCTCCGCTGATGACCACTTTTAGTGGACTATTGTAGCTTATAGATACGACTTCCAAGCCATTAGGCAAATACAAATTATCAAAGCTGCGCTGATAAAATGCGTCAATACTCTGATTAAATGTCACTGTGTTATTACTACTTTCTTCAGTATTGCCTAACAACAGCATTTCGCCCAAACATTCATGCACGTTTAGACGATGCTCAGAGTCAGAGAAAACAATATTCCCCTCAAGGTGGCTCGCGATACTGTGTGAAACCGTCAAAACACGAAATAATTCACTAAGTTCGGATGTTGAAATTTTCCTTACACCGCCCCAGTAATTAGTCTCTTCCTCAATAATCAATGTTAGTAAGTCTGGCTTAAACACTTAAAAACTTCCTCAAAACTCGATTAAAAATATAACAGGATGTTATGTGATGGGCATAGTAATTACAACCGCTGCTAGAACAAATAATACATTACTAATCAAAGACATAATCTTATATCCTTGTTGTTTTCGTTCAAATATTGAGTGTTACTATGCGGTCATCGTCACATAACAAATTCAACTCAAGGGTCGCTAACCGACTGTGGGGTCAAATGATCACGCACCATTCGCTTCTGAAGACAACTCAAAGCGACTCTTGTCGTTTCGACAAAAGCATACTTGAGCGGTCGATGTGAGGCAGAAAGCAGTCAGTACTATTGGTGGCAGTTCAGTTCGTTACTAGGTCATTGAAATTACTAAAATAACCCCAATATATAAATGATTAGGTATGGAGGCTAAATGACTAAGACGAGAGATAACCATTTTGTGCCGCAATGGCACCAGAAAGGCTTTATGGATGAGCGAGATAATCAGCTCTGCCATTTAACACGCCGAAACATAGATCTAAAGAACGGTGAAACCAAGACGGTCTACTCCAAGAAATGGCAAACGTCCTCTCAGCGTTTCTATAAGAGAGATCTCTATTCGACATTCTTCCGTATGGAAGTTATTGACGAAATCGAGCAGAAGCTCTTTGGCCCTATTGACGACGATGGTTCCAAAGCTGTTCGAGCATTCATGACTGACGACCAATCTCAGTGGCATCACAATTTTCGGGGGCTCTTCACCTACATTGATGCGCAAAAGCTCCGAACTCCTAAAGGTTTAGACTGGATTCAGAGCAAATACCCAGAGCTAAGCCAGTCGCAGTTAATGATGGAAATGCAGTCATTACGCTCAATCCACTGTACTCTCTGGGCTGAAGGCATCAGAGAACTTGTATCTGCTGAAAATTCTGATATTAAATTTATCGTGTCTGACCATCCAGTGACAATCTACAATTATGCTTGTTCTCCAGAGTCTGAGCTGTGTGAATATCCTAATGACCCTGATATTGCCTTAAAGGGCTCACAGACGATATTCCCGTTGAATAAGAATCGATGCCTGATTCTAACTAACCTTGAGTATGCTCAGGACCCTAATAACGTCAATCCACTTGAGCAACGAACCAATCCCACCCGTATTCGCCAAAGCATGGTCAACACCATTGAGTTCATCAACACTCGTAAGTTAACAGCAGATGAAGTGACCAAAATTAACCACGTCATCAAAAGCAGGGCTCAGTCATCAGTAGCAGCAGGAAAAGAGGAATGGCTGTATCCTGAAAACGATATAACTAGTGACTGGGCGGATTTACGGGACGTTCTGTTGCCATCACCTAGCGAACTGCACAGATATGGTGGTGAAATGTATGCCCAGTTTGAAGATGGCTCCGTTCACTATCAGGATGCGTTTGGTCGAACTACACCACAAAACGACTATCTGAATAAGAGCCTTGATGAAGCTCAAGTTGGTCGCAATGAGCTTTGTGGCTGTGGCAGTGGTCGGAAATACAAAAGTTGCTGCCGTAACGTTCCTGTAGACCTTCGAACTACTTGGAATGTGGCCAGTATTCGTGAGCGAAATTTAGCGTTTTGCAACTGCATTCGTGATGTTCTTGGCTTAGATAGCGGTAAAACGTGGCTGGACGTCAGGCGTGAACTATCTGACGAGCAGATATCAAAAATTTATGGCTTCTATTCGGTTTTATGGCCTCGTGAAACCGATATTTACTCACTATTACCAAAATCCGATGGCAAATTTCGAGGATTATATACAGGACCGTTAGATGTACGAGTCATTGGGGTACATGCGTTACCTATGGCATCTGCATTTGATGAGTTTTTGATAGAAACGCCAATCACCAACCCCAATAATGTTAGGCCAGAGTTTAGCCCGACCAAATCGCCTAGCAAATACAAGTATCAGGCGTTAAAAGACTTTCTGTTCATGCTTGAGATGGAACCATTCATCGGGCTCGGCTTTGTAAACCTCATACCTGACCCAAGCGAATTTGACCTCCATTTAATGAGGGCCATGATGGACATGGCTAAAGGTCGACGTGCAGAAGAGATAATTTGCGAGCAAGATCGGCGACTACACTTCAGGCTAGCAACAGAGGATTTACTGAACTCGATAGCAATGATGCCTAGGGATGCGAAAATCCAAACTCTGATACACGAATTTGGGCTAACCGAAGAAATGGCTGCTGGGACCATTTCTGAATTAGAACAAAATGCTGAAACTTCGCCATTGACGATGTTGCAGCAGATGAACGCTGGTGACGGCGGTCAGTTTCTCCAATTCCGTATGGGGCCGAATTATGAAATGGCATTACTTGTGGCCCAGATCACTGGATCAGTATTAGTCACTGACAGCGGTTCGAGATGGCAAGAGTTAGTTTCAGCCCAACATCGCGAACAAGGCATTGTCAGTTATCCATGGAATGAGGCTTTAGCTCAACTAAGTTCAATTCCGATCGACGATCAATTCCTAAAAACGTGCCGGAAATCTCAACATCATTTCGCTACAGCCAGAAATCTTATGAAGAGTACAGACCGATTGGTTTTGGACAATGACCGAGGCGCTACAAAGTTAACTCAATTGGCTGGTGAGGCTAATCGTCTTATCGGTCACCTTGGACAGGCTACTAAGCCTTTAGCAACCAGTGGCTTAAAGATATTGAGTCCTGATGGTGGTTTCTATGACACCAATGTGCAAAGGTTACTTGCCCGTTCTAGCTGCCCTAGATATGACCACAAGGTCAGGTCTATCTACGGTATTGGTCTTCCTTAATGAATATACGTCGACTGCTTCTTTCCGCTAGCCCTGAGTGATTATGTACAGTTGGCTGAAATCCACTCGCCAATGGCAATTGACTGACCTTTGCTGACCGTCCGAAATTGGCCGTTAAGTGCCCCTGTTATCGGTTGGTTCGAAGAGCAACTCAAGGGTCGCTAACCGACACAAATGCGACTCTGAGTTTTTATTACCAAAGTTATAACGGGAGAAAAATCACCTTCGATTTCATCCCAAAAATTGGCGGTCAATCATTACTATTTGTAATGAAAAACCTAATTAATAACTTCCCCTCTTGCCACAAAACAGTTCTAAATTTTGCCTCTAATTTATTGGGGTAGAATCAAAGCCACCAAAGCGGTCGTTCACGCAATTATGTTTGAGTGACTTCTAAGTGCTGCCGCTGATACTCCTAAATCTCCAACGTCAAACTTGGGCTGTCAGATTAAGTTTAACCTTATCAGCCCAAACTGTCAGATCAAATATGAGCTACTACACCTCAGTCTAAGGATAATTTAAGTGAAATATTGTTTATGACTCAAAATCAATTTTTTGAGTCATTTTACATTTTTAGCATGGACTCTTACTTTTTAGGTTTCTTTATTTTTTCTAAAAATTGAAAGCTTTATAGATTCTATCAATTAGATGCTATCAACCCCTGAGACTTAATGCCTGCCAATGCTAGTTGCTCGTCTTGATCAGAACTTGCGCCAGAAATACCTATCGCACCAATAAGCGCTTTACCTTCGTAAATCAATATGCCACCTGGCAGTGGGATAAATTCTCCATTGTTAGCACCGTTAATTGTGTTGGCGAACATCTCTGGTAATACGCCTTGGCTAATTAAGTCGTGGAATTGGCGAGTGCCAAACCCCATTCCTAATGCCGCCGCAGCCTTGCCTTTGGCGATTTGGAAGCGGGCTGTTCCACTGCCATCTTCACTAGCGGATGCTTTTACATGGGCACCGTTGTCTAACACCACTAATGTCAGTGGGGGCATTGATGCTTGCCTTGCCAAAGACAAGGTGTTTTCAATAATCTTTAATGCTTGTCTAAGTTGAATACCTCGCATAACTTCCTCTCTATTTATTCTCAATCGTGGCAGCGCTTACGTCCAAACATAACTTTCCATTGAAATGGAATGATGCAAAATGGGGCTTTTTAATACAGTGACTGATTCAGACTCATCGCTTGCTGCCATTGCAATGATCATCGGTAAATAATGTTCAGATGTCGGGTGCGACTTGGCATAGTATGATGACTTAATATGTGGATGCTTTGCATCTTCCATATTGCCAGCAACGACAGTTGCTCTTGCCCACTTTTCAAATCGCTCAGCATAATCTGCAACGCGTTCATGACTCATGCGAATATCGTACAAGTTATGAGTCAAGCTACCCGAACAAATGATACCGATCTGTTGTTCACGAAGTTGTTTTAATACCTTACCTAAACTTTCTAATTCATCTGGTGACAAATCTGCATTTAGGGATAATTGCACAATGGGTTTGTCAGCATTCGGGCGTAGGTGAATTAGTGGCACCCAAACACCGTGATCCCAGCCTCGCTTGCTGTCTTCTTTGGCGTCGAGGCCATTTTGGCTTAACAAGTCGATGACTTTATTTCCAATGCTGCTAGAGCCAGAAGCTGGGTATTTCAGTTGGTACAAATCAGGCGGGAAACCACCAAAATCGTGAATGGTTTCAGGCTGTGTATTAGTGATCACATAGTTACCGCGAGTGATCCAGTGTGGTGAAATCACTAGAATGGCATCTACATGGTCAAAGCTGGTTGTTTGGCTTGCCAAATTCTTAGCAGCCTGACCAGAATCAACGGCGAACATTGGCGAGCCATGGCTGACAAATAATAGCGGCGCGAGATTCATACACCCTCCGGTAAATACTTGAACCAATCCATGTCTGGGCCTTGCGGAACAATACCCGATGGATTTAACACTTTTACTGAGTAATAACCTGCCTTGATATGATCCACACGAGTATTTTTCGCGAACGCCTCTACCTTTAACAGGCGCTCAAGATAAGCAGAAAGCGCTGGGTAATCTGAAATAGCTTTGATATTGGTTTTGAACAGTCCATGATAGGCGACATCGAAACGAATTAAGGTAACGAACAGGCGAATGTCGCTTTCGGTTAGCTGGTTGCCAACGGCATAATCGTTATCTTGAAAATGGGTTTCTAGCTCTTCCAATCGAGCAAAGATATCGACCATGGCCTCGTCATAAGCTTGCTGGCTCGATGCGAACCCCGCGCGATATACACCGTTGTTGATAGTGTCGTAAATACTGTCGTTAAATGCATCGATTTGAGCTTGTAACTCAACCGGATATAAGTTGAACTCTGAGTTATGAATAGGGCGTAAATCGTCGTTTAATACACGCAAGATTTCCGCTGATTCGTTGTTGATGATTTTGCTATCACCGCTGTCCCAAAGTACAGGCACCGTCGCTCGACCTGTGTATTGATCATCAGTCATCGTGTAAAGCTGGTGCGCAAATTCAACACCATCGATACCACTTTGGGTTGCACCAGGGAAATCACCGAACCGCCAACCGAAATCAGTTAATGTTGGCTCAACAACTTTTACATCAATTGCATCTTCTAAGCCTAATAGTGAGCGGGCTATTAACGTACGAGTTGCCCAAGGACAAATGTAGGCGACATACAGGCAAATACCTTTATCTACTACTGCCTGAGCGTGTTCTATACGATTAGTGAACGCGCTGCTCTGACGAATAAACCGACCTTCATTGTCTTTCTCCTGTACTGGATCCCACTTACGTTCCCATTTACCATTTACTAACATGATTCCACCCTATCTTGCTTGGGGCCTCTAGGCTCTATTGCCAAGAGACGCTATTAGATATTTAAGCCGCTTTAACTGCAATGCTGTGTGACTACGCCGATTTGCTCGAACTGAATAGCGCTTGCAACCTGTTATCGATCGCAAAGCGTCCACCACCTTGAATTGCGAGTGCTAAGGTAGCAGCGAATAGAGTAAGAGCGAATTCATAACCGCTGTTGCTCATAAACAAGCCATTGCCGATATGTACACTAAATATTGCCACCAGCATGGTAAATGCGCTCAGTGCAGCAGCCGGACGTGTTAAAAGGCCTAATACCAACGCCAGGCCGCCGAAAAACTCTGCACTCCCAGCCAATAGCGCCATCAAGTAACCAGGCTCTAAGCCAATGCTTGCCATCCACTGCCCCGTACCTTCAAGGCCATATCCACCAAACCAGCCAAAAAGCTTTTGTGCGCCATGCGCCGCCAGCACGATACCAACGGGTAGTCGAAGCACTAGCGCCGCTAAGCCCGCATTCGAGTGAAATACTTTATCTATTAATTGTTTGTTCATTGTCTGTTCCTCTAAGTTATTTAAGTGAGCTTTAAGAGCCATCAATCAGCTTGAAATAAGCTTACTATCACTATTTATAATGATAAATACTATTTACATTGAATGATTATCAACATATTGTTGGTAATAGATTTTATTAAGAAGTTAACTTAGATGGATAGACTCGAAACAATGAGGGCCTTTATTGCCGTCTCTAATGAAGGCAGTTTTACTAAGGCGGCAGATAAACTGGGAACCTCAAATCAACTGGTCAGCAAGTATGTTTCTCATTTTGAGGAGCATCTAGGAGTAAGGCTGTTTAATCGTACAACGCGAACAGTTCGTCTTACCGAAGCTGGAGAGCAATGTGCCCAACATGTTCGGCACATATTGGAAAGCATTCAAGACATGGAAGGCGGATTAGGGCAACTTAAGAATGAGGCGCAAGGCTTGCTGCGCATTAGTGCGCCAGTCTCTTTTGCTACAAAGCACCTAGCACCGTTAATCAGAGACTTTAAACAGCTTAATCCTGCTGTCGGTGTCGATTTGCAGCTAAACGACCGCAAGGTTGATATTGTTGATGAAGGGTTTGACCTGGCACTACGTATCGGTCATTTAAAGAACTCATCATTGATAGCAAAACGTATCGCGCCAATTCGATTAGTTTTGTGTGCTTCACCAAGTTACCTTGAGAGGCATGGCACACCTGAGCATCCGGATCAGCTCATACCTGCACACCTTTTGCATTACAGTTATACTGAATACAACCAACCTCAGTTACCGCTGATGAACGCTCTCAAGCGCTCGCTAAAAGAGCACACTACAGGCATATCTTGCAACAATGGTGATATTCTGGTTGAGGCCGCGATCGGGGGCGAGGGCTACGCATTGCAGCCAACATTTCTTGTTGGTAAGGCGGTGAAAGAAGGTAAGCTTAAAGTCATTCTCCCAGAGTTCGAGCCTGAAGAAATGGGCTTGTATGTAGTATATCCACATCGAAAATTGATAGCGACCAAGCTACGTTCTTTTATTGATTTCATAAGTAATTATTACGGTGAACCTCCTTATTGGGATAAGTTTCAGTAAACGAAGTTTGTGGTCAGCACTGTTATAAAATAGTGTCAGTTATACACTTCGAGCTGACCGTGGATTGGAGTAGAATCAATGAGCTTTGAGCGGACGTTAGGGTTAACGAGTTGCTAGCTTCCTCTTAGCGAACTTTGTTGACCTAAATCGCATAAGAAAATGTATCTCAAAAATTCACAGTGCAGCAAGTCCAACATTGACGACCCAATGGTGTGACAGTGTTAGAAGTATACTACCAGAGTCCGATATTGGCCGTTTATCGCCCCTTGCTAGTTTGTTGCTCAGAGGGCAATTATCGACACATAAGAGACGCTGGTGTTCTGGGGTGCGGTATTAAGGGTGAGCAATAGTTGGCGAAATTGTGAAGCGAAGTGGAACCGAGCCAACTGTTACGAATCAGTTTTCATGCCTTGTTACATGGATGCTTCTCTAACCAAATCTTGCTTTCCGATATAAGGCCTTTTTTAATCTTAATAAGGTCCGATTCCGAGTCGACATCGTCTATTGCATGAAACCAACCGTAAAGACTTTCTATGCCGATTGAATCACCTACGTATGAAGTGATATTCTCATGAAGATCAAATTCGTCAATATCAAAGAGTAAAATTCGAAACTGCTCCCATGGTTCAACTTTTTCCTCTGCGATCAATGTAAGATGATGCCGAATCAAGCCCATAATAGCCTCTTCAAAGCATGGAATATCATATCCCAGATCTTTAACCGCAGATTCAAATAGTGCAGACACTAACTCCCACACCTTATTCTCTTCATCTATTATCGCTAGAAGGTAGTCAGAATAGACTCCCTTTGTGAGATTACGATCAGCAAATGCGACTATTTCTTCAGTTTGCAGTTGTTTAGCTGCATATCTAGCAATACTAAGTAAATCTTCATTCATCAACTTTACATCAACGCCCCCATAAGCCGTGAGCAATGCTGGCACAATCTGTTGCGCCTTTTCCTTTGAAACCAATGTGATAGCGTTGCGAATCCGCCTTGATAGGCTTGTTAGAGTTTCATGACTCTGACTTTAAAAACCTCTGATAATGCTCCTCAACCTCTTCCTTTAGAATGACTCTACCTTCAGATTCCCTTTCTAATATAGTCTCCATATAGGTCAGTATATTTGCGTGACTAAGCTCGCGTTGATTAGGGAAATAATCATCCGGTGGTATTTTGAAGTCCAACCAACTTTCATCGTCATCAAATATGATGTGAGAGCCCCATCTTGAAATAAATAGTTCTCCATCACGGTCACCCAAAGCAATACTGATCTGGTAATAATAGGACTCTTCGTCAAATGATTCGGAGTAAGGAAACTCTTCACCATTCCCACTAACTAAAATTTTATCGTATGACATTGAGAAACTCTAACAGCTTTTTATCTATACCTTGTAAGCTATCCTACCTTACAAGGTTATAGCAAACAATCATCTCATCGCGGCGCGGCAATGACTATCAAAAAACAGTATAAAAATAAGGTGTAATGGAGCAAAGAAATAGAAATATTTTGTGATGCTCAAGCTACGGCGTAATAAATTTTTGCTAAAAATAAGTTTATATATGGTTACGTTCAGTGTCCGAAAGTGGCCGTAAGCGGAAGTTTTACTAATTTAAAAACGGCATCAAAAATAGACCGTTTTTGCCAAATGTGCACATTACACGTTTTCTTGATTAAAGGTGCCTTCGGCAACAAAGCATCTAAGCGTTTCGATTTCAATTTTCCCCTTAAACCATTGCTAGTTGTTATCCAAATGCTCAATTAACGTTTAAATTCATTGTATGCGTTATTTTCTTAACTCGAATACAAGTTGTCTTTTCATCAACTGTCATAATCCACAAAGCTATAACGTTCAATAAACTCACCTGCTGGCATTGGTCTGCCTCTATAATATCCTTGAACAAAGTCACATTGCTTATCGTGAAGCATTCTCAGCTGTGCTTCATTTTCAGCACCTTCAGCTAGCACTTTGAGCCCCAATGAATGCCCCATTTGAATGATTGCAGTAGCTATAGCCTGACTGTCCTCATCGTGCTCGATATCTGAGATAAAGCTACGATCAATTTTTATTTTTTGAATAGGAAATCGCTTAAGGTAACTGAGCGAGGAGTAGCCAGTGCCGAAATCATCAATGGATAATTGAAATCCCGAGTCATGCAAAGTTTGCATGATAATTATAGCATTCTCCACATTGTCCATCACCGCACTTTCCGTGATCTCCAATTCAATATAACGACTCAAGACGCCATGTTGTTCAAGTATTGTTTGTATATTCTGGACGAAATTCTTGTGCCGAAATTGTACTGGTGAAATATTAACGGCTATTGTAAGCGATGGTAATCCTGCATTGTTAAAAGCATTTATTTGCCGACAAGCTTGCGTTAGCACCCAGTCACCTAGCTCGTTGATTAAACCACTTTGCTCGGCCACTGGGATAAACTCAATCGGCGGTATCATGCCCTTTTCAGGATGGTGCCACCTGATCAATGCCTCCGCTCCGATCAACTCACCATTGTCAATGCTAAATTGTGGTTGGTAATAGAGTTCGAATTCATCCTGCTTTAGTGAGATGGTTAAGTCAGATAAAATCTGTTTGCTTTTCTGTAGCTTGATATTCATATCGTTTACAAAAAAGCGTGTGGTGTTACGTCCATCAGCTTTTGCCTGGTACATAGCTATATCAGCATTACGCAGTAGCTCTTTGATATTTGTCGCATCATCCGGGAAAACTGTAATACCGATACTGATTCCAACCGATATGACATTATTGTCTATCTTTATTGGTGCGTTAAACAGGTCATTCAGGCGCTGTGCAAATACCATCGCATCATCGATAGATTTAAGCTTATTAATAATAAACGCAAATTCATCGCCGCCTAAACGGGCTACCGTATCAATTTCTCGATCGGCTTCAGTGACCCGCTTAGCAACTTGTTGCAGTAGCTTATCGCCAATTTCGTGTCCTAAGGTGTCGTTAATAATTTTAAAGTTATCTAAATCCACGAAAAACAAGGCAAACTTTTTATGATTGCGTTTCGCAAAGGCAATTGCTTGCACCAACCTATCTTGAAACAGTGTCCGATTCGGTAAATTAGTTAAGGAGTCATGCAACGCCATGTGTTTCAATTTCTGCTCAGCCTGATTACGCTCTTTAATCTCTAGTTGAAGGTTATGATTGATGTTATCTAACGCTAAAGTTGATTGATTGAAATAATGGGCGAGCATGCCAATTTCATCCTGGCGACGATCCTCTAACAACCTGACTTCTGCCGTGGAATTATCAGTGATCGCTCGCTGCAATTGGTTGGCCATCTTATAGATTGGATTAATTACACTGCGCCGAAAATATATGAAGCCCAACCCTCCGGTGCTAATCAGTACCGTAATGATTAGCAACATAACCATACTTGCCGCATTTTCAGCACTGACCGTGGCCAAACTTTGAGGCGTAACTACAACTATTTTCCACATGGTTTTAGGCATTAAGAATATCGATATAAGCACAGGCTCATCGAGTAGCAGATCCTGCTGATGGGCGATTGATACGTTCTTATTTAGTCGAAGTCCATTTTTGTTCCTCAATACCGAGATGTTTGCTGCAATTAGCAGTGCCTCACTTTCGGATATTTGATAGCTATCCCGGGCAATCTCTTCGGCGATTCGTTGATCTTTTTCTTTTATATTCTTTACTAGCGAGAGATTGATTGAATTTAGGATATCAGCAACAGGCTTAAAGAGATTATTCATACTCGCGAGGTCGGTTACAGTAAAAAATTCTCTCGACAGGTTATTTTTGTCCCCAGAACTAATGACAGAACTTAGTTTCTCGTTGGGGAATGATAAAAACTTATTACTGCGATCAACCGCAAAGGCATATCCTCCAAGCTTGGCACTACTTTCTTGCAAAAACTGCTGTAATTTTTTTAGCTTAATATCTACAGTAGCATTGCCAGAAAACTCTTTCTGGCTAAACATGGCTACCGTGCAGGTTACCATTGGTTCGAATGAATAAGGATCCTTGTATGACTTAGACCAAATACACTCTCCGGGAGGAGAGTGACGAGCAGGTACATACCACTCTTCATGATGATAACCTGCGCCGCCGTGTCGGTTATACTGATCAAAATATCGCAACTGCCCTCTTCCATCTCGGCCCCAAAAAAAACTGCGTCTTTCTACGCCTGGTGTGAACTGTTCTGGTTCTGGCCAAATTCCGCCACCAGCTACAATGTCTTGATATTCTGTAATATTAAGTATCTCTGGAATGACATCGAAAAAAAGTTGTGGATCTTTAGGTAGATTTTCCCCGGCCTGAGCTAAGGTACGGGTCAGCGATTCAGCAACACTGATTTGGCGGGACAACTCAGATACTATCAATGAACCGGTTTCATTTATTAGTTCTTTGTTCTTGTTGACTAGAAAATCTTTAGCAAAAAAATGAACAGCCCCATATATTGCAGTTGCCATTGCGAGAAGAATAATTGCCACTCCTAGGGAAAATCGAAACTGTATCGTATCTTGCCAGCGCATCGCTGATCTACCTGAAGACATCATTCTCTCCTTAGAAATATAATGTTAAGCATTTAGCGGACAACACTTAACTAGCGCGGTGTAGTTAACTCTCAATTTATATTCACCTTGAGCCTTTACGGGCAGTTTTATATTTTGAGAATAACGTATCGGAAAGTTACCTACTTAGCAACTTTGCCGGAAATTTCGATATTATCTTGCCCAGATATTACAGTGAGGCAGTATCCGACCATCCATGTGTGCAACGTTACAAAACAGCCTCAAACGTGAGGTCTGTAACACAAACTGGTGGTAGGGTTGATTTGAATTCCTCTTGCGTTTATCCACTTTCACACTGTCTCGCGCATAGCGTCCCTTTGGATGATTCATTGGCACTATTTAGCGTAACTTACTTTGTGCCTCACATCACTTTGAAGTATGAAATAAATGTCAGCTATATGATCCGAAAGTCGACCTTAAGGCTCAGTGCGCATTTATGTCGCCTAAACGACACAAAACAGACACTGAGATTCTTTGGTAACGCCCGCATGAAATGCGGGTAACGCTTGGCTAAAATTAGCGAAGAATGTGAGTCAGCCTAGCGTTTGACGTCACTTTGATGCGCTTAGTAGGTACTGAACTTAAAACCTTTACGAGTCAAATACCCCAAATGTAAAACCACAAGTATCGGCACAATAAAAGCTAGGCCTACACCGATGCTACTGATAGCAAAAATTCCTACTCCTACCCAGATTACAAACCAAAATAGGATTGAAGTTAAGGTGATTTTTGGATTCTTGATGCACTTATCATTAAACGCAAACTGCATCATTTCCCATACCGCTTTAAGTGATAATACACAAGAAATAATAAATGTTACTTGAAAGAATTGAACATGCCATGGAGCTTCATTAGTAAGAGTCAGCCAAGTTACTGCCGCTCCTAACAGCACTGGGAAAGAGTACATGCTTATTTCCAAGATAAACCATGCCCTAAATTTCTCACTCATAGACACCTAACAGCTTGTTATATTGACCTTGCTAGCTATCCTACCTTACAAGATAGGAGGGGACAATGTAGGAGTTGCGCTCAGAGTTCTTTATTGGCCGTTTACCGCCCCCTGAAAAAGACAATCCTAAAGGGCAGTTGCCGACACAAAGGGGAAGCAGGGAAACTGGTGTTAACGCCAAGCTCACCAGATTTTGGGAGCGCAGCGAGTAAAATTTCTGTGTGTGGTGCCTTGTTATACGGGATATTTCAATTTCACTAAGATCTAGGTATTTCAAGAATTACCTTTTCTCCTAATTCCTTCAGTAGCCTTTAGAAAACCCAACAAAAAGAAACCAATTAGCAGCGAATCTAGAATAGCCAAAATCACACTCTCATTCTGCTTGCTGTAGACCAAAACAAAAGAAAGTAATAGCACTCCTAACCACTTAGCCAGCGTATTCAATTTAATCTTCACCAAAGTTAAACTCAAACTTTGATATACCAAGTAGTACAGCAAAGAGCCTACAATAAATGAGTATGTAAAAGCACCCAATGTATTTACATATATAAAATAACTCGAAAAATATACACACATAAAGGCTATATAAATTGTTATGTTTACTCTGTAATGATTCATACGAGCTTTCAGACTACCGTATAACGCCCAGTTAATAAGTGAACCAAATGCTGGCGGGCGATTTGCTCAGCAAATGGCATAGCAGCCTTAGTGAATCTTCATTTATAGGCTTGTTAGCTGCGCTTACTATCTAAATGTGAAACTACTTTTTTTAACTGCGCAATTTCAACATTTTCACCTTCATATGAATCTATTGCTTTATTGAAGTATGAGCTTGCTTTGGAATAGCTTCCTGACCTTTCATGTAACAATCCAATTCTAAGGTAAGTAAATGAAAGATTATTTGTTCCCACCTCGGATCGCAAAGAATTAGACTTATCGGATTCCAATATTCGAGCCAATGCTTCAAGCGCATAAAGCCCACTTTCAGGTGAGCCTTTTAAGTATTGAGAATGAGCAAATCCTATTTCTTTTTTAAGAAAACCTGGAGATATCTCATTTGCAATTGAGATACTTGAAGTTAACGAGAATAATGTAATCAGACTTAGTTTGATGATATTTTTCATTTTAATTTCCTTATTATTTGAAGTACGCCGCCATAATCCTGTGCAGCTAACAGCTTACCTTACAAGGTAATAGCAAACAATGTCTCATCGCAGCAACAACTATCCAAAAAAAAGTTCACATATGGTTACGTTCAGTGTCCGAAAGTGGCCGATTGCTGCCGTTCAAGACCAAGCGGGAACTACTAGTTAAGCGGCAGATAACGGCCAACTTCGGACACTGAGTTAGAGAAAAGGAGCATGGGCTGAACGCTTGCCTTTACTTTCTTGGAGCGGAATTAACACATGATAGAAACTTATCGGCTGAATTAGATAGTCGAGTAGTCCTGCTCATAAATTGAATCGAGTTATCCTCATTCTTAGTTGTTCTTAGCGGTACGCTAAACTTGACCTCACGGTTAGCAAATAATTCAATTCCGATTGGTTTGCTCATCGCCTTAAGTAAATCGAGTACCGGAGCGCCCACAATAACTTCACTGTTGACCTCAATGGGTTTCATCATTGAATCAATTATTATTGCAAGAGTTCGACGGTACAGTTGCCATCTTGAGCCGCCCACCTTAAATATTGCGGAACCTGTCACTATGTCCTGTGGATGGTGAAATGTAACCTCAAAAGTGGGCACTCTAGGCTCTGGCTTAGTGCCTCTCACGCTAAATACAGGTTTCTCAGACCATTCTTCAGCTTCGGCGTACCAATAGGTGAATGCCAAATACGCCCCTTTAAGTGAGTGTTGGATGCTGCAAAAGGAGCCGTTGTCTGTAAATATCCAGGGGCCTGAGAGATCCTTGCTCACTCCATCTCGATAATCCCGTATTACTCCAGGCCACAGACGCCTTGTCCCTGCGACATATTCCGGCTCAGAAATATCAAGACTTACGCTGCCATTACAGATACTAGGTTTTCCATATTCAGAGAGAAAAAGAAGATAGTTTTCTCCATAGCCGAAGTTCAGACCACATGGCCAATCTCCGCGGAATGTGCGGTTTGGACTAGATGACCCTTTTAACACTTCGCCAATCGCAAAGTTCCAATGTTGATCTGGACAAAAACCATATTCATTAAGCTGGGTCACGCAACTTCCTTTTTTCGCAACCACAATGCTCTCCGCACGATCATAATATTCATGCAAAGTTTGTGGAATACAGGAGCACGAAAATGCCGGACTTGAAAACCACACTATCATGATCGCTGGTATAAATTTCAGATGAGCACTGATGTTAAATTGCCTCCGAACGATTAAGCATTAATCGACCGCCAATTATATTAATCTACCGTAATAGCGGGAAATTAGTCCACTCTTTAATCGACCTAGAGCATTCAGTGGCAGACTAAACTAACGTCTTTTTTCCAAAAGTGGGCTAAAGCACTAAGGTTTTACAATCGATTTACGGCCAAAAAAGTTTTCACATAGCCTGCAAATTAGAAGTCTTTAAATCCAATCCATCCATTGAATGCGAACGTCGCCTGTGTGTCGTTAGCTGCCAGTCGAAATGAGTTTGCCAGGGGCCTTTATTGACACGGAAGCGACTGTCAGGCTGATTATGAATATTATATTTAGCCTGACAGCTCAAGTGCTAAGTCCTTTACAAATAGCCTTTTAATCGCAAGTTAATACAATACTTGAAAAATGATATCTTTCAATTTTACATTGCCCCATCACTTTAAACAGTGCGTTGTTCTCGTTCCAAATGAAAGCCCCACATTGGGTTTCGTTTCTATAATCTCTATATAGGCAACCAAAATCCTTATTACGGCCTCTAAAAGAAAAAGTAGACTGTCTACCATCTTTGCTGGAACCAGATGCGCCCATCGTACCGTATCGCCAGCCAGCTCCGCGTATAGAATTACTCCATTCAGCGTACTCCTTTACACTACTTGAATCATTCCAAGTTTGTACAACAACTTCTCCTGCTTCAGCAAGAAAAGAAGTGCTAACTGTTAAAGCTAAAATTAAAGTTGCTTTCAAATTCATACTTCTAAGTCTCCACTAATTTTTATTCTAATTGTTCCATTAAGTGACTGAACGTCAAAAAGTGCGGGGATTCTTACCTAGAGGATGCTGCATGCACAGACAAAGCATTACCAAATCCTTACCACAACAATTCTTTTTCGTTGTAATTTCATCCCCCCCCTTAATTTTAAGGGGTTCAGAGGAGCCGACAATTTTTGACAGGCAGTCAGAACCTGGATAATTGATACTACCGAGATGCTTAGGAAGAACAGCTTTATATCAAATTGTCGAGTAAATATTTAACACTAAATTAGCGCAGATAATCGCGCCATGTGGAACAACTAAAAACCTAACTTCTATAGTATTTCACCTACTCATATACTTAGTTGAAAATAATGACCGTTTGATCAATAAGCGAGAATTGACGCTAAAAGTATGGAAGCATCAAGTTTCTGATAGCTCATCAATAAAACAGTTTCGCAGCTACGAGCTATTTTCAAAGATTGCCCACAAGCCCCCCATTAACTAGACGAAAGCTAGGCGACAGGCTCATTGCTGAAATCACAGCAATACCTGCTGAGGTAAACATAAAAGAGAAGGAATATGTAGATCTAAACAATACATAAGTTAAGTTATTCTAGTAATTCATACTGCTTTGCTTCAGGTTATTATCGATTAAGCTAAACATTGGTGAATTTAGCTCTGAAGACTCAATATTACTTCCCTAATGTATGAGGATTTTATTTATCTTTATTACTGATATTTTTTGGAATTAAGGATTATTGCATTTGTAAAAAAGTAGGTGTAATAGCGCTATTAGATCGAAAAGCATCGTCAGAAATTAAATACTCAACCATCATAAAATATGTATACTGATAATTGTAAGAAATAAGCTAATTGCTTACTGAGGACCCAAAATAGGACCCCAAAGAAAAGTTGAATCTTTCATAGCCCTTTATTTACAAGGGGATTGCAGGCTACTTCGTCAAATCGAGCATTGGCGCAATGGATATTTTGTGTGAATACATAGATATAACTCAATAATGGCTAAGATGCCTGGATTTAGCGGCTAACATAGCGACTTTTTACTGGTGTGGATTGTAATGGAAAGGCATTAACGACACAAAATTAATTATGCAATATTGCGATGATGGCAGTATTTTAAGCAGTACATTCATTACCGAGAGTTTTGGGGAATAAAAAACCGGATGCCGACTTTTCGCCTGACACCCGAATTATTGTCGATTACGGTTTATTGAGCCTGAAGCTCTTTGGCAACAGCCTGCACTTTATCTAGTACGCGTAGTAGATTACCACTCCACATCTTATTAATATCCTGCTCTGAATAACCGCGTTTAACTAATTCTAAAGTGACATTAAAGGTCTCTGAAGCATCGTTCCACCCTTTAACACCACCGCCGCCATCAAAATCGGAGCTAATACCAACATGGTCAACACCAATTAGCTTAACCATGTAATCGATATGATCGACAAAGTCACTCACATCAACTTGCGCAATCGTTTCACCAATTTTATCGACTTGTGCTTTGCCTTGATGGCGAATTTCATCAAAGGCATCCCAATAGCTTGCTGCAGCCTTTGCGTTAAGCAACTTACGCTCCGCTCGAGACAAAATAGTAAATCCCTGCGCCTGTGCAATCTTTTGATATATCTCATTCTTAGCATCGGAGAAGGCCTTGCTCTTCACCCCATCAACATAGGATCTAAAGGCCACCGCTTGCACTACACCACCATTAGCCTTTAATGCTAGCAACTCTTCATCGTCTAAATTACGGCTATGATCATAAACCGCGCGCGCAGAAGAGTGAGAAGCAATAACCGGGGCTTTCGATAAGGCCATGGTTTGTAAATTAGCTTGTTTAGATGGATGCGAGATATCGAGCATAATGCCCCACTTATTCATCTCAGCTACCACTTCTTTACCTAAGTCGCTCAAACCGTTATGCAACCAAACTTGGTCCTTATCACCAGTGTTTGAGTCTGCCAGTTGGCTATGACCGTTATGGGCCAACGACATATAGCGAGCACCTAAATCATAGAATTTTTTGACGTTGTTAATATCTGTGCCAATAGGGTAGCCATTTTCTACGCCTATCATTGCCACTTTCTTACCACTTTTAACGATACGACGAACATCATCAGAAGTTAGCGCTAACTCAATTTCATCTGGCGCAATTTCAGTGGTTAATCGGTGAATAGCATCAAATTTGGCCATTGCCTGTTTGTGGGCATCGGCGTACCCCGCTTCATTAAGTTCTTTTTGACCGGTATAAACAATAAGCCACGAAACATCTAGGCCACCCTCAGCCATTTTAGGTAAATTCACCTGGCTTTTTAAGCGCATAGTGTAGTTCTTCTCTTCAGAAAAATTAGCAACACTAAAGTCATGGTGGGTATCTAAAACAATAGCATTGCTATGAATAGTTTTGGCTTTGGCTAATAAGGCGTCTTCCCCCATCTTTTCAACAGGGCTGCTCGCTTGTGCTTTAGTTTCTGTTTCAGCGCTTACTTTGGGCTCGGGACTTGCCTTTGGCTCAGGGCTGTTTTTTGATTCAGGACTGCAAGCCGTAATCAAAGCAATTGCGCTTGCTACAAGGGTCATTTTTAATTTCATATCAACTTCTTTCTTTATTATCATTATTTTAATGACAATTAAGATAACACAGATTGTTAATCGGTGTAGCTATCGTGAGAGTAACGATAGAGTATGTCCCCAAACGTCGTCAGAAATATAAGTTATTAAAGCAAATATTTGTAAATTTTGAAAACATCTCCTTATCAAACCATATCCCACATGGTAAAGTTGTATTCCTTATAAATCAGTAAAAAGTTTATGCCCAATACAATCAATGCTTTATTAGATAAAGCACAATACTTATGTGAAGAGCGCGGTGCGCGTTTCACCCAGACTAGGCGTAAGGTGTTGGAGTTAATGCTAGGGCATGCAAGCTCGGTTAGCGCTTACGATTTACTTGATAGTTTGAAGAAAACAGATAATAGCGCGAAGCCTCCTACCGTTTATCGTGCACTGGATTTTCTTTTAGAGCAGCACTTTATTCATCGCGTTGAATCGCAAAATGCCTTCATCGCCTGCAATGACTTTGCTGATAGCCATCAACTGCAATTATTCATTTGTGAAAAGTGTAATGAAGTTCAGGAACTTCATTCGTTACAAATTCAGCAATCACTAAATGAACAAGCAAGGTTGAATGACTTTCAAATCAATACACAAACAGTTGAGGTCCGCGGCTTGTGCCATCGCTGCCGCGAGGATTAAACCAGTAATAGGAAGTAATAGTTAGCATGAATGTTGAATTTGTAAATCCATTTTTAGAGTCATTATTAAATGTGTTAAGCACTATGGCCAGCACCAAGCTAAAGCCGGGGAAACCAGCGCTAAAAAGAAGTGAAGTTGCCTATGGTGATGTCTCTGGGCTTATTGGTTTAGTTGGGCCGGAAACAAAAGGTTCATTGTCTATTTCATTTGAGGAATCTCTTGCACTGGAGATAATGCAGCGGATGCTTGGGGAAAACCCGGGAAAGATTAATGAAGAAGTAACAGATATGGTCGGTGAAATAACCAATATGGTAACAGGTGGTGCCAAGCTGTTATTAGGCCAGAAAGGTTATGACTTTAATATGGCAACGCCAATAATCGTAGCGGGTAAAAACCACACGATATCGCACCTCTCTGATGGCGCAAAAATAATGATCCCATTTACCTCTGATGATGGTAATGCGATGATCGAAATTTGTTTTGATAAAGTAAAGTAACCCACTAAATTGCAATTGGCCGTGCGTTGGTAACGGCCACTCTCATCTTCATTTCTCCACTTAAATTAAATATCCGTGCCGATATCATCATTTGTAGCGATAAAGACACTAATTACACGTGTTTTGATCTTACGCAACAAAAGGCAAATGATGACCAGAATGATATTGATTCCCATTACCATGAAAGTATAAACTGCGGGCAATAGATTTTTAGCAGTTATTTTATTTCGGGAAACTTTAAGATGTCTCATTTATTACCTCTATCTTTGGTTGCACTTGCAACACTTAGCTCAATCAGCGCTCAAGCGAGTGAAAATGATAAGTCAACGCAATTCGAAACCATCTCAATTATTGGCAGCAAGGAAGCGGTAAATACATTACCAGGCTCGGGTAACTATCTTTCTGAAGAAGAACTGAAGAAGTTTGAATTCAGCGATATCATGCGCGTATTGGCGGCAACACCAGGTGTTTATGTTCAGGAAGAAGATGGCTACGGACTACGCCCAAATATCGGTATGCGTGGTACAGGTAGCAGTCGTTCTGAAAAAATTAGCATCATGGAAGATGGCGTATTAATGGCCCCAGCGCCATACTCGGCCTCTTCAGCATACTACTTCCCGACAATCGGGCGGATGGAAGCAGTAGAAATACTAAAAGGCTCAGCGGCCGTTAAATACGGACCACGTACAACTGGTGGCGTAATTAACATGCGTTCTCGCGCTATTCCAGATAGCTTCCTGGGCTCTTTAAACTTATCAGCCGGTAGTGATGGTTTTGGTAAGGTTCACGGTGTCGTTGGTGATAAAGGTGAAAATGTCGGAAGTGTGCTTGAGTTTTATCGCTATCAAGCGGATGGTTTCAAAAAACTACCGAACGGCGATGACACTGGTTTTGAAAAAAATGATGTGTTATTTAAAGTTGGCGGAAACCTAGGCGAACACCACCTTGAGTTAAAACTGAAGTATTCTGATGAAGAATCAGATGAGACTTATCTAGGGCTGACTCAAGAAGATTTTGAGAAGTCTCCTTACAAGCGCTACTCTGCAAGCATGCTTGATAACATGCAAACAACCCATAAGTCAGCACAAGTTAATTATGCTTACGAGTTAAGCGATAACGTAAATTTAAGTGCGATTGCTTATGCAAATGAGTTTAGCCGTAATTGGTATAAAGCGGCTAAAGTTGATGGCAACAAATTAGGCAAAGGCGCAGAAGAAGCAGCCTCAGCTTTTGATGAAGCAGGAACAGGCAGCCTGAGTGTTGATGTGAAAGCAAATAGTCGTGATTACACTTCAAAAGGAATGCAAGCGGAATTAGCATTTGCGATGGGTGAACACAATATAACGACAGGTTTACGTCTACATAAAGACGATGTAGATCGTTTCCAGTGGGTTGATGAGCACTTAATAGACAGTAACTACAACGCAACATTAACCAATGCAGGAACACCTGGCACAGATTCAAATCGATTGAGTGATGCTACGGCTAAAACTGCTTTTGTACACGGCGAATTTAACTTTGAACAATTGGTCATCACTGGTGGTTTACGCTACGAAGATATTGCAACAACTTATGTTGATTTCGATAAGAATAATCCAACTCGTGATCCTGCCATTGCCCTTAAGAAAGACTTAGCAAACAACCAATATATTTTGGTTCCAGCATTAGGTGCAACTTATCAATTCAACGATGAAGTCGTGTTACTAGCCGGCATCCAAAAAGGATATGAGCCAGCTTCTCCAAGTAACGCTTCAGCTGAACCAGAAGAAAGCATAAACATCGAAACTGGCCTGCGCTTTAATGCTGAGCAATTATCTGCTGAAGCGATCTATTTCATCTCAGATTATGAAAACATGCATGGCAACTGCACGGCAAACCAGGGCTGTGATGAAGACCTTATTGGTAACCAGTATAATGCCGGTGAAACAAAGGTTTCAGGCTTAGAACTTAGTCTTGGCTACGAAGGTCAGCTGCAAGGTTTCGACTTCCCTCTCACGCTTAGTTACACCTACACTGACGCTGAGTTTGAAAATACGCATGACTCAAAAGTATGGGGCTCAGTAACGGCTGGCGATGTAATTCCTTATATTGCAAAAAACCAACTGTCTATTACAGCAGGTATTGCTAAAGAAAATCTTTCTTTGAACTTACAGGGCCGCTATCGCGACGAAATTACCACACAAGCTGGTACAACAGATGATTTGATTGCCTCACATACGGTATGGGACCTTTCAAGCCGTTACCAAATAGACCAAAGGCAGCATGTTTACTTAACGTTAGACAACGTATTTGACAAAGTTTACATGGCCAATCGTTCTAACGGTGGCATCCAAGTAGGTAAGCCACGTAGTTTACAAATAGGCTATTCAATGAATTTCTAATTCATTCGATTCAGTTAAATACCGCCCTAGTGGCGGTATTTCTCGTAACTCCCCCCTCCACAATCCGGTATTGCTATAAATAGCTTATGCAAGTAACTCTCTAATCGTTCCTTTTGATCTAACGCAATAAAAAATCAAATAATGACGATAATGATATTGATTCCTATTTATAAATTGATATAAACTGCGTGCAATTAAATTATCTGTTGAGAAGTTATTCATGTTCAAATCTAAACCAAGTATCGTTGCAACTGCTGTTTTACTTTCATTAGGTCTAAGTGCCTGTGGCGGAAGCAGTGATAAAAAAGAAGTTGAAGTTGTTAATACAGCACCTACAGCCGTAGCTCTTTCTGCAAACACTATTGTTGAAAATGACGTAGCTGTAGAAGTTGGTACATTAACAGCTACTGACGCTGACACTGCTGACACACACACTTACGCTGTAAATGATGATCGTTTTGAAGTAACTAGTACTGGCGTTTTGAAGCTAGCAGCAGAACAGTTTATTAACTTCGAACAAGAGCCGACTATTGCACTAACAGTTACCGTTACTGACAGCGCATCGAACTCTTTCGAGCAAGAGCTTACTTTAGATGTTACTGATAGCATCGGTGTGCAATCGGTAATCGATGGCCTAACAATTCCAACAACATACGCTTTTGACAGCAAAGTAGATACTGGCAGCAGCGTAAGCTACTCAGGTCAAACAGCGCGCCAAGTACTGTTAGTTCAACTAACCAATTACATCGGTGGCGGTTTAGCAGATGAAGTTGAAGCAGGAACTATTACCTCTGGTGCAGAAGCTAAAGCAGCATTAATGCTTCGCTATGCTTCAACAGAAGAGCAATGGGACCTGGACGCTGATGATGCGCTAGAAATCACGACAACGCCAGGTGTTAAGCAAGCCTCTTTACGTGAAATCAGCAGTTCACATAAAAACCTTCAAGGTAAGATTGCAGGCAATGATGGTGCTGATAGTACACAGCATAAAGATTGGGAAACAGAACTTGTCGGTTGGAATGCAAAAGGTTCAATCACGCCAAATGGTTTAGTTGAAGCATTATTTGACGCGCTTGCAGCCAACGTTCAAACACATTTAGATGGTGCTACACGTGAAGATATCACTGGCGCACAAATCACTAAGTTCTACATCCAAGAAGATGGTACAGATCTTAAGCAACTAATCCAAAAGTTCATTCTGGGCGCAGTTAATTTCTCACAAGGTGCAGATGATTACTTAGATCACGCCACTGCCGGAAAAGGCCTATTATCAGCGAACTTAGAAGGCGATAAGAGCGGTACAAAAGCTTACACTTCATTAGAGCATCAATTTGACGAAGGTTTTGGTTACTTCGGCGCAGCACGTAACTACAACGATTACACAGATTTAGAAATCCGTGCTAAAGATGGTCGTGATGGCTGGAACAAAGGATACAACGATATCGATGCTGACGGTGCAATTGACCTTAAAGCAGAGTTTAACTTCGGTAACTCTACCAACGCTGCTAAGCGCGATTTGGGTGCTACTGTTGCAACCGACTTCACCAAACAAGCTTTCGATGCCTTCCTAACTGGTCGCGCAATTATCAATAGCGCTGTTACTCGCGAATTAACTACAGATGAAATGGAAACATTAAAAGAGCAACGTGATATTGCTGTTCTTACTTGGGAAAAAGCCATTTCAGCAACAGTAGTTCATTACATTAACGACACGATTATCGATTTAGAACTACTAGGAACAGCAAACTACTCTGCAGATAACTTTGCTGATTTAGCAAAGCACTGGTCAGAACTTAAAGGCTTCTCATTAAACCTTCAGTTCAACCCAAGCAGCCCACTAAAAGCCGCTGACTTTGCAACGATTCAAGAAAAAATCGGTATGAAGCCTGTACTAACTGCTGGCGAAGTCGCTGCTTACAAAGCCGAATTACTGGAAGCACGCGCGATTCTAGAAGCGGCATACAGCTTCAACGCAGAGAACGTAACAAACTGGTAAGTATATGAATGATTAGTCTATAACTTGCTATCAAGGGTGCACCTAATTTTAGGTACGCCCTTTTTTGATTTTAAACAATGATAATTGTTATCATTTATGTTTAAATATCGGCAATATTTCCCTATACCCAACGGTAAAGAGCTTAGGGCTTACAATTATGAACAGCACAACCAATATCTTAAAACCACTTTTATTATCAGCGACCATCGCAACGTTACTTGCTGGGTGTGGCGAAAGCACCACTTCTAAAGAAGGTGACAATTTTGGGGGGAGCGATCCAGTAGTAACACCAACGCCGCCAACTACTGGTTTTAATGAAACCAATTTATTAAGTAACCTGACAGACAATGTTATTACGCCAGCTTATCAAGCGTTTGATGCGCTAACTCAAGAGCAAGAACTTGCTGTTATCAACTATTGTGAGAACCCTGATCCGCAAACACTGCAAGCGGCGCAAGACTCATGGCGCAATGCGATGGCTAAATGGCAACAAATTGAAGTGATGCAAATCGGTCCACTAACAGAAAACTCTTCAACGCTGCGTAACAATATTTATTCGTGGCCAGTTGTAAGCAGCTGTGGTGTTGACCAAGATGTTATGTATTTTGAGCAGGGCACGATTAACTCTGCACCATATGACATCACTAAGCGAACAGCAAGCCGCCGTGGTCTAGATGCACTCGAGTATTTATTGTTTAACTCGATTACTGAACACTCCTGTACCTCGGCTAAAGAAGTCCTTAACCCTTGGGCGAGTAAAACTGACAGTGAGCGCAAGATTTCTCGCTGTAACTTCGCTGTTGAAGTCGCTAAAGACCTTGATAACAGCGCTGATCTACTATTACAGAAATGGTCTGGCAGCAACGGTTACGCGACAACACTTAAGCAAGCAGGCCAAACTAACAATTCATTTGCTACCGCTCACGAAGGTGTAAACGCAATTAGTGATGCATTGTTTTATGTCGATAAAATGTCAAAAGATCGAAAGTTAGCTACTCCACTAGGGCTGTTTAGCAATAGCTGTGGCGGTGTTGGCAGCGTTTGTTCGAATGATGTTGAATCACCATATAGTGATAACTCAATTGCCAACCTGGTAAATAATTTGATCGGTTTTAAAGCTCTCTTTAACGGTGAAGGCAGCGATAGCGAAAATACCTTAGGTTTTGATGACTACCTAGTTGACGTTAATGACAGCGCAACCTCAACGAAGATACTAAGCGACGTGCAAGCTGCCATCGATGAGTTACAAGGTTATAGCGATACGCTAGCGCAAAGCATTAATCAAGATGCCGCAGTGGCAGAAGAAACCCATACTAAAGTGAAGAAAGTGACTGACCAACTTAAGGTCGATTTTATTAACTCACTTGCATTAAAGCTTCCGCAAACAGCCGCTGGCGATAACGATTAATAGAGATTTTACTTATGAACAAAACAATTTTAGCCTCGTTAATCGGTTTACTAGCAAGTGGGGCACATCTGGACGCGAACGCGTTTGACCCGCATGGACGTACAAAGACGCCAAAAGTCGAGAAAAGCGAAGCAGAGAAAACCAGTAACGAAAAATTTGTTGAAAAGATTCGCATTATTGGCCATGCAAGTGGTCTACGTACTGAAGCCGGTTCGGCAACTTTTATTGACGAAGCCGAACTTGAAAAATTTGAATACGACGATATTAACCGCGTACTGGCCAATGTCCCTGGTGTTAATATTCGCCAAGAAGATGGTTATGGCCTGCGTCCAAACATTGGCTTTCGCGGAGCAACCCCTGAGCGTAGTAAAAAAATCGCATTGATGGAAGATGGCATATTAATTACGCCTGCGCCCTACTCTGCCTCTGCTGCTTACTATTTCCCAATGGTGAGCCGTATGACAGGCGTTGAAGTGTTTAAAGGCCCAGCGTCAATTAAGTATGGCCCGAACACAGTAGCCGGTGCCCTCAACTTAACAACGCGAGCTGTGCCGCTAGATTCCGAGGGTGGGTTAGATATCGCTGCTGGCGTTGATGGCTATAACAAATATCACCTGCATTACGGCAATACCAATGGTGACTTTGGTTATTTAGTCGAAGCAATGAACGTAGATGCTAGTGGTTTTAAAGAACTAGATGGCGGCGGCGATACAGGCTTTGATAAACAGTCTTACATGGCAAAATTCAATTATGATTTGTCTACTAAAGAAGCCAATCAATTGATTGAGCTAAAGCTTGGTTATGACAGTGAAATATCAAACGAAAGTTACTTGGGCCTAACCGATAGCGACTTTGCACAAAATCCAAATCGCCGTTATGCAGCATCACAACTCGATTTAATGGATTGGACTCACTCCAATGCATTAATCACGCATTTTTATGAAACAGAATCATTTAGCCTAACCACACGCGCTTACCGTAATAACTTTGAACGCTCATGGAACAAACTAAATGGCTTTGATTTTGACATCAAACTAGAAGACATTATTGCCAAACCGCTAGAGGGTAACAACCCAGATTTCTTTGAAATTATATCAGGACAACGAGACAGCGAAAGCAACCTTGAAACATTAGTACTTGGTGATAACGCACGTGAGTATTTCTCACACGGGTTGCAAAGTGATTTCGCCACGACGTGGAAAATCGCTGGCCTGACCCATAATATTGAAGCTGGTATCCGTTATCATGTGGATGAAATCGAGCGCCTACACACGATCGATTATTACAACATGGTGGGCGGTAACCTGGTAAAGAAAACGGCAGATGCGCCGCAAAAAACCACCTTTAACACCGAAAAATCAACCGCTGTTTCTGTCTATATTCAAGACAGTGTGACCATTGATGATCTTACGCTTACTGCTGGTGTTCGTGGAGAGTTTATCGATGCAATCTACCAAAATACCTTTGACGAGCTAGATTGGCTTGAAAAAGACAGCCGCATTTGGCTACCGGGTTTTAGTGCTTTTTATAAAGCAAGCAATGAACTAGGCTTCTTATTTGGTGTTAACAAAGGTTATGTACCAACAAGCCCACAGCAAGATCCTCAAATCAAGCCTGAAGAAAGCGTTAACTACGAATTGGGACTACGTTACAACGACTCAGTTACCCAAGCAGAGGTTATTGGTTTCTTTAACGACTTTAGTAACCTTAAAGAAAGTTGTACCTTCTCAGCCTCGGCTAACTGTACCGTCATCGATACCGAGTACAATGCCGGAGAAGTTGACTTATATGGTATTGAAGCGTCGTTAAAGCACACTTTCAATCTAACTAACTCTCTGGATATGCCGCTAAGTGTAGTTTATACCTACAGCGAGTCTGAATTTAAGCAAAGCTTTAAATCAGACTTCCCACTATGGGGTGAAGTAGAAGCGGGTGATGAAGTGCCTTACCTAGCGAAGAATCAGCTAACCGTCACTTTAGGGCTGTCTGCAAACCAATGGCAAGCATCTTTATTAACTAAATATATTGGTGAGATGAAAGAAACCTCTGGTACAGGTGACAAAATCAACTTCGTTGGTGTAACTACCAAGCCACTAACGGTTGTCGATTTTTCAGCTAGCTATGACATTGCTGATGGCGATGATGGCGCTATTTACCTGAAGGTAGATAATCTTTTTGACACCGTAGAAATCATCAGTCACCGTCCTTATGGTGCGCGCCCGAGTAAACCTCGTAGTGCGATGATCGGTTATAAAATTCTATTTTAAATAGCGGTTTCTGTGTAATGGCTCTTCATGAGCCATTACATATAACACTTAATCAACAGCGGACGTTGTTTACAATTATTTGATAAACACATGACTCTAGAGCTAATCACAACCTCATTCCTAACCTATTTAACCGATATTGCCAGCTACTTAGCTAACGCAAACCAGCGGGTTTTCTGGCTGTACCTATTAAGCACAATACCTTTAGGCTATATTGGTTATCGTCAATATTGTATCAGAAAGGCAAAATCTCAAAACAAGGCTCAGCCAAGCGGGTTTCTCTCTTATCTTTTTAATCCGGTGATTTGGTTTCACCCGTCAGCGCGTCATGACTATGCAATATTTCTAATCAACAAAGTATTAAAGCTAACCGGTTTAACGATTAGCTTAGTGTTAATGGCGCCAATTGCCATTTCATTATCTGGAGATATTGAGCTACTGCTGGGCAAGAGTGCATTACTCAATACACCACTATGGCTTGTTGGCATAAGCTTCACTTTCATTTTGTTCATCCTAGATGATTTTACCCGCTTTTTAGCCCACTACTTATTACACAAGATTCCTTTCTTATGGGAATTTCATAAAGTGCACCACAGCGCTAAAGTATTGACTCCGATGACTATCTACCGCTCACATCCGGTTGAAAGCCTACTATTTGCAACCCGCATGGCTGGAACACAGGGCATTGCAGTTGGCATTAGTTATTATCTCTTTGGGCCAACGCTTGAAATGAGCGCAATTTTTGGCGCCAATGTATTTGTCTTTGTGTTTAATCTAATGGGCTCAAATTTGCGTCACTCGCATGTTTGGCTTAGCTGGGGGGACAAAGCTGAGAAGTTGTTCATTAGCCCGGCACAGCATCAAATACACCACAGTAATTTACCAAAACACTTTGATACCAACTTTGGCTCCGCGCTGGCGATTTGGGATAGAATGTTTCATTGTTACCTGCCAGCATCGGCAATACATAATCCTCATGAGCTAGCCTTTGGCATTAGCCGAAAAAACACTGAGCACCAAAGCCTAGTTGAAATATACTTTATGCCATTCGTGTTGGCATTTGGCGGCCTAATCAAGCCACTGAGGAGATTAATAAAAAGGAAGCAAGTGTGACCCCAGAGACAACCATACTGATACTCAATGCCGTTATACTAGGCTTAGCGTATTTAGTCATTTACCCAAAGTCCGTTGGCAGCGATCTCAACAAATTATTGATTAACGATGTGATCGCTTCGTTAATCGCCATCACGGTTGCGGGTTCTGTTTATTGGGGCAGTGGCTATCAATTTAATTTAATCGTCACCACCCTTGATTGGTTTTGGTTTACGTTTCTGACCTATGCAGTGCTAGAGATACCATTAATGTTATGGTATCTAAAAAAGTACAATATTTCGTTACGTTAGAATAAGCTATTGAGATTAATAGTCCGTACTTGTGAGGCATTAAACAGTGGGCTATTAAGCTTTATTTCCAATGGAATATTAGGCTGGCGCATTAAACTAAACACACTGGAAACCAATTTACTGGTGCCAATCGTCAAAGGGACCTTGATGACATTCGCGCCCTGCTTAATTCGCTGATTAGTTAGTTGTCCACTAAGTAAGTCGCGACCATTACTTGCAATGGTGTAATTAATATTTTCAAGCGGTAATAAGAAGTCGTTAGGATTATCAATTGCTAATTTAACCACCAGTTGCAATTGGCTCATATTAGCGCTGGCGACTTTCACATCACTTACATTTACCTTCGGTACATATAATGTCGCCGCATGCTCAAATGGCAACGCTATACCCATTACCTTGATATTACCTGCTACTTTATAGCTGAGCTCTTTCGTCATCATTAAACTCTGTTGCAGGCTGTTAAGCACGTTTCCAGTTAAGTTAACGCCTAGGGTAACCTCTTTGGCAACGTTTGGATTAAGCGTACCGATAGGCTGTGTCATGCCATTGAACATTTGCTTGCCATTAAGGCTAAACTGATAATCAACCGTATCAATTGGCATAGGGAAAGCGTTTGAATTTAGTAGGCTAAATGTAGGTCTAAGCTCGATGTTCTCGCCACTAACCTGCCCTAATGCCATCGACTTATAATTAATCGTTGGTGTCTTGACTAAATTATTTAACTGCTCTATTCCACCAGCGCAGGCGCTAAGACATAAAACAAAACCTATGACACTCAATAAACGAACCATAATAAACCTCCGTAAACTCAAAGATTATAATAATAAAAGCTGTATCCCAATTGAACAGCGAATAAATAACAAAAAAGGAGCCATCTGGCTCCTTTTTGTTGCTATAGGATAGGATTAACGCCTAAACACCATATTATCAATTAAGCGTGCTTCACCAAGATGAGCGGCAGCTAATATGACTAAATCTTTGTCCGAATCATTAACACCACTTAAATCCTTAGCGTTTTGAATACGAATATAGTCAGTGGTCAATTCGCTTTGATTTAACGACTCAATACCGTGCGCTACGGCTAACTCGATGCACTCCCCTCCTTGCACAGCCTTTGCGATGTCTTGCATGGTCTTATACAGTAGAGGGGCGACTTCAAGTTCTTGTTCCGTTAAATAGCCGTTACGAGAGCTTTTGGCGAGGCCAGACTCTTCACGTACTGTTTCGACACCAACAATATCAATATCAAAGGAAAGATCTTTAACCATTAATTTAATAACACGAAGCTGCTGATAGTCTTTTGTCCCAAAACAGGCGATATCAGGCGTTACTAGATTAAATAATTTGGCAACAATTGTCGCCACGCCACGAAAGTGTCCCGGGCGACTAGCACCACACAAAATATTGCTCAGTACAGGGACTTCAACAAAGGTTTGGGCCTCTAGTCCTTTGGGGTACATGATCTCAGGCGTCGGGGTAAATAGCATATCAACCCCTTCGGCTATTAACTTAACCTGATCTTCTTCCAAGGTGCGTGGATAGTTGGCTAAATCATTTTTGTTATTAAACTGCATTGGGTTAACAAAAATACTAGCGACAACTTTAGTACCGCGCTTTTTTGCTTCTTGCATTAAGGTCAAATGGCCTCGGTGCAAATTCCCCATCGTCGGCACGAACGCAATGGTTTCACCATCGCGTTGCCACTGTTTTATTTGCGCACGTAGCGCCTTAGTTTCTGAAACTACTAACATAATATTTACTCGAAGCTGTGCTCAG
Source organism: uncultured Gammaproteobacteria bacterium (assembly GCA_937139475.1). Classification (GTDB taxonomy): domain Bacteria; phylum Pseudomonadota; class Gammaproteobacteria; order Enterobacterales; family Psychrobiaceae; genus Psychrobium. The sequence continues at coordinate 21,230 of CAKZQF010000031.1, read as the reverse complement.
GACCAGGGAATGTGCCACTTGACACCTCTTCAACATAAGCGGCAATCGCTTTGTGAATATCACCTGTTAACGTCATGTAGTTTTTAGAGAACTTAGGAATGTAGCCAGTCGATATACCGAGTAAGTCATGCATTACCAGAATTTGACCATCACAGTGAACACCAGCACCGATACCAATAGTAGGTATGGTTAGTGCTTCGCTTAATCGCTTAGCAAGTGAAGCAGGAATACATTCAACCACTAACAATTGAGCGCCGGCAGCTTCTAATGCAAGTGCCTCTTCAATCATTAAGTCTGCTTGTTCTTGTTCACGGCCCTGAACTTTGTAGCCGCCAAAGACATTGACTGACTGAGGGGTTAACCCTAAATGAGCACACACGGGGATGCCGCGCTGCGTAAGCCCTTTAATACTTTCTAATAGCCATTTACCACCTTCAAGCTTGACCATATTGGCACCGGCTTGCATAAGTTTACCGGCATTTATCCAAGTAGACTCTGGTGTGGAGTATGTCATAAACGGCATATCTGCGATGATTAATGAACCGTTATTACCCGCCTTAACGCAGCGCGTGTGATAACAAATATCATCGATAGTTACTGGAAGTGTTGAATCATTGCCTTGCAAAACCATACCTAGTGAATCGCCAATTAATAATACATCGACATTTTGATCACTAAACACGCCAGCGAAGCTGGCATCGTATGCAGTAAGCGCAGAAATCTTTTCACCAGCTATCTTCTTTTGAATCAGCTTGGCGCTAGTCATATTCTTCTTCATAATTTCCTCGCTCAAATTTTTTATACGATTATTTAACTCGTCTCACTATATTTTTGCAGCCCATTTAAAGGACATGCTGTTAATAGATCACTAATCGTTTTCCCATCGGGCATACTCAACAATGGCGCAATTTCCGCCAAGGGGTATAACACAAACTCACGCTGCTTCATTCCATAATGCGGCACAGTTAGTCGTTCACTTGCTATTTGCTTATCTCCATAAAGCAATATATCTAAATCTAATGTTCTTGGCCCCCAACGCTCATCTTTGCGAACGCGGCCTTTTTCTAATTCTATTTGTTGCAATGTATCAAGTAATGCTAACGGTTCCAAGTCTGTTTCTACCTGAGCCACCGCATTTATATAATCTGGCTGATCGCTTGGTCCCATTGGCTTGCTACAGTACAGGCTTGAACAACTGACCAAACGACTGTCCGGCATAGCCCTTAGCGCTTCAATAGCCAACTTGGCCTTTTCGACCGGGTTGCCTAAGTTACTCCCAATAGCAATGAAGCAAACAGTCATTATGACTCTTTCTTCTTACGCGGCTTGCGACGACGCTTCGGCCCACCAAGCTTTCGTACCATATCACGTTGCACTTTTTCGTCCGCGTGTTGGAATGTTGTCCACCACTGCGCTAATTCGGCAACTTCGCCACCTTCAATTTCACCACGCACCAACAAAAGGTCATAACCCGCACGGAATTTAGGGTGAGTTAACAACTTAAATGCCCGCGCGCCAGTACGGCGTGGGAGACGCAGTTGCAGGTTCCACATATCACGAGCCATTGCTGAGAATCGCTTAGGAATTGATACACTACGGCATTGTGCGTCACAAACATCGTTCATTGCGACCATAATGGCATCATAATAAGTCAAACCAGCTTCGGTGATTAAGGTTTGCGCATGACGCTCTATTGGATACCACAAGAATGCTGCAATAATAAATGCTGGAGTTACGCGCTGATCGTTAGCAATACGTTTATCGGTATTGCTACAAACCAATTGCATCAAGCGATCTTCCTTTCCGCCGGCATTATCGATAATAATGTCCGCGCTCATTGGAAATAACGATTCAAATAAACCGTATTCATTAAGCAACTTGTAGTTAGCCAGTGCTTTGCCAGATAAAAATAGCTTTTGATATTCTTCGAACAAACGCGCCGCAGGAATAGACTTCATTAAATGAGCCATCGGCTTAATCGGCTGGTGTGTCTCTTCGCTAATACTCATGTTTAGTTTGGTAGCAAAGCGCACCGCGCGCAGCATTCTGACCGGATCTTCTTTATAACGCGTGGCTGGATCGCCAATCATTCGTAACGTAGCTGTCTCGAGGTCTTTTAAACCGCCACCGAAGGCTTTGATTGAATAGTCAGAAATATCGTAATAAAGCGCGTTTACAGTAAAGTCACGTCGCTCAGCATCTTCATCAATAGTGCCGTAAACATTATCACGTAGCAGCATGCCATTGTCGCTTCGTTTAGCAAGGCTTTCTGTGTCAGTTTCTTGATGATGCCCACGTAATGTCGCAACTTCAATAACTTCACGGCCAAACAAAATATGCGCAAGGCGGAAACGACGACCAATTAGGCGGCAGTTTTTAAATAGCTCTTTAATTTGTTCAGGTGTTGCATCGGTAGCGATATCGAAATCTTTTGGGCTGTGGCCAAGCAATAAATCACGAACACCGCCGCCCACCAAATAAGCCTGGTAGCCATGACGATTTAGACGGTTTAACACCTTAATAGCATTCACGCTCATGTCAGCGCGCGAGACGTTATGTTGTTCTCGAGGAATAGTATCAACGCTTAAACCGCTTGTAGTGGAATGACCCGCTGTGTCTTTATCTTGCGAGTGACCACCGATGACTTTGCGGCATAGCCCTATAACCTTGGAAAAAATAACACACCTCATAAAATTGATAATATTTTCAGCGGGCCATAATACCCTACCAAGAGACGAATGATAAGCTTAGATTGGGCTCATTAGGCAATTAATTGTGCTTGTTTTGGTATATCCTTGATAGACCAATGCTTGCTGGCATATTCAAGCAATTGTTCGATAGTAAAATCTTGATATTGGGATGAATTATGTTGGCCTAAAAACGCGAGTGCCTGAATCAATAATTCCTTTCGATCGTCTAGGTTTAATGCTTTGGCGTGATTTTGTTTGCTCAATTTAAGTCCATTCTCAGTAACCGCCAAGGGTAAATGCAAATAACGAGCAAACGGCACGGCTAAATGCTGATACAAGGTCATTTGTCGGGTGGTTACTTCCAGCAAATCGCTACCGCGAACGATGTCAGTAATTTGCTGCTCAATATCATCAAGTACAACAACAAGCTGATAAGCAAACAATCCATCCTTGCGCTTAAGGATAAAATCTTCATTAGCAAAGTCATTGTTCACTGTCGTTGTTCCTAACAAGCGGTCTTCAAACTTAGCAATGCCATGTTGATTTAAGAAACGTAGGGAGTGTGGAGTTTTTAGGGAGTCAGGATCTTTGTTTAAGCAATTCCCTAAATAAAGTCCCCCACCATTCATGATCATTTTGCGGGTACAATCACAACCATAGCAAACCCCTTGGGCAATCAGCTTATCAAGTTCTGACTGATAGAAGTCATGCCGCTGACTTTGATAAACCACCGGTTCATCCCAGCACAAACCAAACTGTTCAAGTGTATTTAGAATAGCACTGCTGGCGCCTGCGACTTCCCGTGGTGGGTCAATATCTTCGATACGTACCAGCCATGTTCCATTATGATGACGAGCATCTAGATAGCTACCAAGTGCAGCGACAAGGGAACCAAAATGTAAATCACCGGATGGAGAAGGCGCAAAACGGCCACGATATGAATTGTGCATATAGGAAAGGCAAAAAGAAGTACCGGATAAGTACTTCTTTTTTGATGGACTATTAGCCCGCCATTTGACGCTCTTTAATTTCAGCTAGTGTTTTACAATCAATACACTGATCAGCTGTAGGACGTGCTTCTAGGCGGCGAATTCCGATCTCAATACCGCAAGTAACACAGAAACCAAAATCGTCTTCTTCGATCAACACTAACGTTTTTTCTATTTTTTTGATTAATTTACGTTCGCGATCTCGAGTGCGCAGTTCTAGTGCAAACTCTTCTTCCTGAGCAGCACGGTCGACTGGATCTGGAAAATTTGCAGCCTCATCTTGCATGTGGTGCACTGTGCGGTCAACTTCTTCGCGAAGTTGAGTACGCCAAGCTTCTAGAATCTTTTTAAAGTGCTCTAGCTGGTCGTCGTTCATATACTCTTCACCAGGTTGTTCCTGGTAAGGTGCTACTCCGGCCAGCGCCATGATACCTAATTTCTTAGCTTTCTCTGTAGGCATTTCGTTTCTCCTGTACTAGCCAACATCTGCTACTTCTTCCCAATCCCTTAAAAAGGGGCGGTATGTATAGCAAATTAATTTTACTTTGGCAATCACTCGCCACAATTATCTTGGCTATAACATGTGGGCGACATTTAATAATTCAACCCACACACTAAATAAAAGTTACAATCTGTTGATTATCGCTTTAACTTTGAGCAATTATCTAAAATAAATGCTTCATAAGCAATAATCTTACAAAGTCACCTTTACCACTAATCTTTAAGCTAACGCTATTTTTTAGCACAACGCAATTATTTATCTCAAAACCAACAACTACTTGGTTGGTTTATAACCAACAGCACAAAATACAGTATAATTTACTGCCTTAATTATTAATTGAGACAGTTGGATTCTCATTTAGTTGCCATTGGGCTTTAGCATGCTCGGCTGTGTTTGTGGGAAATAGATTAAACTCTTAATATCCGTCTCAATCGTTTCCTCACCTAGGCGGCTAGCGTGCATGGTGTTACGGCATATAAAGTGACTGGGGTTAGTTTGAGTTAATTGCCAACAAAACAGATATTTTCGTTGCTTATTTGGCGATGTTAGCACCAAAGCGAATCGGGAAAATACCGCTGTAGCTGCCTTCCTAACTAGTGGGTTACTGCCAAAGTTGTTGATCAAATGATTTTAGTGGGCAATAGCGAGTGAGTATAATTAGTTAACGCATTGTGGATTGCGAAATGCTTGCAATAGGGCCATGTATCGCGTGCCCTTAACTTGGTTCTTCGAACTTTCTAACGCAATTCTTACCGTCACTCTTGGCTCGATATAGCGCAGTATCAGCACGGTTTAGCAGGCTGTCTTTGTTATCGTTATCGATAGCTTCACTGACCCCGGCACTGATGGTCACCTGACTAGGAAAACCAGTGTGAGATTCAATGTTTTTTCGTATTTTTTGTGCAAGAAGCTCGGTGTTATGCAAATCGGAATTGTGCGCTAGAATGACGAACTCCTCGCCCCCCCATCGGCTGACAATATCTGACTTTCTGGTGCTATCTTTGATAATTTGCGCAACGGTCTTTATTACTGTATCACCTTCTAAATGCCCATATTTATCATTAATCAGTTTAAAATTATCAATATCAATGATAGCTAATGAAACTGGTATCGATGCTCGCTTACGTTGTGATAAGGTTAATTTGATATCATTCTCGAAAATGTGTCGATTATATAGGCCTGTTAATGTATCGGTCATCGCCAAGGCTTCAAGACGTTTATGAAATAAATTGATAGTCCAAGCGATAAGAATTAATGTCACAACGATGGTGAGCAAACCAATTAACGCATTGGCGTATAACATATCTCTGACTTTTCTAAAGGTAAGCTCTTCTTGCTGCTCTATTAACACCCACCATTTCAGTTCTGGTATATAGCGCAGGCTTAAAAATCGCAATTCTTCTGCGTGGACGTATTGAAAAACCTTGGGGGTGAGTACTTCTTTTTGGTTTAGAAACTCATGCAACCCCGGGACTTTTTCAAGCATGTTTTCTGTTAGCTCAGCGCCTAGCGAATTGGAGGTGATCTGACCGCTGGAGTTGAGGAAATAAATGTGACGATTGGAGATGTGCTGATAGCGTTTAATAGTATCTTGAATTACTTTAAGTTTAACCCCTAATCCGATGACGCCAGCAAACTGATTATTAATCTCTATCCGATAATTGATAAATACGGTGGGTGTTTGCAGTGAGTCAACATTCAAGCCGTTAGCTAATTCGTATTCTTTGTTACTATCGCGAAAGCGAAAGTACCATGCGGCGTTAGGATCGCCTTCCTTTTCATGAATAATCTCACCCTGTGAGGTGTAATAGTTTTGGGTCTTTGCCGAAACAAGAAAGCCAGTAAATGCGTCATTTCTATCGCGTGCGTCCGCTAGGTATTGTGTAACTGTATCAACATCTTTCTCATCACTTGTTAACCAATTTCGAATAAAATGGTCATTTGCCAGCATCGATGAAGCAACTGTGGAAGGAAGCAGATCGAGTACTATTTCTGAATAAATTTCATTACTGGCTTTAGGAAGTTCAGTTTCGATAATGGATTGGCGTAATGTGTTCTTCAAATAGGAAAAGCTGACGGTATTGGTAATAGCAAAACCAGCAAATAGCAATGCTGCCACAATAAAAATTAGTAATCCTCTGTTTGATCTTCCGATATCAATCTTAAGCATTAAGTGCCTTATGGAGCGCCACACCTCCAAATATTTATTATTTTTTTTATTCTCAATAGAAGTCGAAGTAAAATACTTCAATAAATTTCTAAGGATTAAATTAGTAAATAGTAACGTTTTTATTTATCAAGTTTTAACATTTTTGTTACTTTTCACGTATCTTACTTTAAATTGGCCCTGAACGCGATAATTGATGCTAACTCAATTACCGCTCATAGTTGTTACATACGACTATTGTGATACGCCGCCATCACTACCAATAGAGCGAGCGACATTTTACCACTTAATATTCACTGTTATTATCCAAGGGGTTCTTTTACCGCATCGAAAGCAATTAATTTAAGCCCCTCGTTTCCATTAACTTACGAAGTATCGTATTTAGTATGATGAACAACGATTAATTTTCATCAGAAGAAACTGATAACTTAATTGAACTATTGCTGATATCAGCCAAATAACTGATCACTTCAACTCCAGCATCTCTAGCCTCAGTAAGCGTTGCAGCATACTTAGGATCAATATGCTGTGCCGCTTGCACTGATTTAATCCCCGTGTGTAATACAGCAAATAGCAGTACCGCCCGTCGGCCACTCTCAACAATACTAATGAGTTCACGTAAATGTTTTTGCCCTCTGGTCGTCACCGCATCAGGGAAATAACCTTGACCATCTTGAAGTAACGTTGCGCTTTTCACTTCAACATAGGCATCGGGCTGCTCACCGTCGCTTAGCATAATATCTATGCGGCTGTTTTCGTTACCGTATTTTACCTCCCGCTGGATCTTGTTATACCCTGTAAGCTCACTAATAACTCCAGACCTAATCGCTTCTTCCGCTAAGGCATTAGCACGAATCGTATTGACGCATATATAGTGCCCGGCCTGAGTTTGAGTTAGCTCCCAACTCAAAGGATATTTTCGTTTAGGGTTAGTCGATGTGCTATACCACACACTATCCCCAGGCTCAGCACATCCCGACATCGCCCCGGTGTTAGAAACGTGTATTGTGGTAGCGCTGCCATCTTCTAGCGTGACATCGGCTAAAAATCGCTTGTAGCGCTTAATTAGGGTGGCTTTCTTTAAAGGAGGCGAAAATTCCATAGCTATTTATTGTTCTCTGTTACTTTTGCTCGCATTTCATCACAAATACCCATGCCACTCAATCTTAGGTTAGGTATAATCAATTCAATAACTCAAATAATAACAAAGGACTTTTCATGAGCCACGCCTTAACGATTAAACTAACCACTCAAGCTGCTGACGAAAAATGGGGGGACAACGCCTTATTAAGCAGTGACGGTGAAGCGATGTTTATTCATTTACCTCAAGCAGCGGATATGCATTTAGAAGTAGTTCAGCGTGCAGCAAGACGTCTGCAAACCCAAGGCATTAAAAACGTTGCACTAGCCGGTGACGGCTGGAGCTTAGATTTACAGTGGGCATTCGCCAAAGGCTTTAGCGTCTCTAAAGGCGATGCAAATATCGCTTGGGCCGGTACTAGCCAAACAGACATTGCTAAACTAGACGCTAAAAAGGCCTCTCGCGATTGGGCCTTGGCGATGATCAACGGCGCACCGGAACAAATCTACCCTGAATCGTTAGTTAACAGTGCAATAGCAGAGATAAAGCGTGTTGCCCCCAAGGATGTGAGCTATGAAATCATCGCCGGTGATGAGTTACTAACGAAAGGTTGGATGGGCGTTCACACGGTAGGTCGCGCTAGCACACGCGCTCCAGCAATGCTGGTATTGGATTACAACCCAACAGGCAACGAAAACGCCCCTGTTGATGCAGCATTAGTTGGTAAGGGCATAACCTTTGATAGTGGCGGTTACAGCTTAAAAAGTGGCCCAGGAATGGTTTCAATGAAGTGTGATATGGGGGGTAGCGCCACAGTAACCGCAGCCTTGTCACTTGCCATTAGCCAAGGACTTAAAAAACGCGTTAAGTTAATTTTATGTTGTGCTGAAAACCTGGTCAATGGCGCCGCCTACAAGCTAGGCGATATTATCACCTATAAAAATGGCACCACGGTGGAAATTTTAAATACCGATGCCGAAGGTCGCCTAGTGCTTGCTGATGGTTTAATGGCTGCTGGCGAAACTGGCGCACCATTAATCATCGATGCAGCAACACTAACAGGCGCAGCACTAACTGCTGTTGGTACACAATATAACGCGGTTTTTGCCCTTGATAATGAGTTGGCACAGCGTGCCATAGTGCATGGCAACAGCGTTAACGAAATGAACTGGCAATTGCCACTAGCACCATTCCATATGTTTGAATGCCCATCCCATTATGCTGATACTGCAAACACCACGCTAGCGAAAGGCGGCGTCCCTGGTGCAAGCAATGCAGCAGGTTTCTTAGCACGCTTTGTGCCAAATGAAGGCAAAGGTTGGTTACACTTTGATATCGCTGCTTGCTTCCAAGACAGCGGCAACGCGAAGTGGTCTGCGGGTGCAACGGGCGTTGGGATTGAAACTATCGCTCAGATATTGCTAGAAGAGTAACAAAGCGAGATGAAGTGATTGTGAGTAAATACTCCCGTTTTTAGTTGCCTTTGCAGGTTAAGCTGTTAGAAGAAAAAATCAGGGATGGCTTTTTAGCTTTTTCCGCAAGGATGCGGACAAAAAGCGGGTTAGTTAAGACAGATTAACCTGCAGAGATACGCAACTAAATTGGCGGTTCGCCTTTGCAAATAACATCCCTGTCATTTGCCTTATGGAACGGCTAAAGCGCCGCTTTAAGCTTAAACAGGGCTTGGCCACTTGCTTGATACTTACGTTCAAATGGCGTAATTGCTTGCTCTGGTTCAAATTGCTCCACAACGCCTTGTTTACCAGCCACCTCTAACGCCACGGCGAATTCTTGCAGATATAACTGCCAGTTGCTGCGCATTTCAAGTTCGCCACCTAAGGCGATGATACTTGGAAAAACGGCGGCGCCATGCCAGCGGCGCTGTACATGTTTTGATTTTGGCCATGGGTTTGGATAAAGAATATAGTGTTTTTCAGGCAGCATTTGTGCTTCCACAGCCAAGCGCCAAAAGTCATTAAGATCAGTACGCAATAGCATGAAATTATCAACGTCATGTTGCTCATAGCATTCATTTTTATTTAAGCGATGACCTGATTTGTCCATACCAATAACAAAGTGCTCAGGATGGAGCTTGGCTAGGTTAACCGTACTATCCCCTACACCACAACAGGAGTCAAAAATAACCGGCTTACCCAATTGAGAGACTTGCTGCTCAACAGCCTTAAATCCTTCGAGTGAACGGGGATGAATCGGCTTTTGAAACGGATGCTTCAAATGCTTTTCGACAATTTCAACCAGGTGCTCGTGCACGCCAGTTTGATTAGTAATTATTTCGTGTGAATTTGCAAAAGACATATGTAACTCTATGAACGTAAACCAATACCGCGAGAAATCATCCAGTAGGCAATGCTAAACAGGATGACCACAAAACCGATAATCATTGTGAATGAATAAATTAATGGGATATCACTAACACCTAAAAAACCATACCTAAAAGTATTAATCATATAAACAATCGGATTCGCTTTAGAAACACCCTGCCAAAAATCAGGTAGCAATGTTAGCGAATAAAAGACTCCACCAAGGTAAGTTAATGGTGTCAGCACAAAGTTTGGAATAATACTTATGTCATCAAAGCTTTTCGCCAAAATCGCGTTGATTAGCCCACCTAGTGCAAACAATGTTGAGGTTAAAAGCACACTCACCACCAGCACGCCTAAGTTAAAAATGTTAAGGTCGACAAAAAATAGTGACAGCAGAGTGACAATCAAGCCCACGAGCAAACCGCGGGTGATGCCGCCACCAACATAGCCAGCAATGATAATCCAGGTAGGGACGGGAGCTACCAGTAACTCCTCAACATTATGCTGAAATTTCGAACTAAAGAAAGATGAAGCAACATTTGAGTATGAATTGGTGATAACCGACATCATAATCAAACCGGGTACAATAAACTCCATGTAACTAAAGCCTGACATTTGCCCGATACGACTGCCAATTAAGTTACCAAAAATAACAAAATAGAGGCTCATCGTAACCGCCGGCGGAACAAGGGTTTGTAGCCAAATCCGAGTGAATCGACTGACTTCTTTGGTGAGTAAGCTCTTTAACGCAATAAAATTTGCTGACATGTTACTGTGTCGCCTCTTTACTAACTAAATTGATAAATAACTCTTCCAAGCGGTTGGCTTTATTTCGCATGCTTAGCACCTTAATATTGTGCGCGCTAAATTGGCTAAAGATGCCATTTAATTCACTGTCACGATCGACATCAACTTCGATGCTACGCTCATCTATACGGCGAGACACAAAACCTTCCAGCTCACACGATGGTGAATTGGGTGCCAAATCAAACACAAATGTTTCTAGGTTTAACTTAGCTAGCAGTGCTTTCATACTGGTATTTTGTACGATGACGCCATGGTTGATGATGCCAATGTTGCGACAAAGCATTTCTGCCTCTTCCAGGTAGTGGGTAGTTAAAATAATAGTTACCCCTTCGCTATTAAGCTGCTGCAAAAAATCCCACATTGAGCGTCTTAGCTCAATATCAACACCAGCGGTGGGCTCATCTAAGATAAGTAATTTTGGTTGATGCATCAGCGCACGCGCAATCATCAAACGACGTTTCATGCCACCTGATAGTTCGCGGGACTTATCATTACGTTTATCCCAAAGCTCGAGTTGAGTCAGGTATTTTTGCGCGCGTTCAATGGCCAGTTTTCTTGGTACACCGTAGTAACCTGCCTGATTAACCACCACCTGCAATACAGTTTCAAACTGGTTGAAGTTAAATTCTTGCGGTACCAAGCCGATTTGCTGCTTGGCTTGCACTAGCGCATTATCGAGGCTATGGCCAAACACTTCGACAGTGCCTGCGGTTTTATTTACCAATGACGAAATAATTCCAATGGTGGTTGACTTGCCGGCCCCGTTAGGCCCCAACAAAGCATAAAAATCACCCTGCTCAACTTCAAGGTCAATACCTTTTAATGCCTCAACACCGCCTTTATAGGTTTTTGCTAAGTCTTTTATAACCAACGCTTTCATGAAGTTCCTTTATTTAAGGCAAAGCCAGATAAATAGCTAAAAATAAGTGCTTATTATACGCGATATTACAACGCGGTAAATTCAAAACTCATCACCAGGGTCTGGTGAATTTTTCAGTTAAACAGCCCCCAGTGATTATGGCGAGCGAGCCATTGATTTGCTAGGCTAAAAGAAGCTCCCTGTTATAAGGAAATTTTGATGACATATAACGATATAAATGACTTTTGGTTTAATCAAATCACACCAAGCCAGCACTGGGTCAAAGATAAACAGTTTGATTTGCTCGTCACTGAACGCTTTTCTGTCATTCATCGTAAAGCTCGCTTAGGGGAGTTATCCCCATGGCGGGAGGAAGGCGAAGGACGCCTAGCGGAAATTCTCATTCTAGATCAGTTCTCGCGCAATATGTTTCGTGACAGCGCAAAATCATTTGCATACGATGGTCAGGCTTTGGTACTGGCTCAAGAAGCAATAAATTGTGGTATCGACTTAAAACTACCACCCAGTAAGCGTTGTTTTTTATATATGCCTTTTATGCACAGTGAGTCACTAGTCATTCATAAACAAGCATTACGTTTGTTTAACCAACCGGGGCTTGAGGATAATTACGACTTTGAAGTGGCTCATTATCGGATTATCGAACGTTTTGGTCGTTATCCGCACCGTAATAAAATACTTGGACGTACATCCACACCGTTGGAAATCGAATTTTTGGCCCAGCCGGGGTCAAGTTTTTAGCGCAAAAATAAAAAGCCCGACGAAAATCATCGGGCTGTTATCCATACGTTAACCTTAAAGCAATGGCCTAATCTAGTGGAATCACTTTAGCAACGTGAGGCAGATTACGGTAGCGCTCAGCGTAGTCGATACCGTAACCGACAACGAATTCATCAGGGATGCTAAAACCAATCCAGTCAACATCAACGTCGACTTCACGGCGCGATGGCTTATCAAGTAGCGTACACAGGGTGAGCGAGCGAGGTTCGCGAATGGTTAGAATATCAACGACCTTTGATAGGGTGTTACCGGTGTCAATGATATCTTCAACGATGATCACGTCACGATCTTTAATATTTTCAGTTAAGTCTTTTAGAATTTTAACATCACGAGTACTTTCCATGCTTGAGCCGTAGCTCGATACTGTCATAAAATCCATTGACAGAGGTAAGTCAATCGCACGGGATAGATCCGCTAAAAACACTACCGAGCCGCGCAATAAAGCGACCATTAGTAGGTTGTCAGAATCTTTATAATGGGCTTCAATCTGTTTACCTAACTCAGCGACCTTATCAGCAATCTCTTGTTTTGAGATCATCACTTCAGTTGTGTGCTTTATCATGTTAAATCCTAATAAAATAGTGAGCGCAGATCCTAGCGACTAAGTGCTCTGTTTGCGAATTTCCCAGCTAAGAATTGTGATCTTGATCACTCATCCATGGCAAAACTAAGCTCTGCTCAATGTTCAAATGATCAAGTATTCTTGCCACCATAAAATCTATAATCTCTTCTAGGGTTTGTGGCTTATGATAGAAGCCCGGTGCCAATGGCATCAGCGTCACCCCCATTTTTGATAGCCCTAACATATTTTCTAAGTGGATAGTCGATAGTGGACTCTCACGCCATGCGATGATCAATTGTCCACGTTCTTTCATTATCACATCAGCGGCGCGCTCGATTAAATTATTGCTCGCACCGTGGCGAATAGACGATAATGTCCCCATTGAACAAGGGCAGATAACCATTTGTTTTGGTGAAGATGAACCAGAAGCCGGTGCTGAAAACCAATCACTACGTTCAAGCAGCATAATTTGCTGCTCTGCGGCGCCAAAACGCTGGCTTAAAAACTGCTGCGCAGCATTAAGCTCATCCGGTAGCGCAACATCCGCTTCAGTTGCCAAAACAATTTTAGCGGCATCAGAGAGTAACAGATAGACTTGAACATCTGCCGCAATAAATTGCTGCAATAAACGCAGCCCGTAAGGTGCGCCTGAAGCACCTGTAAGCGCCAGCGTTACTTTTCTTGAAAATTTTTTCATTAATTAATGCTCTTTAGTCGCTAATTTATCAAGTAGTTTTTGATGAATACCACCAAAACTGCCATTGCTCATCACCAGTAAGTGATCCCCGGGTTTAGCTTGCTCGACTACATGCTCAATCAAAGAGTCTAGATTTTTTTCTATCTTAGTGGTTTGTTCAAAACCATTAATCATTGCGTGCATATCCCAATGAATATCATCTGGCTGATACATAAAAATGGCATCAGCTTCACTCATTGAATTAAATAAAGTGTGTTGATGCACACCTTGCTTCATGGTGTTGGAGCGCGGTTCAAGAATAGCAAATATTCGTTGTTGCCCCACTTTGGCGCGCAGACCATCGATCGTTGTATGAATTGCTGTTGGGTGATGGGCAAAATCATCGTAGACAGTCACACCATTCATCTGACCTTTTAGCTCCAGACGGCGCTTGGCATTTTCAAATGTCGCCAGCGCGATAATTGCTTTGGCGGGGGTTATGCCAACATGCCTTGATGCTGCTATTGCCATCAACGCGTTAGCCACATTATGCTTACCGATTTGTGACCATTTAACTCGGCCTTGTAATTGATTGTTGAAATACACTTCAAAGTCAGAACCGTCATTCTCAAGTAGTTTAAACGACCATTCCTTATCATCACCAAGAAATTGCTGTTCACTCCAGCAGCCCATTTCAAACACTTCATCAATCGCTCGAACGCCTGAGGGCGCAACCACCATGCCGTTAGACGGGACCATGCGAATAAGGTGATGAAATTGACGTTGAATAGCCATTAAATCATCAAAAATATCGGCATGATCAAACTCCAAATTATTGATAACTAGCGTATGTGGACGATAGTGTACAAACTTAGAACGCTTATCAAAAAAGGCACTGTCGTACTCATCCGCTTCCACTACAAAAAATGGAGCATCACCTAAACGTGCCGAAACACCAAGGCATTGTGGTACGCCACCGATAAGAAACCCAGGTTCCTGACCCGTTTGTTCTAAAATCCACGCCACCATACTGGCGGTTGTTGTTTTACCATGCGTACCAGAGAGTGCGATAACCCAGCGGTCTTTAAGTAGGTTTTCCAGCAGCCATTGTGGTCCTGAGGTATAAGGAATATTGCGATCGAGAACATATTCAACGCAGGGATTACCACGACTCATTGCGTTGCCTATCACAACCAAATCAGGAACAGGGTCTAGCTGGCTTGGATCGTAGCCCTCAATAAGCCCGATCCCGATGTCTTCGAGCTGAGTACTCATTGGTGGATAAACATTGGCATCGCTGCCAGTCACTTTAAACCCTAACTCACGAGCTAATATGGCAATGCCACCCATGAAGGTGCCACAAATACCTAAAATATGAATATGTTTCATTAAGAAGTCTATGATTGATTAGTTAAACGCATTCATCATAGCAAATAATAAGCCCCTGTAAAAAAGTAAAAAGCCACCGAAGGGTTCGATGGCTTTAGTAACTCAACTAATTTAAAACAAAGGCTTTAGTGACTAGCCACTAGCTATTAGGCTTTAGTGATACAAATTCAGGGTAAGCATCAATACCACAATCGGCCACATCCATCCCTAAGTACTCTTCCTCTTCGCTTACACGAATACCAATGGTTTTCTTAATCACTAACCAAACCACAAAGCTTGCAGCAAATACCCATGCAAATATTACCGCCGCACCAGTTAGCTGACCAACAAAAGTAGCATCGCCGTTGCTAAATGGTACCAACATTAAGCCAAATAAACCCGCCACACCGTGCACTGAAACAGCGCCAACCGGGTCATCAAATTTAAGTTTGTCTAATGCAACAATAGAGAACACGACAAGACCACCAGCACATAGACCAATTAACGCAGCAACAGGTAATGATGGTGACAGCGGATCGGCAGTTATTGCAACAAGACCGGCTAATGCACCATTTAGAATCATGGTTAAGTCAGCTTTGCCCCAAAGGAAGCGACACACTAATAATGCACTAATTGCACCGACAGCCGCTGCCGAGTTTGTGTTAACAAAAATCTTAGCTACCGAGCTCGCGTTAGCGGCATCTGATACCATCAATTGTGAGCCACCGTTAAAGCCAAACCAGCCCATCCATAAAATAAATGTACCTAATGTCGCCATCGGCAAGTTTGAACCTGGAATTGGGTTAATCTGGCCGTTTTTACCATATTTACCTTTACGAGCGCCAAGCAATAACACACCAGCAATCGCAGCCGCAGCACCCGCCATATGAACGATACCTGAGCCAGCAAAATCAACAAAGCCAAGCTGCGACACAAAACCGCCACCCCATGTCCAGTAACCTTCAACAGGATAGATAAATCCAGTTAAAACAACACTAAACAACAAGAACGACCAAAGTTTCATACGCTCTGCAACGGCACCAGATACAATCGACATCGCGGTAGCAACAAAAACTACCTGGAAGAAGAAGTCTGATTCTAATGCATGGTCAGCATCACTTGCTTGTGAGCCGATAAAACCAGCAAGGCTTGGTAACCAGCCACCTTCGGTGTTATCAACGTACATAATGTTATAACCAACGAGTAAGAACATCGTACAGGCAATAGCATATAGACAAATATTTTTAGTTAAAATCTCGGTGGTATTCTTAGAACGAACAAGTCCTGCTTCTAACATCGCAAAACCGGCAGCCATCCACATCACTAACACACCAGAGATTAAAAAATAAAAGGTATCAAGAGCAAAACGAAGCTCTGAGACCGTTGTACCTAACTTTACTAAATCTTCCATCATAATCTCCTTACAGTGCTTCTAAGTCTGTTTCACCCGTACGAATTCGCACGGTATGTTCTAATTGCGTTACAAAAATCTTGCCATCACCGATCTTTCCAGTGTGCGCGGCGCTAACAATTGCATCCACAATTCGTTCAACCTGATCGCTCTGGCAGGCTATTTCCACTTTCACTTTCGGTAAAAAGTCCACTTGATACTCTGCACCGCGGTAAAGTTCGGTATGACCTTTTTGACGGCCAAAGCCTCTAATCTCTGACACCGTTAATCCATCAACACCAATCTCAGAAATCGCACTGCGAACATCATCGAGTTTAAATGGTTTGATAATTGCGCTAATCATTTTCATTTAGTTAACCCCTTAAATCAGGTCTTACCCTGTTTATTTAAATTTGTAATTTGTGCCAAGGGTATTTCAAGTCACATACCAACTTTTTAAATAACTGATTTTACGATAAAAATCACTTTTATTATTATTGTCAATGGCAAAGGGCGCACCAATTGCGTGCATGAAAATGAAGCATTTGTTCTATTGTGGCCCATTGATTTTTGACTGGTGTCAGTTGACCGAAAGTCGATGGCTAGCGAAGAGGAAATAACAAAATTAGATAAATTACTTTAAAAATGGAATCACAAATAATAGACTCAATTCAAGTCGTTACAAAATATTCCAACAATAAAACTAAAAAAAGGAAACAACTAATGCAATACACTCGTCGTAAATTTCTGTCCACCCTGGTGGTTAGTGCGAGCGCTGTCGCGCTTGGCGGTTTAACTGGATGTGATTCGAACAATACTAGCGCCCCTGCACCGACCCCAGTGCCAACGCCCACACCAAAGCCACAAGGACTACAACCTGGGCAAGCTTACTTTCCTCAATCATTACTCTCTGGTGATCCGAAACCAAATAGTGTGATTTTATGGACACGTGTTGAAGACGCCGGTGCGGCTGATATTGATGTGCAGCTACAAGTTGCATTAGATAAGGACTTTAATGATGTAAGGGTAGACGAAACGCTTACCGCACTCAGTGATTATGATCACTGCTTAAAGGTTCGAGTAACCGACCTTGATGCTTATACTCACTACTACTATCGCTTTATTTACACCAAAGACGACGTGCAATACGTTTCCAATGTGGGACGCACAAAGACAGCGCCACTAAATGATGCCGATGTTGATGTGAAGTTTGCTTTTGTTAGCTGTCAAGATTACATCGGTCGCTATTATAATTCCTACCTGTCTGTATTAGATAACGATGACTTGGATTTTATTGTTCATTTGGGTGACTATGTTTATGAAACAACCGGTGATACCTCTTTCCAAGCAAGCGGTGGCCGCGGGTTTGAGTTTGAGGATTTAGATGGCGCGCAAAAACTTGGCCAGGGCGATGCCACATTTTATGCCGCGAAAAGCCTAAGCAATTATCGCCAACTTTATAAAACCTATCGTGGTGATACCTTATTACAAGAAGTTCATGAGAACTTTCCAATGATTGCGGTGTGGGATGATCATGAGTTTGCAGATGATAGCTGGCAAGATACGGCCACCTCATTAAATGGCGTGGCAAGCGAACAAGATCTTAAACGCAAGCAAGACTCAGAGCGTGTTTATTTCGAATATATGCCAATAGATCATGAACATGCCAACGATAAGACCCTAGCACTTAGCCAAGGCGAGATGAGCATTAGTGATGAGCATTTATTCCCAAACACTGAGATTTATCGCGATTTCAAGTTTGGCAAGCATGTACACCTACTTATGAGTGACTTTAGAACCCATCGCCCAGACCATTTAATTCCTGAGGATGGCTTCCCTGCCACCGTGGTTATGGACCAAACAACCACAGCAGGCGTTATTGCTCAAGCGATGCAAATTCCTTTTGAGCATGCGACGGCCTTTGTACAAGCCAATTTTATGGCATATATCGACATCGATGCACCGCAATATCACATCCTAAAAACGGTATTAACAGATGTGATCATTGGCTTATATAAAGCGGAGTTCATCAGCAAACTCGGTTTAAGCGAAAGCGATGCACAGAGCAAAGCAGAAGGCAAAACTCAGGCAGCGTTATCAGGAAATTTAGCGATAGCCTATCTAAATGAAGTAATTAAGCAGATCCCAAGCTCACTACTCGATATCTACGGTATCGCCGAAATCGAAGACGATGGCCTGGAAAAAGGCATCGCTTACTTTACCATGGGAAAAAGTGCCCTGTTTTCTGAAATGGGCAGCCGCTACATGGTGGTTAAAGATGTATTTGATTTATATGCTGGCTATATGGGACAAGCCGACGCTAACAGCCAAAATGCCTACGGTGATGCACAAATGCAATGGCTAGGCGGCAGCATTATGACATCAACTTCAACCTGGAAGATTTTAGGAAGCTCTGTATCTTTTGCGCCATTAATTTTTGATTTAAGCTCATCACGTGTTGCAACACCAATTGCACCACTGGAACAGATGCTCGACTCAGAGGCAATTCCAGCATTATTTAAGAATCGTTTCTACGTTAATGTTGATCATTGGGACGGCTTTCCGCAAGCGAAACAAAAGCTTATTAATGAATTGCTAAGCCCAGCGGGAGTTATTACCCTGTCAGGCGATATCCATTCTAGCTATGTTACAGAGCATGCAGCGCAACCAGAAACAGGCATGCGTAGCTTTGGCTTTACCTCAAGCTCCGTTTCATCTGGCACCTTAGGTAGCTTTATTGATACGGCTCTGTCAGATTTGGCAACGACAATTGCACCAGATTCAGTTGAAACATTTAAACAACTCAATCCATTTTTCAACATTTTGACTCAAACCGCCTCAATGCGCGATGATGTAACCACGAAACTGACTATGTCGGAACTATGGAAGCATGGCATTGGTATTGTTACCGCGACTAGTGAGAGTTTTAACGTTGCGTTGCACCAAGTACCGGCAACAGGTGATATTGAGTATATTAAACAAAGTTTTTACGACGATCGTGAAAACTTCCTCTCTGCTGTTGAAATAAGTAACTACCAAGTAAAAGATGGTATCTTGACCACTGACTAAAAACGCCTATTTAGTGCCATTAGCTGTTAGCTAATGGCGCTTTTAATTAATGACCATTCCCTGCCCAATCTAACGCTTAACCCCATTCATTTTTTCTATCTATTGTTGCGCACCCGATCACTTAAGCGCCCATTTAAGCCCATTCATTTGTTGCTATCTATTGTCACCCATCCATTCGATCAAGCGTCCATTTAAATATGTGACAAAACAAGACTAAGTAATTGGACCAGAGTAAAAAGAAGCACTTTAATACTAAAAGAGGGAATTTAATAAAAAATAGCTATACCCCTTACTGTTACTGACTATCAAGCCAAATTACCAGTAATAAAGACGATATGACCGCTTAAAAAACAAGCGACCTTTAATAGTATTGTCATATAGAGTATTGTTAATCAAAATACTGTCCCTATAATGAGGAAACATTTGATGTAATGTGGGAATATCGCTCACATACTGGGAGCAAGTCATGGGTGAATTAAAACCTGTCGATTACAATATGATTAAAGTGGGTAGCCCGATTGCCCAGTCGATCTATTTAAAGAGTGGCGACCTCTTATTCAAACACGGACGTATGGTGACATCGCAGCGACAAAAGAAAGTGTTAGTTGCGCAAGGCTTTTTCCTTGATGAACCTGAGCTCGTACCACCGAAACCGGCGCCTAGTGCTGATGTCATTCCTACCTACGCACTGAATCATGCACCGCCTCCGGCCAAAGATACCATATTTGATGTTAAGGAACGTTGGTTAGGCGAGCTATATCATATATTCAAGCTCGCGCGCGAACCCCTTGTTGTTAGCTTTAGCTATCAAATAACCAAGCTAGCAAACGAGATCCAGTGGGTTTGTGAGTATCATCAAGATGCGTTGCTTGCGGCGTTTCATATTGACAGCGAAAGCGATTATGGATTATTACATGCGCTGCATCGTGCCATTATTGGTGAAGTCATTGCAAAGCAAAGCGATTTAACGCGTAATCAACGGTTACCGATCCTTTGCGGTGCCCTGACCCATGATTTGGGAATGGCCGATATACAGACAGCATTACACCATCAAAAATCCGCGTTAACTGACGAACAGGTTCAGCAATTGAAACAACATCCGCTGGAGAGTCATAAGGAACTCTCACGGTTAGGTGTAGATGATAAAGATTGGTTAGATATAGCACTTCACCACCATGAACGAATCGATGGTTCAGGCTATCCGCATAACCTTACGGCAGATGCTATACCGCTATCGGTTAAAATCGCCTCAGTGGCTGATACTTACACGGCTTTAGTTCGCCCAACGAATAGTCGTACCTGTAATTCTGGTAAGAAGGCATTAGCGATACTTTATAAAGAGCGCAGTGTTTCTTTAGATGCAGGTCTAATTGATAAGCTAATAAATATCGTTGGGATCTTTCCAATTGGCGCATTAGTGCGCCTAAACAATGGCGAGATAGGCGTTGTTGTAAAAAGTGGTAAAAAAATATCGCAGCCTGTTGTTTCAATATTGCAAAGTGCCAACTTAAAAATCATTCAAGGTCGCCGCCTCCGCGATATCCAAGATGAGCAATTTACTATCGCAGATGAATTATCACTTGCTGATTACCCTTCCTTAGTTGAGCCAGTTCACAATCAATGGACCGCCGTTATTTAGTTGATTATCCCATCAATTATTAAAAAATCGATATCAGTGCAATATAGCGACTCAATAATTCAGCATGCTGGCTTGGACATAAAAAAAGGCTAATCAAGTCACCTTGATTAGCCTTTTTTAGCATCGGTTAAATTATGCTAATTTACCATGGCATTGTTTGTATTTCTTGCCTGAACCACACGGACAAGGTTCATTACGACCAACCTTTTCAGTTTGACGAATAACCGCTTGCTGTGGCTGAGCTTCTCGCTCTTCTTCACCGTTTGCATTTGGATGTTCATAGTTGTGCTCAACAGCAGCAGCTTCGCG